>NZ_JBHIMQ010000099.1:323-637 GCF_042194225.1 Bartonella sp. MR110HLJHH | reverse complement strand
AAATTCAGGATGCTGTTAACATGTTGCATGAACGTAAAGTTGATTTTGAATTTGATGGAGAAATGAGTGCTGATGTGGCACTCAATTTGAAATTGATGCAGCAATATCCCTTTATGGGATTAACGGAACCAGCTAATATTTTGGTAATGCCTGGATATCATGCCTCTTCCATTGCTAGCAAAATGCTGCAAGAGCTTGGTGAAGCAACCATTATTGGACCTATTTTGATTGGGTTGGAAAAATCTGTCCAAATTGTACCGTTTAGTGGAAACGATACGGATGTTGTCAATATCGCAATGCTAGCGGCTTATCAT
>NZ_JBHIMQ010000099.1:0-311 GCF_042194225.1 Bartonella sp. MR110HLJHH | reverse complement strand
GCGAAAAAGTTGTAAAAAATAAAGGCCTCGTATATTTCAGGGCCTTTTTTATAATGAAAAACATTTCTAAGAGGGTTGTGCTTGACTCTGATTGTCTTTTTGTTCTTCAGCAATACGTTTTTGAAACAATGCTGCAAAATCAATCGGATCAATCCACAGAGGTGGAAAACCACCATTTTGGGTGGCATCAGAGATGATTTGCCGAGCAAATGGAAATAAAAGGCGTGGACATTCAATAAAAACAAGAGGCATAACATGTTCTTGTGGAATGTTTTGAATATGAAAAACACCACCGTAAATCATTTCTACAT
>NZ_JBHIMQ010000098.1:0-647 GCF_042194225.1 Bartonella sp. MR110HLJHH | reverse complement strand
AGCGATCTAAATAAACGATTAAAGTAACCAATCGAAATATAAAAGAACATCTCTTTATTGCACAAAACGTATCAAAAAGCAAGCTGTTAAGTAAAATAAAAATGGGATTCACACTGTAGATTCAGTGATTTATAATTATCATTTATCAAATCAATTTAAATCATAATGAATAAAATGAGCGCTGTTAAATTACCTTCTTTTCAAACAGAAGAACAATCTTCTTTTCGTCAATTGCCCCATAATATTGAAGCAGAGAAAGCTTTGCTGGGTGCTATCATTATCAATAATAATGCTCTTGATAGCGTTTCTGATTTTTTAAAAGCAGAGCACTTTTTTGAACCGTTGCATCAAAAGCTTTTTGATATCATTTCACAAATTATTCAAAGTGGAAAAGTTGCAGATCCCATTACTATTAAGCCCTTTGTTGACAATGATGAGAAAATTGGTGACATCACTGTATATAATTACGTGGTGCGTTTAGCTACCGAGGCAGTCACAATCATTAATACTAAAGATTATGGGAGCGTCATTTATGATCTGTTTATCCGACGCTCTTTAATTAACCTTGGCACTCAAGTTGTGAATAGAGCTTATGATGCTTCTGTAGAACTTACAACATCACAACAAATTGAAACTGTTGAAAATCA
>NZ_JBHIMQ010000097.1:0-653 GCF_042194225.1 Bartonella sp. MR110HLJHH | reverse complement strand
GCCATGGCATGGTGAAAGCAGATAAGATCAAGACTCATATCCTCTAGCTCTACAACAACATGCTTTTCTGGTATCTTCATAGAGTTTGTCCCACTTGATATTGTCCCACCTGGTATTGTCCTTGTGGTTTTCCGCCATTAAAAAAGGGCAAGAGCGTAATGGAATAGCGGATGCGCTGGGATTGACCAGAGCGGCTGATATAGTCGTGGTCTTTATTGATCGTGGTGATCACCACGGGACCATGGAGAAGGACACTATAGGTCGTATCATTGATCCAACGAAGCATCTGGACCGGCTTTGCTCTTCGAATGGTTTGGGCGATGGCATCTATCGCTACACGGTCACCAAATTCTTCTGGAAACCAAACTCCATGAATGGTTTTTGCATCATTGCCATAGCCGGTAAATTGCAAACTGGGGGACCTGCCAAAACGCTCCATACAAACCCATGAGGCAGAAAACTCTTCTTCAAAGGATTGGAAATTCAGCCAGTCCACATAAAATTGATGCGGTCCTAACATCATCAAAGGATCTCTCATAGGCTCCCTCCCCTCATTCTGTCCCGCCATGCAGAGCATTAGCGCGTGCCCGTTGAATGGCGTGGGCAACCGCACGACCAGTGGCCACAGGATCACGGGCACCATTGACATGCAC
>NZ_JBHIMQ010000096.1:0-657 GCF_042194225.1 Bartonella sp. MR110HLJHH | reverse complement strand
ATTAGTGGCTCCACCGTAATCGAAGAACGTGAGAAATAGTAATCATGGAAAAGAAATATGAACTTACTGATGAAATAGACATTCTCTATCGTCGACTAGTTCGTCGCATCCGTGCACTGAGAAACTTTGGAAACATCAAGAAAGGTGACCTAGGCGGTTATATAGAGCATGAAGGTAACCTCTCTCATGAGGGCGATTGTTGGGTTGGGGATAGGGCAAAGGTTTGCAATAATGCTCAAATTTATGAGAATGCACAAGTATTTGGACGAGCACGTATCTCATGTAATGCACGTATTTATGGAAATGCTAATGTTTTTGGAAACGCTTGTGTTGAATCCAATGCACATATTTTCGATAATGCGCAAGTTTACGGAATAGCCGAAATTCACGGCAATGCCAAAATTTGTGAAAAAGCTCATATTGGTGGTGAAGCTGTTGTGTGTGGTAACACATGTATTTCAGGCAACACACATATTAGTTATAGTAGAAAAGCCGAACATATCCCTAGGAAAAGACAGAGCGTATAAGCACTTTCTAACAACCAACCAGCCTTTTAACAGATGCGTGATTCACGCCACGGGTGAATTGCGCGCAATGTAGGAAATCAAGATGACAAATTCTACTTTTTTAAAAGAAATGGCAGAAAAATATGGATTT
>NZ_JBHIMQ010000095.1:0-671 GCF_042194225.1 Bartonella sp. MR110HLJHH | reverse complement strand
ATTAAAAAATGAAATTAAGAAAAGATCAATTATCGCAAACTATACACTTTACTTTAGTGTCAAAATTATAATAATGACAATAAATATCAGGCTTTGTTTAATTATCAAAAATAGTTAAAATGAAGTCGATCACCCTTATAATTTTAATTACAAACCTTTTATCAGCTTGTGCATTAGCACCAAAGCTCAAACAGCCCAATGATAGGAACCGTGTGCCTATTAATAAAACAATCCCTGACGAAATCAAGCGAGCAAGTATATGAGAAAGATTCTTATTATAACAGGAATGATTACCCTTTGGGGAATGATCAATTTGGCACATGCATTGGATTTTTCTAAAGTATATGTAGACCCAGATCCATCAGGTTTATGCAATGTTCTAGCAGTGGAACTTGCAGAATTTCAAAAGAACACATATGGAAAAGACTACACTGGAATCCTAGAAAAATGTTCAAAATTGAAATCATCTGCTCCACCGCCACCACCTGCTCTATCAGCAGAATATTCGGAAATCCTTCAGCTTTTAAAAAAAGGAGAAATTATTGAGCTCTTAAAAAAACAGCTTGAGTTGAAAAAAGAACAAATTTCACAAATAGAAAAAGCCTATCAAGCTATAACAAAGGGTCAGAAAACTGCACCTCAGAAAATAGACTTTTCTAGTTTTTTTCTCA
>NZ_JBHIMQ010000094.1:0-701 GCF_042194225.1 Bartonella sp. MR110HLJHH | reverse complement strand
CTATCAAATGCGCTCCCAGCGTTTCCAAAAAAGTATAAATGCTTTGCAATGTGGGGCTTTAGGGGGCATGCATGATAGGGGGTATGCGAGAGAGCTTGTGGATGCTTTGCAACGCGAAACCTTACAGGGTGTGCGTGATGGGGCTTATTTTACAGAAACTGAAAAAAATATTGCGCAAAAAAACTCTGTTCTTGCCGAAAAAAGCTATGGGTTGATGTATGCACGTGGTTTATCTTGTATTCCCCGCGAAGCGTTGTTGCATCGAAAAATACGCTTGATTCGTCCGCTCCTTAGTGTAGAGCGTAAAACATTGCGTGCCTATTTGCGTTTCAAGGGAAAAACATGGATTGATGATCCAACAAATGAAGATTGCAATTTTGAACGCGTGCGTGTGCGTCAATCCCTTCAGCAAAAAAAGCTTACCAATATTGTTCAAAAGGTTCGTGAAGCTGCATTTCAACGTCGACAACAGGCACAAATGGTTGCCGATTTGATCTTGGCTTTGGATATCATGGTTGAATATGGACGGTGTTTTATTGCAAAGCCTGCGCCATTCTTACAGCAGCATCCAGGTTTTCCCTTTGTTGTTGGGCTCTTTGCTGTGTTGATGGGAGGGGGGAGATATTTGCTTTCTTTGCAAAAATTGATCGGTCTTATCCAAAAACTGTGCCTTCATTCATCAGAAACGCGGCGCTTTACTT
>NZ_JBHIMQ010000093.1:0-712 GCF_042194225.1 Bartonella sp. MR110HLJHH | reverse complement strand
CAAGTTGAGGTTGTCATTCTCAATCAGGGGGAAGAAAGCAGTTTTGAAGAGGATTTAGTTAAAGATGTTTTAGAAATTATTACTGTCTTTAGTGCTGGTCTTTATGGAAGTCGTTCGAGAAAAAATCAAAGGTTATTAGAGAATGTTCGTCAAGCTGTAGAGGCATCGCAATGATTGTTGCTCACAAAATAGCTCTAGACTTAAACAATAAACAACGAAGCTACATGGCTCGAGCCAGTGGTTGCGCGCGCTTTGCTTATAATTGGGCACTGAAGGAATGGCAGCAGCAATATGAAGCATGGAAGAAAGATAATAATTTACCAAAGCCTAATGACTATGCGCTACGTAGACAATTCAATTCTCTAAAACGAGAACAATTTCCATAGATGATGGAAGTTACTAAAAATGCTCCACAAATGGCAATTATTCAATTGGGTGTGGCTTTTAAGAATTTCTTTTCAGGGAGAAGCCGATATCCCACTTTTAGAAAGAAAGGAGTGCACGATCGTTTTACTTTGACCAATGATCAAATACAGTTGCAAGGTTTCAAGATAAGAATTCCCAGACTTGGTTGGGTTCGTCTGCGAGAACAGTTGCGATTTCAAGGAAAGATCTTGTCAGCAACCATTAGCCGTAAAGCGGATCGGTGGTTTGTAAGTCTTAGCGTTGAAACAGATAATCAAGAGTCACTGAGCGAGAACCAAGCTATTGT
>NZ_JBHIMQ010000092.1:0-743 GCF_042194225.1 Bartonella sp. MR110HLJHH | reverse complement strand
CGCCGTTTTGAAGGCGGTGGAATGCGTTACTTGCGTTTTAAACAATGGCTATCAGAAATAAAGCAGACAGCAGGTCAAATTGACGCGGTGTATTTTGAAGAGGTGAGGCGTCATAAAGGTACAGATGCCGCGCATGTTTACGGAGGTTTGTTAGCAACGTTAACGGCGTGGTGTGAACAGCATCAGATACCGTATGAGGGGATACCAGTAAGTACGATTAAGAAAGCGACGACAGGCAAGGGGAATGCGTCGAAAGAAGAGATGATTAAGGCGGTGCGTGCAAAAGGGCACAATCCGAAAGATGACAACGAAGCAGATGCTTTAGCAATTTTATATTTAGTTAAAGAAAGGGAATTGGGGTATGTCCAGTAAATTACCATGGACGAGGCTTTTTGCAGACAGATGGCTTGTTACTCTTGGTTGTTTGTCGCCGACCGAGAAATGTATCTATGTCATGTTGCGACTTCTAATGCTCCATACTGGTGAGCCTATTTTAAAGGACTTAAGGGTATTAGCTTTTTGGGTTGGTTATCCAGTAGAAGAGTTTGAAACAGCTTTGAATTCCTTGATTGAAGGTGGATTCATCATACGTTTAGACAATGGTGGGTTGTGGAATTCAGAAGTTGAAAAAGAACTCAACAGTCTCAGTGAAGAAGAGCTAGATAATTTCACTTGCAATAATAATAAAGAAAGGGAGGTGAAGTATGTCAACTAAGTTGCCATGGACGAGGCTTTTTGCAGAC
>NZ_JBHIMQ010000091.1:0-757 GCF_042194225.1 Bartonella sp. MR110HLJHH | reverse complement strand
AGCGTGATAAGGCTTCTAAGCCAATCGGCATTTTTAGAGTATAAGAATGGCATATCGGTTTGTTTTAAAGCAAAGGGCAAGAATGTTGGGGCGACAACAATTGCTTTGAATAATTTAGCTGGCAAACCTGTTTATAAGGCGACAGAAACCGGTTTATTAGCCTTGTCGGGAGGAGAGATACAAGATGGTTGTCTTTATACAGTCATGTATGATGAAGAACTTTCGGGGTGGCAAGTTCTCAACCCGACAAGGGGTAAAGTTTCTTCCTTAAAACGCTTACCCTCCGGTCTGATAGGACCGTTTGCAATGGAACGCTTGCCGGATGGTTGGTTGCCATGTGATGGAAGTGCTTATTCACGGTATGTTTATTGGGATTTATTTTGTGTCATAGGAACGACGTGGGGAGAAGGGGATGGCGTTGAGACGTTTAATGTTCCCGATTTTCGGGGGCTATTTTTACGGGGACTTGATAATGAACGCAATTTAGACCCTTGGCGTTCTTTTGCAAGTATACAACCCTGTTCTTTAAAAGCGCATGAACATTTTATAGGTCCAGCGTCATCAGAAGGTCTTTCTTCTCGTAAAAAACGGGATGTTTCTTCTTCTGAAGTTTCTTTGCAAAGGCGCAAGAGAGCTATAGACGAAGAGTGTGTAGGTTTGAGTGGGGATAGCTTAAAGAAATGTCATGAAGAATTTGACCGAATAGTGGGCATTTCAGAGGTTCCATTTTGGTTTACAGAAAAAGATAAACCGCCTC
>NZ_JBHIMQ010000090.1:0-757 GCF_042194225.1 Bartonella sp. MR110HLJHH | reverse complement strand
ATAAAAGTTAGGGAATAGGATTTTCTAACATTTCTCTATAAAGCACGCTTCGCACAATGTTTCTAATGTTTCTTTGAAGTCTGCTAACGCTTCTTGATGTAAGCCATCTAAAAGCCTCATAAACGCAACAACAGTTTCACGTTGCAACGGAGTAGAAGGTTTTATTATGATGCTTTTTCGACACGAATAGGCTTCTTTTTTTAAGAGAGAAGCCATAGCTTTATCTAAACCATAAAGCTCTATGATCTTTTCTTCCAATCCTACAGGAACAGATTTTTTCCAATCTCTACAGAAGATAAAAATGCTACAGATATGTCTAATTTCTTAGCCATATCTAAGAGGCGTTCTGAGTGATCAACGCGAAGTTTACGTAAAATTTTACCAAAGGGTGTAAGCATCAAAAAAAGTCCTATTAGAGAAGAAATATTTTTTCTGATTCTAACAAATCTTTTTATGATTTTCTTCAATTATTACGAATCAAGAGTTCTTTTCGGGGTGGTTTTTTAGCAAAACCAGATGTCCAAAGGGTCTCTAATTCTAAAAAGTCAAAATCCCTAAAGATCTCTCGAACCGCATCACAATCATTGAGACTCAAAACAAATTTGCCTTGAATGCTTTTGAGAACTTTTGCCATACTCACAAAATCATCTTCAACAAAATTCCCAGAGCTGTAACATTTCTTCTTCACAAGATAAGGCGGGTCTAAATAAAATAAACTGTCGGGTGCATCAAAAAGTTCGACAACTCGCTCCCACGA
>NZ_JBHIMQ010000009.1:0-87202 GCF_042194225.1 Bartonella sp. MR110HLJHH | reverse complement strand
TATATACAAAACGTATCATATTGCAAGTGCTCTATTGAGATATGATAAGTTATCAAAACACTCGGTAGCTTTATCAAAACCCGCTTTTTACATTTACGAGCGTTGGTTTTTAAAACAATCTCTCATAAGACAATAAACAACCGATTTTATCAAACGCAAGGCTTTAAAACTGTTATAAACATCAGTTTCAAACGTTTAAACATGCATTTAGAAAAGCTTTCATAAGCGTATTTTCATTAATTTTATGTTTTTATCATGTGATAACAATCCAATCTTTAAAACAAGATGTGATCTTTAAATGTATGTTATCAATATTCCAAACGACTAAATTTTTAACAATGTAATTTGTGCTGTGATAAAAACGTATCATAAATTTATAAACTGTTATGAATGATATCTGCTTTTCATTTCATTTGAATGCACACATGCGTTATAACATTTACATCATGATTTGCTTTTTTGGGTCTGTTTATAGATAGCAATCTTATATAAAAAATAGTCAAATGGATCATGCATAAAAGTGTGGATTCTTAAGTGGATTCATATAAAATAATTTCACACAAACTATTGACTTTATTGTGTTTTTTAGTATTATATCTTATATGACAGACACAAGTAAGAGAATAAAACTATAAAAAAGAAATGAAAATACCTTTTATACCTCCTTTCAATAACCAAAAATTATCTCAACATTAGGGTTCAGCAAAATAGTATATAGCGGTTGGTACGTTAGACCTGAAAATGGGACAATGAGCAACAATGGCATTTTGAGGGTATGATTTTTATTCATGCATAATGAATATATAACGAAAGCCAATTTATCCTATAGAATAAAACAGACATAAAATTCAGTCTCATTGAAAGTATCCCGAATGACTATAAATTATGCTCACTATTATAGCTGTAGATAATTTTACTTAAAAAAAGCAGAAATAATATGCAGTGTGCAAAATGATCTAAATACCCATAGAGTGTTCTAAATATATAAAATGCCTTCTAATTAACTTTTTTATATCAAGAAATTACAAAATACGTAGATATATTTTTAGAAGAAAAGGATAACACTGGTCATAAAATTTAGTGTTGGATAATCCAGTCAGAGCTATAAAGTATTTTTATACATTGTTTAATATTAATGTAGATATATAATATATAAATAATAATTTCATAAAATTCTTAAAGTAAGTTTTATATAAATAATAATTTAAATATGTCTATAAATAAACATATTGCTTCATTAACTTAACTTATAGGATCAAAAATAAAGAAAATAATTTTGATTTGGCGGAAAAAAAATTGTAAAATTGTTATATATACATGTATTTTTACTTTACTCCTTTTTTATTATTTTGATTGGAATATTGAATGCTAACATGTAAACAATATGAGCTACTCTTGTTTATTCATAACCATACAAAAGAAACTGGTGTTCCTCCTTCTTTTGAAGAAATGAAAAATGCATTAGAACTTTCTTCAAAGTCTGGTATTCATAAGCTCATTATAGCCTTAGAACAACGAGGGTTTATACGTCGTTTACCCAATCGCGCTCGTGCAGTGGAGGTGATTCGACTCCCTGAGAAAATAACATTTAACCTTTCTTTAGCACGTAAAATTTCTCCCAGTATGATAGAAAAAAATAAAAGGGAAATATCAAAAAACTTGAGTAACCTTGACAACTTTGATGAAGAAGAAAAAAAAAATATCACCATTCCTATTATGGGACGTATTTCTGCGAGCGTGCCCGCCTCTGCTATACTGCAACAAATAAACACTCTTTCTCTCCCACGCAATATGGTTAATACAGGTGAGCACTACGCATTAGAAGTTAAAGATGATTCTATGATGGAGGCTGGTATCCTTAATAAAGATACGATCATTGTGAAACGTCAAAATACAGCAATAACAGGTGAAATTATTGTTGCGTTTATTGATAAAAAAGAAGCCACATTAAAACGTTATCGACGCAAAGGAGCTTCTATTGCATTAGAAGCCGCAAATCCTCATTATGAAGCACGTACATACGAATCCGAACGTGTAGAAATACAAGGCAAACTTACCGGACTTATTCGCAAATATTAAAAATAAACCTTATAGTACGCGATAGATATCGCAATAAGGAGTTGTTGAGTATTTTTTTATTGTGCCACACGCAGTTGACTTCCTCTCCACTGCCAAAGGATGCCCCAATTCGGTCTATAAACAGTCCAGATCCTTATCGAGCGGGTTTCATTTTTCCTTCCCTACATCTCCTTCACTTACGCAAGGAGCGACAAGTAAGCTTTAAAATATTCACCACGTACTTTATAAAAGAACTTGAATGCTTTGAAGGAAGCAACCTTATATCATCGTCCTCAATGACAGAATTTTACGATATAAATTGTATGCATGCATAAAAACACATAAAATTTTGTAGAAAAAAATCAAATAACTTTGTAACAGATTTTATTGCATAGGTATAAAAATAAAGAACATTATTTTTCAGTTATAAAAGTGTAACTCAATCATTCACAATAATTGTAGGATCATCATGGTAGCACCTCGTATTAGTTTTGTCTCCCTCGGATGCCCAAAAGCACTCGTAGATTCTGAGCGAATTATTACACGCCTTCGCTCTGAAGGGTATGAAATTTCACGTCAACATCAAGGAGCTGATGTCGTTATTGTGAATACCTGTGGCTTTCTTGACTCGGCAAGGAGAGAATCATTAGCCAATATTGATGAAGCTCTCAAAAAAAATGGAAAAGTTATTGTAACGGGGTGTCTTGGTGCTGATCCTGATGTTATTCGCCAAACGTATCCTAATGTATTGGCTATTACAAAACCGCAAGCTTATGAAAGTGTTATAGAAGCTGTTCATACAGCAATTCCTCCTGTTCATGATCCTTTTCTTGATTTAGTTCCTCCCCAAGGTATTCGTTTAACACCTCGCCATTACGCCTACCTAAAGATTTCTGAAGGATGCTCTAACCAGTGTAGTTTTTGTATCATCCCTACTCTGCGTGGTGATCTCACTTCACGTCCCATCAGCGATGTTCTTCGTGAAGCTGAAAAACTCGTGCAAGCGGGTGTAAAAGAACTTTTAGTTATTTCACAAGATACGAGTGCTTATGGTATTGATCTAAAATATCTCGAAAATTCTTGGAAAGATCGTACAATAAAAACAAAATTCTTTGATCTTTGTCGCGAACTAGGCGATATGGGTATTTGGATACGTATGCATTACGTTTATCCTTATCCCCATGTTGATGAAGTTATCGAACTTATGGCTGCAAAAAAAATTCTTCCTTATCTGGATATTCCTTTTCAGCATGCATCACCAGCTATTTTGCGTCATATGAAGCGTCCTGCACTCATAGAAAAAACAAACCGTAGAATTGAAAAATGGCGAAAAATATGCCCAGATCTTACTTTGCGGTCAACATTTATTGTTGGTTTTCCTGGCGAAACGAATGAAGATTTTAATATACTCCTAGAATGGCTAGAAGAAGCAAAAATTGAACGCGCTGGGTGCTTTAAATATGAAGAGGTAAAAGGAGCCGCCGCAAATGATTTGGGATTAGAAAATATTCCTGAAGAGGTGAAAGAAAATCGCTGGCATCGTTTTATGGCAAAACAACAACAAATTTCTACACATCTTTTAAAGAAAAAAATTGGAAAAAGACTCCAAGTGCTTATCGATGAAAGTCAAGGAAAAGTTGCCAAAGGACGTAGTCAATACGATGCTCCAGAAATAGATGGTGTTGTCCATATATCATCACGACGCCCGTTGCGTGTTGGTGAATTTGTCAGCGTTAAAATTGAACAGTCGGATGCCTATGATCTTTATGGTGTAGCAGTTTGAAAATTTAACTTCTTCCCTGTCCTCAATGATGAAGATTTCTATCAGCATTGGTTTATAAAAAGATCGGCTACTCACAATCGAACTTGATCACTTATGTAACTCACTTCATGAGAATTTACGAGCAATCCTCGCCCTGAATGTTTGCTATACACTCCACAAATACCAAGCAGCTATATATTCTCTTAATTTAATGCCTTAAATGAGGTGACGGCGGCGCAAAAGAATAAAATCCTCAAGGTTCACCATTTTTACTTAACAAAAGAGAAAATCGACAATCGTACTATTTTCCCATTTTTCATATTGCGACAGTCATTAGTTAGTGAAAGGAAACTTTTTTCAATAGTGTCTTAATAAATAAGTATCTTATCTTAAACTCTTTGAACTTATTTTTTTAAATATCTAATCTTTATTAACAGGTCTTAAAATCAAAGAATTTCTTATCAAGCAAATGACTTGGGCGTACATTTGTTAAAGCGCGAATCATCGTATCTTTACGTCCTGGCATTTGTCTTTCGATATTTTTCAGCATTTCTTTCATTGCATTACGTTGTAAACCATCTTGACTACCGCAAAGATTACAAGGAATAATCGGAAATTGCATTGCTTGAGAAAATTTTTCCATATCCTCCTCAGCTGCATAAACAAGAGGACGTAACACAAAAAGATCTCCTTCATCATTTTTAAGTTTTCCAGGCATGGCAGCTAATCGGCCACCGTGAAACAAATTCATAAAAAATGTTTCTAAAACATCATCACGATGATGACCTAAAACTAATGCAGAACATCCCTCTTCACGTGCAATACGATAGAGATTACCACGTCGTAATCGAGAACAAAGTGAACAATATGTCTGCGACTCTGCCAATTTATCTGTAACAATGGAATAAGTATCCTGATATTCAATACGATATGGAATTTTATAAGAACTTAAAAAGTCTGGAAGAATATGCTTCGGAAATCCAGGTTGCCCTTGATCAAGATTACAGGCAAGAATTTCAACGGATAAAAGACCTCGCCACTTTAAGTCTAAAAGAAGCGCTAATAAACCATAAGAGTCTTTTCCACCCGATAAAGCAACAAGCCATTTTTTTCCTGTAGAGAGCATAGAAAAATCATCCAAAGCTTGTCGCATATGACGCAAAAGTCGTTTGCGCAATTTATTAAATTCTACGCTTGAAGGAGCAACACGAAACATTGGATGACAACTATCTGCTTCGCTTATTAAAGGATCATCTCTCCCTTCGTTTTCTTCTATTGCCTGATATTCAACTGAAACATCATTCATAATACCATATCCTGCACAATAAACAGCTCGTTTTGCAAAGATAAAAACAAATATTAAAGCAAGCTTACATTTATGTTTTTTGAACTTATAAATTAGATACACAAAAAAGAAATGGAACTATATAAGTCTATGACTATAAAACATAGCAATAAACTTAATATAGAACCATTTACAAAAAGCACTTATTAACTTCAGAGATTGTAAAAATAACACAATATCTTGAAGTTATAATAATAGAAGAAAAAAATAACTTCTCTTGCAGAAAAATTATCGAGAATAAAACTCAACAACCAAATTAGGTTCCATTTGCACAGCATAAGGAACATCTGCAAAAGCAGGAATACGTGTAAAGGTTGCTTTCATCTGTTTATGATCTGCTTCAATATAATCAGGGACATCACGTTCTGCCAATTGCACTGATTCTAAAACTAAAACAAGTTGTTTTGACTTTTCCCGAACCTCAATAACATCACCAGGTTTACAACGATAAGATTGAATATTTGTGCGCCGACCATTTACATTAACATGACCGTGATTGATAAATTGGCGAGAAGCGAAAATCGTAGGCACGAATTTTGCACGATAAACAACAGCATCCAAACGTGATTCTAACAGACCGATAAGATTTTCACCAGTATCACCCCGTCGACGAGCAGCCTCTTCATATGTTTTATGAAATTGTTTTTCTGAAATATCTCCATAAAACCCTTTCAATTTCTGTTTAGCGCGCAACTGCACCCCATAGTCAGAAAGTTTTCCTTTACGACGCTGTCCATGCTGACCTGGACCATAATCACGACGATTGACAGGAGATTTCGGACGACCCCAAATATTTTCTCCCATACGACGGTCAATTTTATACTTTGTTGTTTCGCGTTTACTCATCGCATTTCCTTATAAAATAAAACACGAGATCTTAAGACCCCAAGGAAACGCGCCCTCCTCTGCCTTTAAATACTAAAGACTGACAGAATACCTTAACATATCAATATGCAAAGTTATCCACGGGACACGTCAATTAATGCTATTTTCTTGAAAAAATAGCCAGATCATCATTATTGGTCTTACAACCCAAAGTCAACTCCTTTCATGAGTTTTAAGCCAAATCCTTTAAACAAATTCTCCGTTAAAGAAGTGATATTTTTCGATGTTAATAACGCAAAATCTTGATATTTTTTTATATATTGATCGTGTACTTTTTCCGACAGTGGTAATAATGATCTGATATGTTTGGCAATCGCTTTCGCCGGATCAATCCACTCAACGGACCATAAAGCATGTTCACGAAAGAAGTTAATCAAAAAAGGATAATGTGTGCAGGCTAAAACAATAACATCAGTATATTGTCCATTTTTTTCCACAAAACATGGTAGGATTTCTTTTCTTAACTCTTCTGAATCGATAGATTTTCCCCGTAAATAATCTTCAGCAAATCCAGCCAGCTTTTTACTTCCCACAAGTTGAACATGACACTGTCCAGCAAAAGAATTAATTAATTCATTTGTATAGGCACGTTTCACTGTTCCAGGAGTAGCTAATACGGAAATAAAACCAGATTTTGTTTGTTCAGCAGCTGATTTAATTGCAGGAACCGTTCCTACAAAAGGGACATGAGAAAAATTCTGTCGTAAATCTGCCATCATCAGTGTAGAAACGGTGTTGCAAGCAATCACACATAAGGCTGGATTGTAGCGTGTTAAAAGATTTGTAAAAATCTTTAAAATACGCTCTTTCAAAATATTTTCTTTCCAATTTCCATAAGGAAATCCTGCATCATCAGCAACATAGATAAATTGCATTTCAGGGATAAGAATACGTGCCTCCCTGAACACTGTTAAACCACCAATACCGCTATCAAAAAAAAGAACAGGTCGTTCATCCATTAGTTTTCACACTTATTTTTAATTTTTTTACGATCACGCTCTTCAGGTGCTCTACTCCCCCGTGGATATTGTGGCGAAAAATGATCCAAAGAAGATATAATGCCTCGCAATAAACGAACCTCAGGTTCACTAAAGTTAGCGCGCGTAAAAACAGAGCGCAAATTTGCAAGCATTACTTCTTTGCGTTCTGGGGGTCTAAAATACCCACGGATATTCAAAGCCTCTTCTAACTGAGATAAAAAACCATGAAATATTGTTTTATTTGCAGGTTCCATCTCTGCGGCACGAAATGCCGTATCGCTGACATCCTCTAGACCTGTTTTCATCCATTCGTAAGACATTAAAAGAACTGCTTGCGCAATATTAAGTGACGCAAAAGCAGGATTAACTGGAAAAGTAATAATTTCATCAACAAGGCTGATTTCATCATTTTCTAATCCCCATCGCTCTCTTCCAAAGACAATACCTGTCTTATGTCCGATACTTTCACGCTGACGTAATACGCTTGCTGCTTCGACAGCACTTTTTACAGTTTTAAATCCACATCTTTCACGTGCTGTTGTGGCAAAAACATAGTGTAAATCTGCAATTGAATCACGCAATGTATTAAAAATCACAGTGTTGTTAATGACATGATCAGCTTTACTCGCAGCAGCTATAGCTTTTTCATTTGGAAACATTTCTCGAGGTTTGACTAACCGAAGCTTAGAAAGCCCAAAATTTGCCATTGCCCTTGCGACCATACCAATGTTTTCAGGAAGCTGCGGTTCAACTAAAATAATAATGGGACCATTTGTTAAATTTTCACGATTCTTATTCGTTCCAGCCATCAATCTTACCTAGTTTCACTTAACTATCTCCCTCTCCACTATTTTTTACGAAACCTTCTTCACAGTACTCTAATGCTGTTTAATAATAAATTATAGACAATGTTATCTTTTCACTCAAAGATAATAAATTTTAAAAGCCATTAAAGTGGACGATGGAATTTATAACAATTTATATAGGATATCGTAGCGTTTTTTACATCAATTTTATCTTTTTTTTATAGGGAATAGCCCCTACAAATCATAATCTCAGTTGAATTATGAAATCATAAATCCTAAAAAAGGGATATGCACTTTATTCCCAAACTTTTTCCTGCAAAGCTTATCCGTCGTTATAAACGTTTCCTTGCGGATGTTCAACAAGATGATCAGCATGTCCTCACCGTATCTGTACCTAATACAGGATCAATGCTTGGATTAACAGCTTTCAACTCCAATATCTGGCTTTCATATCATAATAACATCAAACGAAAATATGCCTATCAATTAGAAATTATTGAAGCCGATAATACTTTGGTTGGCATTAATACTGCTTTACCCAATAAACTTGCATTAGAAGCAATTCAAAACGGATTACTACCAGAATTAAGTGGATATAAAACAATTTTAAAAGAACAACGCTATGGAACACAATCACGAATTGACTTTCTTTTACGTGACGACATTCTTCCTGACTGTTACCTAGAAGTCAAAAATGTTCATTTTATTCGTCAAAAAGGATTAGCAGAATTTCCTGATAGTGAAACAAAACGTGGAGCACGTCACCTTGATGAGCTCATAGGAGTTGTACAACAAGGAAAAAGAGCTGCTATGCTTTATATTATTCAACGAGAAGATTGCGCAGCTTTTACAATCTGTCATGATCTTGATCCACTCTATGGACGTAAATTTGATTTAGCATTAAAATCAGGAGTAGAATGTTATGCTGTAAAGTGTCACGTAAGTGTAGAAGGCATTTTTCCGATTCAGAGAGTAAAAATAGAAAACAGAAAAAACAATGACTGAGTATATTGAATATAATAAAAGCCCTTTAAAATTTAATGGGAAGATTCGCATTTTCGATGATTATGCTTTTGCTAAAATGCGTGAAGTTGGTCGCATTGCTGCAGAATGCCTTGATGCACTTACAGATATTATTAAGCCAGGCGTTACTACGCAAGAAATTGATGATTTTGTATTCATTTTTGGTGCTAAGCGAGGAGCACTTCCTGCTGATCTAAATTATCATGGATACAGCCATTCATGCTGTACATCTATCAATCACGTTGTCTGTCATGGCATTCCCAATAAAAGACCCTTGCAAGAAGGCGATATTGTGAATGTGGATGTAACCTTTATCCTTGATGGTTGGCATGGGGATTCAAGCCGAATGTATCCTGTTGGGAAAATCAGGCGTGCTGCAGAACGCCTGCTAAAGATAACCTATGAAAGTCTTATGAAAGGAATCGCTGTTGTTAAGCCTGGAGCAACCACAGGTGATATTGGTGCAGCCATTCAACAGTATGCAGAATCTGAACGATGCTCAATTGTGAAAGATTTTTGTGGACATGGTATTGGGCAGCTTTTTCATGATGCACCCAATATCCTTCATTATGGAAATCCTGGAGAAGGAATAGAATTAAAACAAGGTATGATGTTTACAATTGAGCCTATGATTAACCTTGGTAAACCACAAGTTAAGATTTTATCTGACGGTTGGACTGCTGTTACCCGTGACCGCTCTCTGACAGCACAATATGAACATACAATTGGTGTCACAAATGAAGGGTATGAAATATTTACACAATCTCCTAAAAATATTTTTTATATTCCAAATTCGCATACCTAACGCAATGTAGAGATGTTATGGCTAAAAAATTAAATCAAAAGGAAAATACTCAAAGTGATCACTTTGCATTAACATCGAGTTCTCCACTCACCCCAGTATCAGAAAGAAAAAGTGAAGCCCCTCAGAAAAACGCACAGCTCCATAAACATTATCAAGGACACCGTGAGCGTCTTCGGAAGCGTTATTTAAAGTCAAAAGGAAATGCAATCGAAGATTATGAATATCTTGAATTATTGCTTTTTCGTACAATACCCCGTGCAAACACAAAACCCATAGCTAAAAATTTGATAGCACGTTTTGGTTCATTAGCTGATGTGTTGGGAGCAGATATTCACCGACTTCAAGAAATTCCAGGATGTGGTCCCGCCACTGCAATTGATTTAAAAATTATTTCAGATGTTGCTGGACGTCTTGCTCGTGCGCAATTGTTTAAACGCGATATTTTTTCATCATGGGATAAAGTGTTAGCTTATTGTAAAGCTGTTATGGCTCACGAAACACGTGAACAATTTCGTATTTTGTTTCTTGATAAGAAAAACGGCTTACTTGCTGATGAGGTGCAACAAACTGGAACCATTGATCATACCCCTGTTTATCCTCGTGAAGTTATTTCTCGAGCTTTAGAGTTATCCGCATCAGGACTTATCTTAGTCCACAATCATCCTTCTGGCGATTCCACCCCCTCTGATGCAGATATAACAATGACATATAGATTAAAAGATGCAGCAAATGCGTTAGGCATTATTATCCATGACCATCTTATTATTGCACGAAATAATCATACGAGCTTTAAAGCATTAAAACTTATATAAATCTTATGGGATAAAAAAGACTTCATTCAACTATGAACAACAAATCAATTTTCTAAATCAATATCTAATATAGCCATTGAGAAATTATAGGAGAGCTCATCTTCATCTTCATCTCGATAGATAATGCCTAAAAACTCATCTCCCATATAAACCTCACAAGAATCACTCTTTTTAGGCCGTGCTCTAACTTGCAATGCTGAGTTTTGGAATATATTTTTTAAATAATTATCAAGTTTTTTTATTTCATCAGCATTCACTATGCTCTCCTGTTTTTTTAACGATTTAAATAACTGCGTGTCGCGCAAATAAGACAACCTCATGATTCTGTAAAGTTAGTAAAAAAGCTTAATCTGAATATTTACTTAATATTACATATATTTACAACGCGCTTTATACATTTATAAAAAACTTTTACAAAAGGATTCTATCATTATTAAATATACCCGTATAGATTAAAAAATGGCAAAAACTGTATATTTTTAATAATTTTACTTTATCTCCAATTTTAGCATACGCATTTAGAATGCATATTCGTAAGAAAAATTGATCAATAATTTATAATTTTGTTCCTTTTATAAAGGATAAAAATAATAATACTTTTTTTATTTAAAATTACATTTTTTAGAAAAAAATATTATTATATCATTCAAAAATAATTCTTTTTAATAAATTTTAAAGTATAATTATCTAACCCTAGAAGAATTACATCTCTAAAAAATATACAAAATAGGCTAATAAGAGTTTAGCTTTCTTCCCATTTTTTATAAAAAACTTATGTCACAATAGAAAAATTTTTAAATAAGCGTTTTTCAATTTATACGAGATAAAAATATTGAGTATTTTTGTGAATGCTAGAACCTATGAAGAATGCTTATCTTATAGGATAACGAGAAAGAAAATCTATAACGCCTTTTTTATAAACTTTATCGCCTACAGCAAGCATATGATCTCGACCAGGAATTGATAAAGCTTCACCACAAGGCAATAAAGCTGCTAACGGCTCTGCTGCACCGCCAATTTCATCTAATGAACCAACGGCAACAAGTGCAGGTTGCTTAATTTTGTAAACTTCAGATGCCGTTAACTCCTGTTTTGATGTGATAATACAAGCAGCAAGAGCACGTTTATCGCTTTTCGTTTGATCTGCAAATTTACGGAACATTAAACCGCGCGTATTAGTAATAGTAGAAATATCTTCTGCTAAAAGTGCCTCAGCAACAGGCTCCCAATTTCCCGCTCCCGTTACCATACCAATACCTAAACCACCAAAAATGACACTGTGTACATATGTTGGATGCAAAAGAGCCATGAAAGCACTAATACGAGCCCCCATAGAATATCCCATAACATGGGCTTTAGATATCTCTAAATGCTGTAGTAACTTTATTGCGTCGCCAGCCATAGCTTGAGGTGTATAAAAAACAGGGTCATAACTTTTAACTGAATCTCCGTGACCGCGATTATCAAGAGCAATAACACGATATCCTGCTTCAGTGAGAATGCGAAACCAACCCGTTGCATACCAATTCACTCGTGCAGAAGATCCAAAACCATGGATCAACAAAACAGGCGCACCCTGCCCTTCTTCTCGATAAGCAAATCGCAAACCATTATATTCAAAAAAACGAATATCTTCAGCGGTCATTTTTTATTGCACTTTCCACAAAGTACAGGATGAATAACACGTTGCCCTTTTTGTATCTTTTTTTCAGAAACTTCACCAGCATTAATCTCAAGTGCAAAAGCTGCAGGAACTTCCGATGAAATGGTATTTGTCGAAAATGGAGAAGTGTTTTCAATAATCGATACAATAATTCCCTCAGAGTTTAAGAAAATCATATCTAAAGGTAAAGGCGTATTTGCCATCCACATAAAAATTTTCTGTTCATCTCCCGATTGAGAACTTTTTAGCTGCTTAAAGAGCATTGCACGATCGCGTGGAAAATCAGTCCGATACATTAAACCAGCCGCGGCTTGAGACGGCGTAAAAGCAATCTCTACCTTATAATAAACCGTACCTTGCTTTGTATGTATTTCTAAAGGAATCGGATGAACAGGAATCTCTATGGGCTTTTTTGCTACAACAACACGCATTTCTAACATAAAAAGCATTACCAATAAAACAATATACCCCTTTTTAAAAGGCTTTAACATTCTTGTCTCCACCACAGAAAATTTTTAAATTTTGTTTCTAAAATAAAAAGTACCAGAGTTTAAAAGTCAAAAAAATAAGAGGGTTGCCCCCTTGTTGTTTTCTAGTTTCTTTCAACGTAATACGCGCAACTTTCTCCATTTGGTTTATGGATTCACTAGAGCCATATTTTCTTTAAAAACCTACCTCTATAGAAATTTACGGAATACCCCCCTTGAAAAACATACTGTTTTCATTCGTGAAATTCAATGCGTAGCTAAAGGAATGCCTATATCCGGATAAATCTCTGCTGTCATTAAACCTTTTTCTCCTTTACCAAAACGTACAAGAACAACTTGGCCGGAACGAAGCTCTGCTAAACCAAAACGGCGCAACGTTTCCATATGAATAAAAATATCTTCTGTTCCTTGCCCACGGCTAAGAAAACCGTACCCTTTGTCACGATTAAACCATTTAACAATTGCACGTTCTAGTCCACTTTCTGGAGTAACAACAACATGGGTACGGGCTGGAACTTCTGATGGATGAATTGCTGAAGAACAATCTATGGATTTCACCTGAACACACTTTAACCCTCTTTCAGTTCTTTCCACAGCACAAATAACTTTCGCTCCCTCCAAAGCTGTTTGAAAACCATCCCTTCGCATTACCGTAACATGCAATAATATATCGGGGAAATGAGGTAAATCAGGTACAATAAATCCATACCCCTTACTACCATCAAACCACTTAATGACACCACTGATTTCGATAATCTCCCCACAAGCACCTATACTATCTTCAGATAGGGGACAATCTTTTAATGCATCCTTACTCGTCATAATAACGTGATCCTGTAGCTTATAAATTGTACGATATTGATTCTCTAGGTTTAAGTAAACATTGCTCTTGTATCAACACGCAAGCCCCAAGATAAGATTTCCCCATATTGTCGTATCTTCTATGTTAATGTCAGAGAATATCAACATGAATATTTATAAAACTATTTGATTGTAAGCTTTACATATCTTACAAAGAGTTCCCTACAAAAGAGGTTATATGAAAGGTTTTTTTACATAATGATATTTTCATAAATGTGTAACTTGCATGATGAAGAAGTTCAATATAAGGTGAAAAAACAACAATTCAATTAAGGAAAATGCGCAATGCAATTGAAGAAAATCCTTACGACAATCACAGCATTCATGGCATTTACTGCAAATGTTTATGCAAGTGAACCTATCAAAATTGGTGTTTATCTTCCATTAAGTGGTCAAAATGCATTTGGAGGTCAGCTTGAAATTAGAGGTATAGAATTAGCCCATAAAAAAATTCCAGAAATTTTAGGACGTAAAGTGGAACTTGTTATTATTGATAATAAGTCTGATAAAGTAGAAGCGGCTAATGCTGTTATGCGTTTAACAGCAAGTGAAAAAGTAAGTGGAATCATTGGTAGCTATGGTTCCTCGCTTTCGTTGGCAGGTGGTGAAATATCTGAAAAAGCAAAGACTCCAACCATTGCAACTTCCTCAACAAGTCCTCTTGTTACACAGGGTAAAAAATATTATTTCCGCGCTTGTTTTATTGATTCCTATCAAGGAGTGGGAATCGCGACTTACATAAGTCAAACTTTACACGCAAAAAAAGCAGCTATCCTCAAAGATATTTCAAACGATTATGCCATTGGTCTTGCAAGCTACTTTATGCGTGCTTTCAAAAAATTAGGTGGTGAAGTTGTCTCAAATTTAAACTATAATTCCGGAGATCAGGATTTTTCAGCTGTTCTTACGCAAATTATCGCGCAAAAACCTGATATCTTATTCATTCCATCTTACTTTTCTGAGGGTGCTATCATTATGAAACAAGCACGAGAATTAGGAGCAAAGTTTCAAATTATGGGTGGAGATGCTATGGATAATCCAGAAACCATTACGATTGCAGGAAAAGCTTCAGAAGGTTTCTTACATACGACACTTCCCTATAGTGAGGATATGCCAAATATGTCAGTAGCTGCGCAAGAATTCACAGCAGAATGGAAAAAAGAGTATCCTGACAAAGAGCCGAATATCAATTCTGTTTTGGGATATACGAGTTATATGATGTTCATGAAGGCTATTGAAAATGCTGGTAGCGCTGATCGTGAAAAAATTACTATCGCTCTTAGCAAATTAAAAGATTTTCAAACCCCCTTCGGTGATATGTCAATGGATGAAAATCATAACCCTAAGATTCCTATTGGTATCATTAAAATACAGGATGGAAAACGTGTTTATTTAGAAGAGGTTAAACCTGCTTTTTAATTAAAAAGTTTTACTTATTAAAATGCAAGAATTGGTTGAGGATCTTTTTCTCAACCAAAAACTTAGAAATTTCTTGTTATCCTATGTAAATTAACAAATGTGGAAGGATGAGAGATGAGCACTGAAATGTTCATCCAGTATTTTTTTAATGCACTGGCATTGGGATCTCTTTATGGGCTTATCGCTATTGGTTACACCATGGTCTACGGTATACTGAGACTCATTAATTTTGCTCACGGTGATATCTTTATGCTGGGAGCATATTTTGTTTTCTTTTCCACAATTAGCTTTATGCCTGCTTGGGCAGCACTTCTTCTTTTGTTTATCGCGGCTCTTATTTATTATTCGGTCTTTATAGGGTTTAAAAGGCGCCCTTCAATTTACTGGATTGCTGTTTTTTTAATCCTTGCGTTAGGTTTTGTTTATTATTTTAAAATTTCTCCACAAGATTTTACCCCGATTTGGGTTTTAGCTCTTTGTTTTTCCATTTTTATTACAAGTGCAGTGGGTATTATTGTTGATCAACTTGCCTATAAACCTCTACGCCATGCTCCGCGTATCTCGGCGCTTATCGGTGCAATTGGTGTTTCTTTTTTTATTGAAAATCTTTCTACTGTACTCTTTAGTGGTGTTCCGAAAGGTGTAAAACAACCAGATTTTCTTGTAACACCATTTTTATGGCATTTAGGATCAGGAGCAGATGGTATCATTAGAATTGCTCCCATGTCTCTGATCGTTCCCGTTGTGTCATTGATTCTTATTGTTTTACTGTTATGGATTATCCATAAAACAAAACCGGGTCTTGCTATGCGTGCAATCTCCCATGATATTGAAACGACGCGTTTGATGGGGGTGTCTGTCAATAAAGTTATTGCATTTACATTTGGAATAGGCTCAGCTCTTGCCGCTATAGCAGGTATTATGTGGTCTTTACGTTATCCTCAAATTCAGCCTTATATGGGCGTTCTTCCTGGTCTCAAAGCATTTATCGCTGCTGTTATCGGAGGTATTGGTTCGATACCAGGAGCAATGTTGGGAGGATTGTTATTAGGGTTTATTGAAATTATGATTATCGCATTTTTCCCCGCGCTATCTGGATATCGAGATGCCTTCGCTTTCATTTTATTGATTCTGATTTTATTGATATTGCCCACAGGATTAATGGGTAAAAAAAGTCAGGAGAAAATCTAATGGCAAAGTCAGTGACAACTGTTTTATCTTGTATAAGTGTTTTAGTTCTCATAGGTTTTTTATTTTATGCTGATAGCCATTTTAATGACTATACGCTTCGTATCATAAATCTGATTGCTATTAATGCGATATTGGCAATTTCGCTTAATTTGATTTACGGTTTCACAGGTATGTTTTCTCTTGGACATGCTGGATTTATGGCTATTGGTGCTTATGTTTGCGCAATTTTACTTCTTTCCCCTGAACAAAAAGAAATGATGTGGATTCTGGAGCCTATCGCTGAACCATTGTATCATCTGCAATTACCTTTTTTTGTCGCTGTTGTTATAAGTGGTATATGTGCTGCAGTTGTAGGTTTATTGATTGCTTTGCCAATATTACGTCTTGGTGGTGATTATCTTGGAATTGCAACATTGGGTTTTGCAGAAATTATTCGCATTGTCATTACGAACGCAACATCGCTTACAAATGGCTCTTTAGGTATCAAGGGAATACCTCAAAATGCAACATTATGGTGGAACTATGGTTGGTTAGCATTTACTGTTCTCTTTATTGTCCTTTTACTGCAAAGCAATACTGGTAACGTATTACGTGCCATTCGTGATGATGAAATTGCTGCGAAAACTATGGGAATTAACGCTTTTTTCTACCGTAGTTTTTCTTTTACTGTTGGAGCGTTTTTTGCAGGTATAGGTGGAGCATTAATGGCTGCTCTTATTTCAACCATTGATCCCAAAATGTTTAATTTTCTTCTAACTTTTAATATTTTGATGATTGTAGTTGCTGGTGGTCTCGGCTCAATTACAGGAAGCATTATTGGCAGCATTATTATTACAGTTATGCTTGAATGGCTTCGTATTATTGAAAGTCCATTTGACTTAGGTTTCATACATATTCCCGAAACACCAGGGCTTCGTATGGTTGTTTTTTCTCTTTTATTGCTGGTAATTATCTTGTTTTGGAGAAAAGGGTTGATGGGACAACGAGAATTCTCATGGAATGGAATTTATAGCTTTTTGACACGCAAAAAGCTTTCTAATACTGAGGGAAAGCTATGAACGACACCATCCTTTCACTCAATAATATTGTAATGCGTTTTGGCGGATTAGTTGCTGTAAATAATATTAATATGGCAATTAAACGAGGAAGTATTACTGGATTAATTGGTCCCAATGGCGCTGGAAAAACAACCGTTTTCAATATGATTTCTGGATTTTATGCTCCTACAAGCGGCATCATTCTTTTTGATAAGCAAAAAATTTCTGGAGTGCCTCCTTATATTATCTGTAGACGCCATATTGCCAGAACATTTCAAAATATTCGTCTTTTCTCAGGGTTAACGGTTTTGCAGAATGTTATGGTAGGAGCGCATGTTCGACAAAAATATCCTTGGTTTTCTTCAGCTCTATTTTTTTCAAAAGCAATGAAAGAAAAGAAGGAAGTTTATAAAAATTCCTTGGAGCTCCTTGAACAGCTACAACTTGATCACCTTGCCAATCAATCGGCAACAGCTTTACCTTATGGTGTGCAACGACGTCTAGAAATTGCACGCGCGTTAGCCACAAAGCCCAAATTGCTTCTTCTTGATGAACCTGTTGCTGGCATGAATCCACAAGAAAGTGAAGATCTTAGAAAATTCATAGCAAAAGTGCAAAAAGACTTTGATCTTACAATTCTTCTTATTGAGCACGATATGAAAGTGGTTATGGGGCTTTGCCAACATATTTTGGTTATGGAATATGGCTGTTGCATTGCCAATGGTACACCAGATGAAATTCGTAATAACCCTAAAGTTATTGAAGCTTATCTTGGCGGAGATGTTTATGGATATTCTTAAAATAAAAAATCTTTACGTTCATTATGGCGCCATTAAAGCTGTCCAAAATCTTTCTATGTCCATAAAAAAGGGAAGTATTGTCACTTTAATTGGAGCCAATGGTGCTGGAAAAAGCAGTATTGTACGTTCTATTACAGGACTTAATCGCTCTGTTTATGGAAAAATTACCTATAATGGCAAATCTATTATTAAAAAATCACCAGAAGAGATTTTGCGATTAGGTATTGCTCTAAGTCCTGAAGGACGCCGTATCATGCCCCATCTCACTGTTTTAGAGAATCTTCATCTAGGTGCTTATATCCGTCATGATAAGCAGGGAATTTCCCGTGATATTGAATGGATATTTGATCTTTTTCCGCGCCTACGAGAAAGAGCAAAACAGTTGGGAGGAACAATGTCAGGTGGTGAACAACAGATGGTTGCTGTGGGCCGTGCACTCATGAGCAATCCTGATATGGTCATATTAGATGAACCATCGTTGGGATTGGCTCCGCTTCTCGTTCGAGAAATTTTTTCGATTATTAGAAAAATTAATGAGATGGGAAAAACTGTTCTTCTTATTGAACAAAATGCATTTGCTGCGCTTTCTATAGCTGACTATGCTTATATTTTAGAGGTAGGACATATTTTATTTCACGGTGAAGGTAAAACTATGCTCTCTGATTCGCGTGTTAAAGAAGCCTATCTTGGTGGATAAAGACTACGAATTGAGGAAATAGAGCTCATCCCTCCACCTTTTAAAAAAGCATTTCTCGTTCTCAATGAGAAATGCTCCTTTGTAAAGTTTGATTATTACATCCACCATTTTTCTGCACTGAATATCCCTGCTTCTTTTTCAATAATGTGCGCTATCTGAAAAATGACTTCTTCAGCAAAAGGTTTACCAATCAATTGCAATCCTAGAGGTAAACCATTTGATGACAGACCTGCAGGAACAGAGATTCCTGGTAAACCAGCCATATTAACGGGTACCGTAAAAATGTCATTAAGATACATTGCTACAGCATCATTTTTTATTTTTTCATCAGCTATACCAAAGGCAGGTGTTAGTGTTGCTGGTGTCAGAATAGCATCAATGCCTGAAGCAAAACATTGATCAAAATCACGTTTTACGAGTGTTCTTACTTTTTGAGCTCTTAGATAACAGGCATCATAATAACCAGATGAAAGAACATAAGTCCCAACCAAAATACGTCGCTTGACTTCATCACCAAAACCAACAGAGCGCGTGTTTTCATACATCTCAATGATGTCTTTTCCAGGCACGCGTAGACCAAAACGCACACCATCATAACGCGCTAAATTAGAAGAGGCTTCTGCAGGAGCTATAATATAATAAGAAGGTAGAGCATATTTTGTATGGGGCAAAGAAATGTTCTTAATCTCAGTTCCTGCTTCCTTTAACCAACTTATGCCTTTTTTCCAAAGCTCAATAATTTCTGGAGACATTCCATCCATATGATATTCTTTTGGGATACCAATTTTCATTCCTTTAATTGATTGACCAAGATAACTTTCATAATCAGGAACTGGTAAATTCACGGAAGTAGAATCTTTTTCATCAAAAGAGGCCATTGATCTTAGTAAGATAGCACAATCACGAACATCTCTAGCAACAGGTCCAGCTTGATCAAGGGATGAAGCAAATGCAACAACGCCCCACCGTGAACAACGTCCATAAGTTGGCTTTATTCCTACAGTTCCAGTAAAAGCTGCTGGTTGACGTATTGAGCCACCTGTATCGGTTGCAGTTGCACCGGCACAAATTTGTGCAGCAACAGCGGCAGCAGATCCTCCCGAAGAACCACCGGGTACGAGTTTTTCATTCGAGTCTTTTTTTCTCCACGGATTAATAACGGGACCATAATATGATGTTTCATTGGATGAGCCCATAGCAAACTCATCCATATTAAGTTTTCCTAACATTACAGCACCGTCTTGCCATAAATTAGCCGTGACAGTTGATTCATAATGCGGTTTAAAACCATCAAGGATATGTGAACAGGCTTGAGTATGAACACCATAGGTTGCAAAAAGATCTTTAATCCCCAAAGGAATTCCTTCTAAAAGCCCTCCCTGCCCTCTCGCTAAGCGACTATCTGATTCAGCAGCCATTTTCATTGCCTGTTCTGCTGTTATTGTTACATAAGCATTCAAAATTGGATTAGCTGATTCTATTGCTTGTAAATAAGCTTCCGTTAATTCTGTTGCTTTGAGATTTTTCTTTGTTAGAGAATCACGAGCTTGCGCAATTGTGAGGGTTGTTAAATCGGTCATATTGGTTCTCAAATTTCAAAAATATAAAAAGTTACTCAACAATTTTTGAGACAAGAAAAAAATTTTCTTCTGTAACAGGGGCATTGGCTACAATATCTGCTGCTTTATCGCCATCTGTAACACTATCTTCACGCATTCGTAGAGTCATCGGCATCACAGATGTTAATGGCTCAACTCCACTGACATCAACTTCATTCAATTGCTCTACAAAACCTAAAATAGCATTGAATTTTTTTGTCACAGGTTCTATCTCATCATCGTGGATAGCAATCCGCGCTAAATGTGCGACCCGCTTGACGGTCTCTTGATCAACAGACATACTATTTACGCCTTTCTGTTTTTATTAATCTTTATTCTGGCTATACAAGGCTGAGCTTGCAAGCGCAAGAATATTAGATAACATGAATGAAGAATATAACCATTAGATCTGAAACATTAAAAAACGCATTATACCCTTATGACCGTTATTAATATAAACGAAGTTATGACACATCTTTTGCCTGGACAAACAATAGCAGGCTTAGATTTAGGGACAAAAACTATCGGAATTGCGATTTCTGATATGGGGCTGACTGTCTCAAATCCGCGTCCTGTACTACAGCGAAAAAAATTTACAGAAGATGCTTACACACTTATTAAAACTTTTGACCGTGAAAATGTAGGCGTTATTATCATCGGCTTACCCCTTAACATGAATGGGAGCAGCGGTTCTCGTGTTCAAGCAACCAGAGCTTTTGTGAGCAATATGAAAGCTTATACAAAAATTCCATTTGTTTTTTGGGACGAACGTTTGTCAACAATTGCTGCAGAGCGTTCTCTTCTAGAAATGAATGTATCGCGCGCTAAAAGAGCAAGCCGAATTGATTCGGCAGCCGCTGCTTTTATATTGCAAGGTGCTCTCAATAGAATTCAAAACTTTCATCATATGGAAGGATAGAGGACATTGAGCAAATGCCCTGCATTATATCGTGCAATGAGCATCCCGTAGGAAGATCTCCACTGTCCCCCAAGACGGCTTTCCATATAGGCATTTGCAACATGTTCTATGTCTGTAGAACGTAATGCTGCTGCTGCTGCTGCATAGGCTACCTGTTCAACAAAAAACCTTCCTGCACCTTCATTTGCTGATGCCATATCACCTGCTGACTTAATAATTTCAATTGCTCGTGGTCCCGCTGGTCCAATATCAAGAGCAATTTTTTCTAACAATTTCTGAAACAGTCCCGGTGCTTTTTCAGCAATAAGAATGGCATCCTTTACCAATTGATTAGCAGAACTATTTCTCACAATTCGTGCAGGCCCATTATGCAACATTTGCGATAATGGATTATTCTCTATAAAACTTTCAATACCAAGTTGTGCAATAATTTCGCCAATAATAGGCACAACCAATTGACTTACGTGATAAGCAATAATAGGTGTCATAATGCGGGCAAAAGCTGCTTCAGAACGGTCATTTGCTGCATTGTCAAATGCTCTCGCTAAACGCAAAACCAATGCTTGTGAAGCAGCTATATCTAATGCAATATCTGCAAAAATACGTTCTGTCAGTGGTGGTAAAGGTTGATTGGGCATTTTTTTCCGGAAAAAATCTATGCCAAATTGAAGAGCCGCTCGCAAAACACCTGCCGATATTACTGATTGATCGAAACGCATCATCGTCTCGATATCTTTAATAACTTTAAGCCCTTCTCCAGCATTTCCCAAAAGCCAACCATAACTGCCTTGGAAATCAACAACCCCCTCTGGTGTTAAAAGTTCTCCAGAACGCTGAATTAAATGACGAATCGATATAAATCCATTTAATGCGCCATTTTCTTGTATGCGTGGAATAAAAAAACAACTTAAATGACCATTTAAATCTGCACTAACAAGATATCCGTCAGCGGTAGGATTAATAACATTGGTTTTTACAACATTTAAACGATATAGATCACGTTCCATACTTTCATCGAAAGAAATCTTCTTAACACTTGGAAAATTAAAAGCGTATTTTTCAATATCATCAAATGCACAAGTTAGAGAAGCAGCCTTTTTATGATGAATAGGCTTTGATGAGGAATCATATTGGCGTGATAAAAGTACATTTTGCCATTTTTTGAAGAGCTCAATATCACTAATTAACACAGCAATAGCTGCACTCGTTATGATAACTTCATTCAAATGTCCTGTTTCTAAACCAGCAGATAAAGCTAAACGAATCGCACGCGCTTGATAGCGTACTCCATTTTCTGAGCTCGTATTTTCCCAAAGTGAGGTAACCAAACCAGCTTGTCTAGAATATTGTTGAAGAGCTTGATAGGAAGAATGGATCTCTAATTTTTCCGTCGGTTGCCCCCATTCATCATTATAACACAATAAAGGCTTATAATGATTTGCCAAGCAAGAGAGTTTCCATGCTTCTCGACTCGCTGCAAAATCTCCTATTTCTTCAAAACTTGCTAACAAAAACTTAGGCAAAGTAGAGGCAATACGAAACATAAGCGTATCGCTAAGAAATGTATTTTTTCGACGATTATTTTGCGCAGATACAGCACTCATAGGTATATTCCTACATTCAAACCATTCATATCATAGACTATTTGTCTTTTTAGAGTTAAGAAACATTTATCATATTCAAACAAATGCTTGTTTAACCTGTTTAGAGAGAGATAAAGAAGAATGCTATGATTCAAGATAATTTTTTTCCACTTTTCCCTCATCAACATCTTTTAGCTATTAAAGATCTAAGTGTACAAGATCTTAATACATTGCTTGATCGTGCAGAAGCAAATGTTATCCTTTCTAACAAAATTGATAAAATAAAATCTACTTTGCATGGACGGACTCAAATTAATCTCTTTTTTGAAGCCTCTACGCGAACACAATCTTCTTTTGAATTAGCGGGTAAAAGGCTAGGTGCACACGTGATGAGTCTTGCGATCGGCAACTCATCTGTAAAAAAAGGAGAAACATTACTTGATACAGCTGCAACTCTCAATGCGATGAAGCCGGATATACTGGTTTTTCGCCATAACAGTGCAGGAGCGGCAGCTTTATTAGCGCAAAAAGTTGATTGTTGTGTCATTAATGCAGGTGATGGTGCTCATGAACATCCAACACAGGCTTTATTAGATGCTCTAACCATTAAAAGAGCAAAAGGTCGTATTGAAGGATTAACTGTTGCGATTTGTGGAGATATCTTACACTCACGTGTTGCCCGTTCCAATATCCTGAGTCTCAATGCTTTGGGTGCTCGTGTTCGTGTTGTTGCTCCCTCAACACTCTTACCCGCAGAAATCACTCATATGAGTGTTGAGGTTTTTAACACAATGAAAGAAGGTCTTAAAAATGCTGACGTTATCATGATGTTACGCTTACAGCATGAACGGATGACAGGTTCTTTTATTCCCTCTACGCATGAATATTTCCATTATTTTGGCTTACATAAAGAAAATTTAGCCTATGCCAAAAATGATTCCATTATTCTGCATCCTGGCCCAATAAACCGTGGTGTAGAGATTGCATCTGACATAGCAGATGGATCACAAAGTATGATTCATACACAAGTAGAAATGGGAATTGCAGTGCGTATGGCGGTCATGGAGGCTTTATTAGATTCACGCGCAAAGATCAGTGGAGAAAAAAAATGATAAAACCAATTGTTTTTCAAAATGCTCGTATTATTGATCCTTCACGCGCAGTCGATGAAATTGGTACAGTTATTGTTGAAAATGGACGGATTATAGCCGCTGGAAAAGATGCTCTGAATCAGGGTTTCCCAGAAGAAGCAGAAATTGTTAACGCACAAAACAAAGCAATTCTCCCTGGCCTTGTTGATGCGCGCGTTTTTGTTGGAGAATTAGGGAATGAACACTGTGAAACAATCGCATCAACAAGTCAATCCGCCGCCGCAGGTGGTATTACTTCTTTCCTCATGATGCCAGATACGCGTCCAGTCATTGATAATGTGGCACTTGTTGAATTTATTAGGCATACAGTACAAGAAAAGTCATCGGTCAATATTTATCCCGTTGCTGCGATCACACAAGGTTTCAACGGACAGCAAATAGCGGAATTCGGCTTACTAAAAGATGCAGGAGCTGTTGCCTTTTATGAAGGAAAAAAAACGCTTCAAAGTTCATCTGTTATGCGACGTGCAATGACTTATGCGCGTGATTTTGATGTTCCATTGATGCATGAAACGCAAGATAAAGATCTTACAGGACAAGGTGTGATGAATGAAGGGCTGCTCGCCAGTTGGCTTGGTCTTTCTGGCATCCCCCGCGAAGCAGAAGTTATCCCACTTGAAAGGGATCTGCGATTAGCAGTATTAACGCAAACACGCTATCATGCCGCTCAAATATCAACAGCACTCTCTGCTGATGCACTTCGTTTAGGTAAAAAACGCAGTGAGAAAATTTCAGCGGGTATATCTATTAATCATTTATCTTTCAATGAAAATGACATTGGTGAATATCGCACCTCTTTTCGCTTAATGCCCCCATTGCGTACAGAAGAAGACCGTATAGCAATGATTGAAGCAATAAAGGATGGGACTATAGATGTTATTGTCTCTTCTCATGATCCTCAGAGTAACGATACAAAACATTTACCATTTAATGACGCAGCGGTTGGCGCTATTGGTATGGAGACTTTATTGAGTGCAGCCTTACGCCTTTACCATGATGAGAGCCTATCTCTTCTACGGATAACTGAACTTTTGTCAACGGCGCCTGCAAAGCTCTTTGGACTCAATGCAGGAACACTGAAGAAAGGTGCTCATGCAGACCTTATTGTGGTTGATCTTGAAGAACCATGGGTTGTTTCGAAAGAGAAGCTCTATTCACGTTCAAAAAATACCCCTTTTGAGAATGCACGTTTTCAAGGACGCGTGCTCCAGACCATTGTGAAAGGGAAAACCGTTTTTAAACTTGATCAACAAACTTAATGAGATTTTTAATGAATGAAGCAGAAATATTTTTTCAGTCCACTCCATGGTTTATTTTCCTCATATCTTATATCATTGGCTCGATTCCATTTGGTCTTCTTTTTACGAGATTAGCCAAACTTGGCGATGTGAGAACAATTGGTTCCGGCAATATTGGAGCTACAAATGTTTTACGAACAGGAAATAAAAAACTTGCTGCTCTAACACTTCTTTGTGATATGTTGAAAGGAACTATCGTTGTTTTCGTTATAAAGTTTTTTAGTGATCCGCTAGACAATAGTATCCTTGTTTCTCTAGCAGGTTTTTTTGTTTTCTTAGGGCATCTTTTCCCCATATGGCTTAAATTTAAAGGCGGCAAAGGTGTTGCTACCTATCTAGGGATCTGCTTAGGAATCTATTGGCCTGCAGCAATTATTTTTATTATTGTATGGATAACGATTTTTCTCCTCACACGCTATTCTTCATTATCCGCACTCGTTTCTGTTGTTATAACTGCGATATTTGTTTTTTACTTTTCCGATCCTTATTTCTATTTTATGCTGATTGTGATGAGCATATTTGTGTATATAAAGCATTACGCAAATATCGGTAGATTATTAATTGGGGAAGAAAGTAAGATTGGGACTCAAAACGGGGATAAATAAAGGAATCCTGCTCACTGATCGTCAACGTCTAAATTGGTTACGGTTGTTGCGTAGTGAAAATATTGGAGCAGTGAGTTTTCGCAATCTCATTGATCATTATAAAACAGCAGAAAATGCTCTGGAAGCGCTGCCAGAGCTTAGTAGAAAAGGCGGTGGTTCTGTATCTATTAAAATAGCAAGCTTAGAAGATGCAGAAAAAGAAATACAAAAAGCGAAAAGATTAGGTGTTCGGTTTATCGGTATGGGAGAACCAGATTATCCAGCTTTTCTTAAGGTTACAGAAGCCCCTCCGCCGCTTATTGCTATCAAAGGTAATGTTTCAATTTTTCAAAAAACTTCTATTGGAATTATAGGTTCTCGAAATGCTTCAGCTGCGGGAAAAAAGCTTACGGTTCAATTTGCGCGTTTTCTCGGAGAAGCAGACTTTGTAACAATTTCTGGGCTCGCTCGTGGAATTGATAGCGTTGCGCATCAAGCAAGTTTAAAAACAGGAACTGTTGCAGTTATGGCTGGGGGAATTGATCATATCTATCCTCCTGAAAATAAAAAGTTGCATGAAGATATTATCGCCAATGGTGGAGCCATCATCAGCGAAATGCCCATTTCTTGGAAGCCACGTGCTATCGACTTTCCAAGAAGAAACCGTATTATTGCAGCTCTATCACTTGGTCTCTTGGTTGTAGAGGCAGCCCTGCGCTCAGGGTCCTTAATTACCGCACGTCAAGCAGCTGAAATGGGGCGGTTAATTTTTGCCATTCCCGGCTCACCACTTGATCCAAGATCTGTTGGTACAAACAATCTTATCAAGGACGGTGCTCTACTCACCACACATCCTTCTGACATCATAGAAACACTTACGCCATTAATTTCACCGCTTCCAAATTCGCAACTCAATTTTTTTGAGGAACCATCCTCTTTACAACTTGAAAAGGAGAATTTCAATTTAGCAGATGAAAAAAACAGCGGTCCCTCTTTAGCAGGTGATGATGCAGCACGTGCAGCAGTTCTCTCCGCTCTTTCAACAACGCCAATCGATTTAGACACTCTCAGCACCCACACAGGTGTTTCACTTCCAATTCTCTACCTCTTGTTGGTAGAACTCGAGCTTGCTGGAAAGCTTATTCGACACTCTGGTGGTTGTGTGTCATTGTCGAATCTTGATCTTCCCCAAGAGCCTCAGCACTATTAATAATGCTTTGCCCTTCTTTGGCAACCATATCCAAAAGCAATGCTAAAAGCGGACTATGCGCCTGACGCGCCATCTGATTCATTTGCTTAGACATGTCTGTAATATATTGGATAACTTTTAAATGATTTATAAACATAATCCTCTATCCTTGAGCATTTCCCCTCCTACCTCTCAATAGACGTTATCTTAGTATTTCGTCGTATGTTTTTGTAATAACAGTGGAAAATAAATCGTGTAATTCTATATAGGGTGTATTCTAATAATAACAATCATAAGTTGTACAATATTCATGTTTTTTATATGGCTAATATTTTTTTATGTGCTCTTAAGCAATTGTCATTAGCTATTCGCGTAAAAGGCGTTTATAAAAAAGTTTTTTATTTCAATATTTGGGTAAAATTATGAATATCGTTATCGTTGAATCTCCAGCAAAAGCAAAAACAATTAATAAATATCTTGGGTCTCAATACAAAGTTGTCGCATCATTTGGACATGTTCGTGATTTACCTGCAAAAGATGGTTCTGTTTTACCGGATCAAGATTTTTCTATGAAATGGGATATAGATTCTTCTGCCGCTAAACGTTTAAATGAAATAGCAAAAGCCGTTAAAGAAGCCGATAGCCTTATATTAGCAACAGACCCTGATCGTGAAGGGGAAGCTATTTCATGGCATATTCTGGATGTTCTTCGTCAAAAAAAAGTTTTAAAAGATAAACCTATTAAAAGAGTTGTCTTCAATGCCATCACCAAAAAGTCTGTGCTTGATGCTATGAACAATCCACGTGATATTGATACATCACTTGTAGATGCTTATCTTGCACGTCGCGCACTTGATTATCTCGTTGGTTTTACACTTTCACCTGTTTTATGGCGGAAACTCCCTGGTGCACGTTCAGCAGGACGCGTTCAATCGGTTGCTTTGCGTATTATTTGTGATCGTGAATCAGAAATAGAACATTTTATCAAAGAAGATTATTGGTCCGTTACAACACAGTTAAAAACCATCCGAAATGATAGTTTCCAAGCAAGATTGACAATGTTTAATCAAAGAAAAATAGGCAAGCTTGATATTCAATCTCAAGAACAAGCAGACCAAATTCGCTTTATGTTGGAGAAAGCCCAATATCATACACTCAGTGTTGAAGCAAAACCTACAAAGAGAAATCCTCTTCCTCCATTTACAACCTCCACACTACAACAAGCAGCTTCTTCAAAATTAGGATTTTCAGCTTCTCGCACTATGCAAATTGCCCAAAAGCTTTATGAAGGCATTGAAATTAATGGTGAAACGGCAGGGCTTATTACTTATATGCGTACCGATGGTGTGCAAATAGCACCAGAGGCTATAGATTCAGCACGAAAAGTTATTCATGAAACTTTCGGTAAAGACTATATTCCTGAAAAACCACGTTTTTATTCAACAAAGGCAAAAAATGCACAGGAAGCACACGAAGCGATCCGTCCAACAGATTTTCAACGCAATCCTAGTCAAGTCCGTAATTTTCTTGATAGCGATCAAGCAAAGCTCTATGAGCTGATATGGAAGCGTGCTATTGCCAGCCAAATGCGTTCTGCTGAAATTGAACGCACAACTGTTGAAATTGAAGCACAGCAAGGAGAAAACCGTGCAAATCTACGAGCAACAGGATCTGTTATTCGCTTTGATGGCTTTATTTCCGTCTACACCGATCAACGAGACGAAGAAAATAATGAAGAAAATGAAACAACACGTTTACCACAAATAAACACTGGTGAAGCACTTACAAAAGAAAAAGTTGAATCTGCACAGCATACCACAGAGCCCCCTTCTCGTTATTCTGAAGCTTCATTAATTAAAAAGCTTGAGGAGTTAGGAATTGGTCGTCCTTCAACTTATGCCTCCACATTGGCGACATTGTGTGACCGTGGATATATTGTAATTGATAAACGAAAGCTTATTCCCGATGCTAAGGGACGTATTGTTACAGCCTTTCTTGAAAATTTTTTTAATCGCTATGTAGAATATGGTTTCACAGCAGATCTTGAAGAAAAGCTGGATCTTATCTCTGATGGAAAACTTTCTTGGAAAGACGTATTGCGAGATTTTTGGGATGGATTTAATGCATCTATTAGCAATATCCAAGAACTCCGTATAACCAATGTTCTTGATGTTTTAAATGTAACATTAGCACCTCTCGCCTTTCCTAAACGTGAAGATGGAAGTGATGTGCGTTCCTGTCCTCTTTGTAAAAATGGTCAATTATCATTAAAACTCGGTCGTTATGGTGCTTTTGTTGGCTGTTCTAATTATCCCGAATGTAAGTACACACGCCAACTCGGTACAGATACTGGAGAAGAGAATGAAGCTGTGCGCAATGATGAACCTGTTATCCTTGGTATTGACCCTGAAACAGGAAAAGATATCTCTCTTCGTAATGGTCGGTTTGGTCCCTATATTCAACTTGGTGAAAGCAAAGAAGTTAAGCGTGCAGGACTACCAAAAGAATGGCAGGCAGAAAACGTAACCCTTGATAAAGCCTTGGCCTTACTATCCCTTCCCCGTGAAATTGGCATTCATCCTGAAACTGGAAAAACAATCACAGCTACGATTGGACGATATGGTCCCTATCTTAGCCATAACGGAAAATCTGCGCGCCTTCTTCATGCAGATGAAGTTTTTGATATTGGTATCAATCGCGCTGTTACAGTATTGGCAGAGCAACAAGAAAACAAAACCAAGCAAAGCAGAACAACACCTGCAGCATTGGCAACATTAGGAGAGCATCCCGAAGGAGGAACCATTACCGTGCGCAACGGGCGTTATGGTCCTTATGTTAATTGGGGTAAAATTAATGCAACATTGCCAAAAGATAAAGATCCCATTAGTGTAACACTGCCAGAGGCATTAGAACTTATATCGGCTAAAGCATCGAGTAAAAAAACAACTTCAAAAAGAGCTTCTTCTAAAACAAAAGCAAAAATAAAAGAGACATAAATTTTGGCTAAAGGTGAAAAAAACATAAAATATCTCTCTTCATTCAAGGGGAAAAATTTTCCCGATAAGGAAGAAATCCTTTTCTTTATAAATGAGAATCCTAACCACTCAAGTAAACGAGAAATCGCCAAAGCTTTTAACTTAAAAGGCGATTCCCGTATTTGGCTTAGAGATATATTACGTGAGTTAAAGGATCAAAATCCTATCTCTAAACAACGCAAAAGAGCAATAAACAAAGGAAAATTACCTCCTGTTACTTTAGTAAAAATTAGCGGACGTGATAAAGATGGGAGTTTTATTGCACAACCTCTTGAATGGGAAGATTCTCCAAAGCCCAATATTGAAATACACTCTTTTCATCACATAAAAGGAAGTAGCATTGGTGTTGGAGATCATATTCTTGTAAAAGTTTTTCGAAATAAAAATTCTGAAAGCTCAAGCCCCCCTTATATGGGACGAATTATTCGTAAAATTGATGTATCTCCCAAAAGCGCATTTGCTGTTGTACGAAAATTTGAAAATAATCAATGGCGCCTTGATCCTATAGACCGCAAAACTAGTGAACTCATTGTTGAAATGTCTCCAGAAATGAAGATTGAAATTGGTGATCTCGTTGAAGTCGAAATTAAAAAAAATACTGGTTACGGATTAAAGAGCGCAAAAATAAAGAATGTTTTAGGGCATATTAAGAGTGAAAAAACACTCTCAATGATAGCGCTTCTTTCGAAAGGAATTCCTTATATTTTTCCTGAAAGTGTTCTTGAGCAAGTCAAACATATCAAAGCTGCCAATATGGATAATCGTGAAGATTGGCGACAATTACCATTTATTACAATTGATCCACCAGATGCAAAAGACCATGATGATGCAGTTTATGCAACCAAGGATAAGGACCCAGCAAATAATGATGGTTGGATTATTATTGTGGCCATTGCAGATGTTTCTTACTATATCAAAACAGGAAGCGCATTAGATAAAGAAGCATTGAAACGCGGAAATTCTGTTTATTTTCCCGATACCGTTGTGCCAATGTTACCTGAACGCCTTTCTCATGATTTATGTTCTCTGCGTGAAGGAAAAGAAAGACCAGCTTTAGCCGTTCGTATGATTTTTGATGCAAACGGTAATAAACGAAAACATAGTTTTCATCGTACTATGATTCGTGTAAGAGCCAAACTTTCTTATCAAGAAGTACAATTGGCAATTGAAGGGAATATAAATGAAAAAACAGCCGCTCTTTTTGAGAGCATTTTGCAACCCTTATGGGAAGCCTATGCATGCCTTAAAGCTGCGCGAAATCGTCGCCAACCACTAGAGTTAGAAATTGCAGAAAAAAAGATTATTCTTGATCAAAATGGATGCATAAAAGATGTTGTGAGTGAAACACAATTAGAAGCGCATCGTTTAATTGAAGAGTTTATGATACAAGCCAATATTGCAGCTTCTGAAACATTAAAACAACATCACCAGCCCCTCATTTATCGTATTCATGAAAAACCTTCTCTTGCTAAGCAAGAAATACTTCGGAGCTTTCTTCAAAGTTTGGGGATACCACTCTCCCGCGGAAGCGAACTTACCTCAGCGCGCCTTAATAGCATTCTGGCAAAAGTGACGAATACACCACAAAAAGAATTGATCAACCAAGTTATTCTGCGCTCACAATCTCAAGCTGAGTATAATCCAAAAAATATCGGCCACTTTGGTTTAAACCTACATAACTATACACATTTTACATCCCCCATCCGTCGTTATGCTGATCTTATTATTCATCGAGCACTCATTAAAACGCTGAAATTAGGAAATGATCAATTAACAGATACACAAGAACAAAATCTTGCAGAAATTGCTACGCAAATTTCTTTATACGAGCGCCGTGCAATGATGGCTGAAAGGGAAACTATTGATCGGCTTGTTGCTCACTATTTAACGAATAAAATCGGCCGTATTTTTACAGGTCGCATTTCCGGAGTGACAAAAGCAGGTCTTTTTATCTCACTTGATAAACTCAATACAGATGGTTTTGTCCATATTTCTACACTTAAAAATGATTATTATCATTTTGATGAAGCACAACATGTTCTTGTAGGACAGCGTAGCCATAAAGGCTATCAGCTCAGTGATGTTGTAGAAGTAAAACTTATAACGGTACAACCTTTTGCTGGCGCTTTATGCTTTGAACTCTTAACAAAACCTCGTCCAATAAAATTTTCACCGACATCCTACCATAAAAACAAATTAAAAAAACAAAAGCATACCTTTTATGGGAAAAGAAAAAATTAAGCTTCTTGTCCTCCATTAAATAGAATATGAATAATAAAAAATAATAACTTCAAGTTAAGAAATGACTTATATAATATTTATATTATATAACGTGTACAATCTTCTTTTTTTAGTATACAAGAGGATGAATTTTATTGTTATCTCTATAATAACCACATAAAAATCTTGCAGTTTTTTATACTCAGGGAATGAGAAAAACTGCAAAGAATAGTTTGGTCTCCCTTTCATTTCAGCTCATCTTTTTATTGTTTAAATCAACAAAAGTACCTTAAGCCATTCTCATGAAAAAAAAGCTTTTGACTCTCAAAACAATTCTTTGCGTGCAATTATTGTAGCTATTGTAACTATTGGCACCGTTGGAACAGCATTGGGAATAGGAACACAACTTGTCTCTCTCTCTTCTTATGGCAGAGAAAGGTATTTCCAATAGTATGATCGGCTATAGTGGAACTGTTGGTGGATTTGCCACAATTGTTGCAGCTATTTTTACTTCTCGAATCGCCTTATGCTTAGGCATTTCTAAAACGATATTATTTATGATGGCCATAGGATCTTTAAGTTTTTTAGGATTCTATTTTTTTGAATCCATATGGATTTAGTTCATTTTAAGGTTTATATTACATTTTACTATGACAGTTATGTTTATCCTATCAAAGTTTTGGATCAACAGTTATGCTCCCCCTAAAAGACGTGGTTTTGTTCTTTCCATTTATGCTATTGTCCTAGGATTAGGGTTTGCGGTAGGTCCAATGCTATTAGCAAAAGTGGGAACACAAGGATTTATTCCTTTTGCTGTTGGTTATAGTCTTATTATATTGGCTGCTATCCCAATTCTTGCCGCTTGAAATTAAGTCCAGAATTTCAAAAAAGCCAATATACACCATTTTTTCGTTATCTTTTTCACGTTCCAAGCGCAATGATGGCAGTACTTGTTTACGGTGCTATTCAAATGGGCGCATTAACTCTTATTACACCCTTTAGTTTATCCATTGGTTATAATGAGAATGAAGCAGCACACTTTATGGCAACCCTTGTGCTCGGAAATGTTTTCCTCTTAATTCCTATCAGCATTAGGAGTATATAAGCGATTATGCCAAAGATCGACGCTATCCGCTGATAAGTTGCGCTATCTTAGGTTTTTTGGGAACTTTCATGGTACCATGGATCATTCAATATCCATGGATTCTGATGCTTGATCTGTTCCTTCTTGGTGGTGTATCAGCGAACCTTTATACAATCGGCCTTGCACATCTAGGGGCACGTCTCAAGGGACAAGAACTTGCTACTGCTAATTCTGCTTTTATTTTTTGCTATAGAATTGGTATGCTTATCGGGCCGACCTTTATCGGAAAATCCATGGATATCTTTAATCCTTTCGGTTTTTCAATAGCTATGGCTGTTTTTTTAGTTTATATATCACTTTGGTGTTTGTCCAACTTATGAGAAAATTAATCAGCTCTTGACTTTTTTGAGAACATCCGTAGTGTTGCTGGAGAATCTGATGACATCAGAAATAGGTTTTGATAGCAAAATAATATTTTTTCAGTATAAATAGGGTTCTTACATTATGGCTAAAGCAGCAACCATTAAGATCAAGCTTTTATCAACTGCAGATACCGGTTTTTTCTATGTAACAAAGAAAAACAGCCGTACAATGACAGATAAAATGAGCAAGCGTAAATATGATCCAGTTGTAAAAAAGCACGTTGAATTTAAAGAAACAAAAATTAAATAAATAGATGTTATACTCCAAAAGAAATGTGGGGATATTGCTCTTCAAAGTTATTTTTTGAGGGGCGTTTTTTTGTTTCCTTAAGTTTAAAAAGTTTACTTTAAAATTTGTATGTTTTGTACGGTTTTGAATAAGTTGATTTATTATTTAAGTTGCTTACATATATTCTAAATGAGTATTTGATTATTGTGATATCTAACAAAAATTTTGTCATTAAAACGAGACATTGTTTCGTCATACGAATGAAATTTCTCGGATGAATTATAAGCAATACTAAAATAGAGTGCGTTATAATAATGTTAGTAGTTTCTTGGTTTTATGAAAAAAAATTCTTATTTTAATTTAAGAAGCTTAAAAAAAATCACTGGTTTCAGTATTTTTTTTGCTGCTAGCATTCTTATTGTTATGTCAATTTATTTTAAGCAAAATCAGCCGTTGCCTCAAAAAGAAAAATTTTCTTCTCAAAACTCTGTTAAAGGAAATGCAGTAATCATTGATGGTGATTCCATCATGATTTCTTCAATTAGGATTCGACTGATTGGAATTGATGCTCCTGAACTCCACCAATTTTGTGGAAGAAAAGAGGAACGCTACCCTTGTGGACTTGAGGCTAAAAAATATTTAGAACAACTACTAGAAAATCAAACTGTTACATGTTACTGGCATAAAACAGATCAATACCGTCGTATTCTTGCAACATGTAAAACAAAACAAGTTAGCAATATCAATGCAACGCTTGTACATAATGGTTGGGCTGTAAGTTATTATGAATACCCTAAAGAAGAACAAGAAGCTAGGAAGAAAAAGAAAGGAATATGGGCATCAAGTTTTCAACGACCGCGAGAATGGCGCAAAGCAAATCCTCGCACTGAATAAAAAAATATTTTTTAATTTCATTGACCAATGAAACGATGTAATCAGATTATTAAACTTGAAAAAAAAATCTATTCCTGTCGTGTTTGTATCCAACAGCCACATTATTTTCCTCCTCTTCCTCACGAACCAAATCCCGTCGTTTATTTATCCGATACGGCTTCGATTGCAATTGCAGGACAAGCACCAGGATTGCGTGTCCATAAAACTTCTATCCCTTTTAATGATCACTCTGGCAAAAGGCTACGTGATTGGCTGGGGGTAACGAAAGAAGAATTTTATAACAAATCCCTTTTTGCTATTGTTCCTATGGGATTTTGTTTTCCAGGTTATGACAACAATAAAGCTGATTTACCACCAAGGCGTGAATGTCGAGAAATATGGCATGAAAAGATATTTCAAGCGATGCCTCAAATAAAGCTTGTTCTTGCTATTGGCAGTTATGCGCAAAAGTGGCATATTACAGAATTAAAACATAAAACTGTTTCAGCAACCGTTAGTGATTGGAGAAATATTCTTTCCATCCCCCAACCTCAAGGCTATAATGTTATGCCTTTGCCTCATCCATCATGGCGAAATACTTCTTGGTTACAGAAAAACCCATGGTTTAACGATGAGCTTATTGTATATCTGCGTCGTTTAGTGCGTAAATTTTTATAAATTAAAATATTGAGAAAAAATATGGATCGTCTTGACCGAAAAATTTTACATCTTTTGCAAGAAAATGCGACACTTTCTGTTGCTGATATTGCTAAAAAAGTGGGACTTTCGACCACTCCTTGCTGGCGTAGAATTCAAAAACTTGAAGAAGATGGTGTCATTCAGCGTCGTGTTGCCGTTCTTTCTCCAGAAAAAGTAAATGCGCATGTCACTGTTTTTGTGTCTATTCGCACAAACACACATAGTCATGAATGGTTTAAGCGTTTTTCAAAAATTGTGCAAGAATTCCGTGAAGTCATTGAATTTTATCGAATGAGCGGAGATATTGACTATTTATTGCGTGTTGTTGTGCCCAATATTGAAGCTTATGATCTTTTTTATAAAAAATTAATTTCTAAAATTGACATCCGTGATGTCTCATCTTCTTTCGCAATGGAACAGATTAAATATACAACGGAACTTCCACTCAATTATATTAAATTACACGACAAGACGCATGAACAAAACTCTTAAGAGTTTTTTATATCGTCTCATTCTTTTAGGCATTCAAACTTTCTTGTTAAAAAACCACCGTTTGTGCATGTGTTAAAACAGCAGCTTTGACAATACCAGCTGCCATAGCTGCTCCTGTCCCTTCACCAAGACGCATCCCCAAATCAAGAAGTGGTTCTTTGCCAATTTTTTTTAAAAGTTTACGATGAGCTGCCTCAGAAGAAACATGTCCAACAAGGGTATGATCAAGAGCTTTTGGATGCATTTTATAAAGGACCGCAGCAGCTGCTGTTGCCACAAAACCGTCTAAAATCACGGGTATTTTTTCTATTCTTGCTGCTAAAATAGCACCAACCATAGCAGCAATTTCACGTCCTCCTAAGCGACGCATTATCTCAAAAGGATCATTAAAATAATCCTTATGTAAAGAAATGGCTGTCTTAACCGCTGCGATTTTACGCTGATAAAAATCACCTTCTGATTCCATACCATTTTCTGTCCATTCTTCCACTTCTCCTCCAAACAATGCTAAGCATAAAGCTGAAGCTATTGTTGTGTTTCCAATTCCCATTTCTCCAATACATAAAAGATCTGTCCCACCCGCAATGGATTCCATTCCAAATGCCATTGTAGCAGCTGCACTCCGCTCATCCATTGCAGCATCCTTCGTAATATTCATTGTTGGATATTCCAATGCTAAATCAAATATTTTTAATCCAAGATCATAAGCAATACAAATTTGATTAATAGCAGCTCCACCAGATGCAAAATTTTGCACCATCTTTTGTGTCATAGATTGTGGAAATGGTGTAACATTTTCTTCTACTATACCATGGTTTCCAGAAAAAATAGCGACCAAAGGTCGCGTTACGATAGGTTTTTCTGTGCCCCTCCATCCCGCATACCAAACAGCAATGTCTCCCAGTTTTCCCAATGTTCCTTGCTCTTTTGTTAAGTTTTTTTGCCGTTTTTTTGCCAAGATTATAGAAAACTCATCAGCAACAGGTAAATTTGTAAGCAAAGCACGAAAATCATCAAATGGACTAGCGGTCATAAGGATACCTTTTAAAATCTACAATGTTTATGAAAATCACGTCATATATACAGGATATGAATAATTTATTGTTTTTTTAAACAGTGCTTTAAAAACGTTAAATATTATGAAAGCAATGATTTCTATTTTCTAATCAAATAACGAACATGAAAGATTTAAAATATTATCAATATGTTATTACTATTTTTACATTATGCTCTTAACCTATTTCTCTATTAAATAGAAGCAATCAGCATGTTGTTTAATATATAAATTCTAACATTCCTTCTATAACAAAAGTTGCAAATTTTCAGAAACTTATAAAATCGAAGGGATCAAAATGATCATAAAGAAATCAAAACACAAAGGATCTCAATTTTAACATATGTTAATTGTCAGGCTGTTATTAAATGAGAGCATAAAAAGCTTCTTTTAAAATACATATATCTGCATTTGGTTTTGTTGCGTCATTTGATAATATTTGCCTCCATCGACGTGCCCCACCCCGCCCATGAAATAAACCAATCATGTGACGCGTCACATGAGAAAGCCGCCCTCCCGATGCAATATGTCGAGCCGCATAATCACACATAACCTCAATAAGATCACTCTCACTCAGATTATTTTGCGCCTCATCATAGAGTTCAAAATCAATATGTTTTAACAAAGCTGGATCATGATAAACTTGGCGACCAAGCATGACAGCATCACAGAAAGTTAAGTGTTCTTTGATCTCATCAATCGATTTAATTCCACCATTTATCCCAATGAATTTATGAGGATATTTACGTTTTAATTTATAAACCCTTTCATAATTAAGGGGCGGAATATTACGATTTTCTTTCGGACTCAATCCTTGTAGCCATGCCTTGCGTGCATGTATCCAGAGCGCATCACATCCAGCATTCCAAACCTGATTAGCCAAAAGATCTAACGCTAACTCTTCATCTTGTTCGTCCACTCCAATCCGACATTTGACAGTTACTGGTATAGTAACCTCTCGTTTCATCGCTTCCACGGCATTTGCCACAATGTCTGGATGTAGCATCAAACAAGCCCCAAAGACACCAGCTTGAACACGATTTGATGGGCAACCGACATTGAGATTTATTTCGTTGTAGCCAAAATCTTCAGCAATTCGTGCAGCTTCTGCTAACTTTTTCGGATCTGCCCCCCCTAATTGTAATGCAACTGGGCGTTCTTTATCGCTAAAAGCCAACAATTGTTTGCGAACACCATGAATGACAGAATCTGCTACCATCATTTCCGTATAAAGGAGTGCTTTTTTCGTTAAAAGACGATAAAAAAACCTGCAATGTCGGTCTGTCCAATCCAACATTGGTGCTACTGCAAATTTTACAGGCGATGGAAGGTTGTAAAATATCATGAGGGTATTACTCTCATATCCCTATAGCTCTCTCTCTTTATACATAGAAAAATACTTACTTTTAGTTTACGGAAATTTTTATTCCCTTATACTATCATGAGTATAATAACAGCCCATTATCTTCAATTGATATAAAGGTTTACTACAATCAATCATGATAAAACACAATATGGCATTTCTCATAGATTAGTGTTCAGGTATATAAACATGAAAAAATTTTTCACTATAATATAAAAAACTCATTTACAATTTCTTCTTACGCTCATCAAGCCTCTATCCTTACATGATTTAGCGCAGCGTTTAAGATAATAAACGATAAACTAAAACATTGTACAATTTTTCAGAATAGATTTAATTTTCTTTAGATTTTTTTAACTTATTGTGCAAATAAACGCTACAGAAAGTACTTTTATCTTCTCCTCAAGAAAGAACAAAAATCCTTATTTCACACGAATCTAATTATAAATCATTTTTTCTCAATGAGTTATTCTTGGTAATATTCTTGGATTTCACTTTATAAGATAGATAAATTCCATCCTAAATGTTTTATCTAATTTTACCATTTTATGATTCTTGCAAAAAAACTAAAATTAGGGCATAGACAATCATTGTCTTTTTAATATGTATGATTGACATCAGTATCTCTTGAAGGAAAATATTTTACAATATTGCAGATAAAATTTGTAAAATGAAATGATCATAAACGTTGTTCAATCTCTTGTTTGCTTTGCATATAGGAAGAAAGAATGTCAACCTCTTGTTCATTAAATAGGAGACCAAGTTTTGAACGACGCCATAACACATCTTCACATGCTTTAGCCCATTCTTTTTCCATCAACCATTTTACTTCTACTTCATAAAGCCCATGTCCAAAATCTTTTCCTCTATTTGCCTCACCATGTTCAAATATCACTAATGCTTCCGTACCATAGGAGCGTGCAAGCCTGCGATGTGTAAAAGCATCTAAATCTGGCATCAAAAGAGCAATCTTATTTTCGATTATATCTAATTGATTATAGGGAAAATCACCCCCTGGAAGTACTGTTTTAGCTGTCCATGATGCTCCCTTTTTACCAAGCGCTTTTTCAACAAATTTCATCGCATCTTCAGCCAACTTACGATAAGTTGTAATCTTTCCTCCGTAAAGATTAAGAATCTTTGGTGTTGTTCCTGTTCCCATTTCTTTTAAAACATAATCGCGCGTAATTTCTTGTGCTTTTGAAGCTCCATCATTATAGAGTGGACGAACTCCAGAGTAAGACCAGACAATTGTTTCAGGTAACACTGGTTGTATGAAATATTCACTGGCTGCTGCACAAATGTAATCAATTTCTGTATCAGTAATATGAACGTCAGCCGGATCTCCTTGATAATTACAATCTGTTGTTCCAAGCAAGGTAAATTCTTCTTGATACGGAATAGCAAATATAATACGCCCATCACCATTTTGAAAAATATAAGCACGATCATGAGTATAAAGCTTGGGAACCAAAATATGAGAACCTCTAACAAGTCGTACTGGTGGATGTTCTTTACAGTCTAATATGTTTGCTAAAACATGATCAATCCAAGGTCCTGTCATATTCGCGACATAAGAAGCTGTGACACTATATTCTTTACTACTTAACTTGTCTTGAAGAACGATACGCCATTTATTGCCTTCTTTTTTTAAAGAGAGAACTTCTGTTCGTACTTTTATATCAGCTCCCCACTTTTCTGCATCACGAGCATTGCCAATAACTAAACGCGCATCGTCTACTCTTGCATCAGAATATTCAAAACCTCTCTGATATTCTTTCTTCAGTGTAGAGCAAAATTTTTTTGAAAAATTAATCGTTTTACTGCGCCACAATTTCTGATTCCAATTCCCTAAATAATCATAAATAAAAAGTCCAAAACGCAACATCCAAGCAGGACGCAATTCTTTATGATAGGGAAGAAGAAAACGCAAAGGACGCACAATATGTGGAGCCATACGTAAAATGATCTCGCGTTCTTTCAATGCTTCACGAACAAGTTTGAACTCATAGTGTTCAAGATAACGAAGCCCACCATGAATAAGCTTTGTTGACGCACTTGAGGTCCCAGATGCAAGATCGTTCATTTCAGCCAATCCCACTTTAAATCCGCGTCCTGCTGCATCTCTTGCCAATCCACACCCGTTTATCCCTCCCCCAATGATAAACAGCTCATAATGTGTTGTGGTTTTCATAATTTCACTTTTCATTATTTAATTTTGTTTCTCAGTACTCAATAAAGCAATAGGAAAAAATAATACAAGTGTTCTTCATTGTATTATCAACGTACTTTTTCCTAAAATAAACACGCACAAAAAGCTTTTGATACCCTTACACATCAAAACAACATTTGACAAATTAAAGAGAATTTTTTTATCTTTTACAAAAAATAATCCTTGCCAAGCCAAGGTTCATCATATGAAGTCTTTTTAGAGAAAAATTGATGTTTTTTCTCATTCTTAAATACACACTATAGCTAAATGCTTTATTGCACATAGATAACGCTTTTCATATAGTTCACTCAATGACACACTAGGAAATGTGAAGGTATACAGATGACTCATCCCTCTCAAAATTCGAAAATAACACCTCTTTCAAAAATTTTAGTCCCAGTTATGTCGAGTATTTTAATCTTTTTACCTTCTTTATCAAACGCAACATCACACTCAAAAACAGCAAATCATTTAAGCTTAGAAAAGCTTAAAACACAACTTTTGGAAGATTCTAGCTTTTTATCTAAGCTTAAAGAAAAAATGATACCATATAATGATTCTCATCATATTCAACAAATTGTCAGAGAGTACCTTCTTACTCATCCAGAAGTTCTGATTGAAATGCAGCTTATTCTTCAAGATAAGCTGGAAAAACAGAACGAATACGAAAACAAAATACAAACTTCTGTCATCCATTTATTAGAAAAAGAAATTTTTCATTCTCCTCATGACGCCGTTTTGGGAAACCAAAATGGTAAAAAAGTGCTTGTCAATTTTTTTGATTACAACTGTGGATATTGTAAAAGTTCCTATTCACATATAGAAGACTTGATAAAAGAATATCCAGATTTAAAGGTTATTATTAAGGATTTACCAATTTTAAGCTCTGATTCTATGGCAGCCCATACTGTTGCCTACGTATTTCGAAAACAATTTCCAGAGAAATATCCTCAGTTTCACAAAACGCTTTTAATGTATCAGGGCCGCGCAAATGAAGCTAAAGCTATTAAAGTAGCTGTTTCATTAGGAGCAGATGAAAAAAAACTACGTAATGCAATAAAAGATCCCACTCTACAAAACGCTTTTAAAGAAAATATCCAAATTGCCTCTAAACTTCATATTACGGGAACACCTTCTTACATTATTGGTAATAAAATATTCATTGGCGCAGCCAGACAAGATACTCTAAAACAAGCGATAGACAACACACGGTGAATACCTGATCAGTTTTAGGAAGAATACTGTAAATGAGGTAATTTTATGCTTTCTCTTTTTTGATAACAGGCTTATAAGTGCAATTTTGCGTAAAGCAGATACGAGTTTTAAATTGCAAAGTATAATGATTTAAAGGAAATAAAAATCTTTAAAGCCTCAAAAGATATCATCCCTAATCTAGAGATATGCAGTCATAAAATGAGATAATGACGATCTTCATTGATCAAGGAGTTAGAAATAAAATGGCAACAAAAAAAATGGATTCGGCAAAAACCGCAATTGATACGAAAATTATTCGTGATCTTGCTGAAATTTTGAATGATACCAATTTAACGAACATTGAAGTTGAACAAGGGGAGCTTCGTATTTGTGTCTCACGTCAAAATACCTTAACTTCTTCTGAGCAAGCCATCTATGCTCCTGTTTCTACTCCTACTTTTTCTGTAACATCTTCTCCAGTCCCAACAACTGAATCTCCTATACAATCTATCCAAGAAGATAAATCAAAAAACACAATAACCTCTCCGATGGTTGGAACAGCTTATCTTGCACCTTCACCAGGCGCGCAACCTTTTGTAGAAGTAGGACAAAATGTTTCTGAAGGGGAGACATTACTTATTATTGAAGCCATGAAAACAATGAATCAAATTTCATCACCACGCTCAGGCACGGTAACCACTGTTCTTGTCAAAGATGGCCAACCTGTTGAATTTGGTGAACCACTTATTATTGTTGAATAAAGCGAGGGGCAACCATGATTCGAAAAATACTCATTGCTAATCGGGGAGAAATTGCTCTTCGCGTTTTGCGTGCATGTAAAGAACTTGGCATAAAAACCGTGGCTGTTCACTCTACCGCTGATGCAGATGCAATGCATGTTCGTCTTGCTGACGAAAGCGTTTGTATTGGACCTCCTCCTGCTCGCGATTCTTATTTGAGTATTCAGCAAATTATTGCTGCTTGTGAAATTACAGGAGCTGATGCTGTTCATCCAGGTTATGGCTTTCTTTCTGAAAATGCAAAATTTGCAGATGTTCTAGAAGCCCATGATATTACATTCATCGGTCCAACAGCTACTCATATCCGAATCATGGGCGATAAAATCGAAGCAAAGAAAACCGCTAAAAAACTTGGTATTCCTGTAGTTCCCGGTTCAGATGGAGCAGTCACTGAAGAATCAGATGCTTTACGCACTGCTCGTGAAATTGGTTATCCAGTTATTATCAAAGCTTCTGCCGGTGGTGGTGGACGTGGTATGAAAGTCGTTCATTCTGAACAAGAATTTTCTATAGCTCTCAAAACAACGCGTTCAGAAGCGAAAGCTGCTTTTGGTGATGACGCTGTTTACATAGAGAAATATTTAGAAAAACCCCGTCATATTGAAATTCAAGTCATAGGTGATGGTGCGGGAAATGCTATTCATTTAGGAGAACGCGATTGTTCACTTCAACGACGGCATCAAAAAGTATGGGAAGAAGCTACATCACCTGCACTTAACGAATCTGAACGGAAAAAAATTGGCAGTATTGTTGCAAATGCCTGTGCCCAACTTGGATATCGTGGAGCTGGTACTGTTGAATTTCTTTATGAAAATGGTGAATTTTATTTTATTGAAATGAATACGCGTTTACAAGTCGAACATCCTGTAACTGAAGAAATTACGGGTATAGATTTAGTCCATGAACAAATCCATATTGCATCAGGCTGCAAGCTTTCAGTGACACAAGATGATGTCTGTTTTTCTGGTCATGCCATTGAATGCCGTATTAATGCAGAAGATCCTATTAACTTTACGCCATCACCTGGAACCATTACACATTTTCATACACCTGGAGGTTTAGGGATTCGTGTTGATTCAGGTGCTTATTCAGGTTATCGTATCCCTCCTTATTATGATAGTATGATTGGAAAGCTGATTGTTCATGGACGTACCCGTTTAGAATGTATGATGCGTTTACGGCGTGCTTTAGATGAATTTGTCGTCGATGGGATAAAAACTACACTACCTCTTTTTCGCGATCTTATTAATAATCAAGATGTTGCTGATGGTAATTATAATATTCACTGGCTAGAAAAATACCTTGCTCATCAATCAAAGTCTTCAGATTCGTAATTCGATAGCAAAATGGTGAATTCCTATAAAAGATTCTATAAGATATCAACATAAGGATAATTCCAACCTTGCTGTAAAAAGTGGTAAAAGAGGAAATAGATTGGTTATTTTTTATTTGTTATACAGTTTTCTTTTAATATGTACAAAATTTGATAATTTTCTGTTTTCCTTTTTGCGAGTTTGTGCTAACTCCTACGTGGTTACGCCCTTATAGCTCAGTTGGTAGAGCACCTGATTTGTAATCAGGGGGTCGGGAGTTCGAGTCTCTCTGGGGGCACCATTTTATATCTTCAACATATTGAAATATATAGATTTTTTCTTTAAATAGCCATTTTCAGACCACCTTTTAGACCACCTTCTACAGTTTATATAATTTTACCTAATTTGTTCTTATTTGCTCCTTATTTTTCTTTGGGGTGAAGGCTAAGATCTCTTTTTTTCTCCATCTCACTGCTCTCCCTAGCTTATATGGCTCCGGAAACAACCCCTGAAGCACCCAATTGCGAATCGTTGTTGTGGATACACTAAAAAGCTGTGCACACTCACGTGTTGTTACATATCTATCTCCATCATCAAATATCATCTCATTTCCTTTCTCTTTTTTATGTTAATTAAATGGGTGGGGGTGCTAGGAGGCATTTGTGAAGAGAAGCACCCCCATATGTAAAAAATCTGTAAGTTTATTTTTTAGATGTGCTTAATTTCATATTTCCAATCAGGCAATTGAGTGAGAGCTAATGCGAGTTTTCCTCTGTGACATATGCATACATTGGCTTCAAAACAGGTGATTGCAACGCGCTTTTTGTTTAAAAAAATTTGATATAATTTGTTTATTGCACAAGAATTATTCTTGAGAGTTGTATTTTGATAATCTTCAAAAAGGCGGTCATAATCTTTTTGTGTTTTCAAATTTCTTCGTTTTTCAGAAGTAATTCCAAGTTCAGGCATATGCATATATTCAATATCAATGTTGCTTACAGCTTGCTCTAATTGTCTTTTTGAAAATCCGTGTTTTCTACTTATTGGATTTTTACGAACATCACATAAAGTTTTGATATTGTTTTCTATGAGACAACTAAGATAATTCTCAAGGGACCTACCTTCATAGCCAATGGTAAAAAAACAAAATTCCTTATCTTTAGCAGGCTGTATGATAATATGTTTGGTGTTACACACGTTTAATTTCCTTGGTAAATGGGTGGGGGTGCTTAAGCAAGAGGAGAAGGAGAGAGCACCCCCATAGGCTTAAGAAGCTTTTGCCAAAATCTTTTGCATCTCTTGTTCTATTTCCCCTAAAAAGATTTCGACCGCTTTATTGATCTCTTCAATGTGTTTCTCATCACGTTTGACGCGTTTGATTTTCATTCTCAAACCAGTAGATTTATTTGCCTACAAAATTTGGATTATAGCTAATGAAATCACACCACTTTCGTCCTGTACAAGTCATTTGGAATTGCATTTGTGCGTGATAGTCTGGTTTAATTTCGTCATAAATAAAAAAACGAAGATGGGTTGTTGATTGTGGACATTTGACTTCGATTAAACCGTCCTCTCCAATCAACCCATCAGGACTAGCCCCCGCCATTTCCATTTTGGGGTGGGAGATAAACCCGCATCTTGTGACTTCTGCGTCATAAATGAATTCATATTCTCTTAAGGCATTCTCTTCATGTTCAATGCCCCATTGCATAGCAGGTGTTGTATAAGATTGGCTTATTTCCTCTATTAAGCGTTCTGCCATGAGTTTCGTTTTGTAGTCTTCATATTTGCTTGTAGGCAAACCTTTTGCTGTCTTACTGAGTACGTTGTAAACGTTTGAAGCAGTGACTTTTCCTAGCCTTGCTTGAAACCATTCTGCTGTTCGTTGCTCCATCTCACATCGCCGTTTGTTGTTGAGTTGGTGCATATTCAATATCTTGTATAGGTGCATCTAATTGCTCTTGTTGTGCTTTATTCATTTGCTTTCGTTGCTTTTTTTTCAAAGAAAACAAAGCGGGTTGTGCTTGTTTATAAGACATATCTGTTAGATTTTTTACTCCTATGAAAGAGAGAAGCCTACTTTCTTCAGATTGTGTTTTTTTAATTAATTATTTGATTTCATTCATCTGTTCAGGAGAGATACCTGCAAGAAGCGTGTTGCCATCTGTATCGTCTTCTTTTCTTGCAACATTAAGAAGCATGCCTAAGAGATATCTACGTGCGTAGGTGAGAGTAGAACCAACCGCTTGTGTGTTATTTTTGCTCCCTGTAGCATCAAAAGGAAAGGTTCCTTCTGTTGATATTTCATTGCCCGATATATGTTTTAAAGTCATTTCTACAGTTATGTCATTTGAACTCTGGTCTTTGATACGAGAGAACAAGGCAAAGTGATGTGTTGCAAGAGGTTCTTTGATTGCATCAATATATTTATCAAGCGTTGTATAGAGGCTTTTAGTATGTGTATTAATGGCGTTTTGTTCGATATCTTTGTATTCCATTTGCATAGCAGAAAGATCACGGACAAAGTTTTGACGCTCTTGTCGTTTTATCTCTTGTTCTCGCAATTCAAGAAGACGCTTGAGACGATCCATATCGACATCATTTTCTAAAGCTCTTTCTAAAATAAGCTCCATAGCTGTAGGTTTGATTTCACAATCGTTCATTTTTTCCACTAATTCCGTTTGTGTGGTACTTAGTTCACTCATCTTGATTTCCTCCATTGCGCGCAATTCACCCGTGGCGTGAATCACGCTGGTGTTAAAAGTTTGTTTGTGTTGCTAGAAAGGAATGTCACCCTTTGTTGAAGAGTCGCCGTTCTGAGCGGTCATAGTTTGTTTACAAGCTTCTGAATTATCATAAATTTTTGTATCGCCATAAATTCTTGAATTACTATTGATAACCACATTTCCATAAATTTCTACGCTCCCCAAAATATGACCTCCATATATTTTGACGTTATTATAAATTTTTGCATTTCCAAAAATCTCTGCATTATAAGCAACTTGTGCGTTATCAAAAACCTTAGCGCTATCGTAAATATTGGCAAACAAATACGCCTTGGCATCATTATAAATCCAACAATCGTTTTCATGACTTAAATTGTCTTCATGCTCTATAAAGCCGCCAAGATCACCTTTCTTGACGTCCCCCAAATCTCTCAATGCGCGAATGCGGCGGAGCGTTTTGCGCCCAATTTCGATTGTTTCATCTGTCAGTTCATATTTCTTTTCCATGGTTTTTGCCTCTACCTTAAGATAGCATCACTTCCATAAAATGCTGTTTTGTCAGCTACTATGGCATTACCACCAACTTTTGCGTTATTATAAACTTCGGCATCATCATAAACCTTAGCATTTTCATAAACTTTGGCATTTTCATAAACCCACGCCTCACCACCAACCCAGCAATTGTCATCATGGCTAAGATTTCTTTCACTCTCTACCCAGCCACCAAGATCACCTTTTTTAACATCTCCAAAGTCTTTTAATGCACGGATACGGTAAAGCGTTATTCTATCAACTTTAATTGTCTCATCAGTCAGTTCGTATTTCTTTTTTATCATAATAACCTCCTCTTAATGCATGCTTTGTCTTTTAAGCTCTTGAGACAGCACACCAATTCCTTTTGCTGTGATTTTTGCGCAAGGAATGACTTTTTCTATTCCACTTGCGGTTTGAAGTGTGATGGTTGGACAATCCATAAGTTTCTTTTGGATTTTGTCTTGGTAAGGAAGCAAATTTCCACCTGCTGCTCGTCTGTAAACCCAACCTTTTTTCTGTAAGAAGAGAATGAACTGTTTTGGTTGCATCTCGAGTATTTTAGCGGCTTCTGTAAGACCGAAGAGTCCATTATGGCGCTGTAAGCTTTCAAGAGCCATTGCCTTTGGTTTAAGGGTACTCACTTCACTTTTTAAAGTCTCTAATTGTGTGACGCTTTCTAAAAGCAGTTTTTTCACAAAGAGAGGGGCTTCTAACGCGTTTGCAAGGTCCAAAGGTTTCTTTGCACGCCGTTCACATTCAATAAAATATTGACGGGCTTGTTTACCTTTTTCATTACGCTCTACCATGGCGAGCTCTTTTGCCATGTCTAATGTGAGGTGATAGTCTATAGCTGTAACAGCTCTAGATTTTGCGCTCCCCAATTTTGGGGACCGCAAATCTTGTGTTTTTATGAAATCATTTCCCTCTTCAAATTCATATTGATGAATACGGTCCTTAATCCAAGTAGAGAAATCTTTCCCAATTTCCAAAAATGCATGTAACTCACGTGCGTTGACCGTTTGAACGGTTTCGTGTTTGATTGTATTTTGTTGGATAGCAATAGGCTTTTCCATTACAAACCTCATATTGATGGGATTGATGAATGAAAGAGGGCGCTTTTAAATGCGCCCTTAGAATTTAAAGCACATCACAAGGACGCAAACGGTGTTGTTGTTCGTAAGTACCGTACATTGCATCATTATATTTTTCTTTTGCTAAATCAGATAAAAGATCGTGGTAAGCATCACTTTCACGTACAAAGTAATGAACCTTACTATCCTCATGGAGATGTTCGATATTTGCTTCTACATATGCGTCTGCAATCTCTTCAGAGATATCTTGGCAACTCTTCTCAGAGGGATTTATACGAAAGATTTGGATTGCATCATCTACCTCATCAACAATGCTTAGAATTTGGCTTGCATCAAGTGGTCCAGACTCTGCAATGTGTTGATCTTTATCGTAGGCAACTAATAAAATTTCATCAGAATTTATAAGAATTGGCTTATCCATAATTTTTCCTCCCTAACGCCTCTTAGCGATTGTTTGTGCGTGGTTTGTATAATTACTTATACGCAAATGTATAAATATAAGCAAGAAAAAAATCACATATATTTCATTTTTTTTGCATTTTCACTTAAATACCATCTTCAAAATAAGAGAATTCAAGGTTGACTTGTGAATTATTTCGTAAGCAAGCGATAAGCTTTACGTGGCAGTATTGAAATTATTTCCCCAATCCATTTTATCTTAACATTTTTAATGGGATCTGCATTCCATGATTTGAGTACAATGCCTTCTGAAGAGCGAGTAATTTGTTTGATGAATCGCCTATTATCTTCTGTCAGAACAATGACTTCATCACCGTAATAATCGCTCACTGGCTTTGTTTGCAGATGTTTAACTACGATTAAATCACCATCTTTATACACAGGATACATAGAATTTCCACGAACCACGAAACCTATTGCTTCAAAAGGCAAATCAAATGGTATTTCAATTGTTTCAAGCCCATCTTCTGGGATTTGCTCAACATCGGTGTCAATCTCTAATCCTGCTCCTACATATCCCATAACAGGAACAAGTGTAGTAATTTGATTATAACCCTTTAAGCTTTTATAAAGTTCTAAAATTGCGTCTCTGTGTGAACCTCTAGGATCTGATTCATTTCCTAACCATCTTGATACGGATGCTTGGGTTACATTTAGTCTATCGGCAAGATCTTTTTGACTGAGACCAAATTCAGATTGCAATACTTGCAATGTAGCAATGATATTTTTTGTCATAATTAGTTACTTATGATTTTTAAATTAAAAAAAATCTATTGTTTTTTTTAATTTATGTTATACAATTGCGTATATGGTTAAAATAAAGGACTTAACTCAAATGGACACAGAGGAAAAATTCAAGATTAAATCTATCCGAAAGTGTTTATCGCTAACACAAAAGGAATTAGCAGACATTTTAGGCGTTAAGCAAGCCTCTGTTTGTCGTTGGGAACAAGGAAAAGGTCTATCTTTAAAGAATTATCTAAAGCTGCAAGAACTGAAAGGATGTTCTGGCTCTAGTTCTGCTTTTATTGCTGCCCCTATAGATAATAACAAACATCAACAGCACCCTTCACACTCTTAAAGAAGAAAGATCATGAGAAACGGGATATTGAAGAAGATCTACACCCAGTTTTGTAGATTAATAGGTTGTAATACGAAAATCGAGAATGGAGATAAGTTTGTGAAAGAATTTATACAAATACCGGATCGTGATTGTAGCGTAGAAGATCTTGTGAAACGACACGAAACTCACACAACAATTCTTAAAAAACGAGAAGAATGGCATAAGTCACAATTTGATAATTGGATGAGATGGCATGAAGCAACTCTTGCAGAGCGAGATAAGTCAATTGAACAACAGCAAGTAGTACTTGAAAACCTATCCTCTTTAATTAAGCAAAAAAATGAAACGCTATACAGCCAAAGGCTAAAGTTAGCTTCACAGATGAAAGTTATTGATGAATTAAATAATAAAATCAATTATTTAATCAACAAAAAAGAAAAACCCAGATTGACGGATTTTGTTTTTGCAGGAAAAGTTTTTTAATTCTGGTGTCATTAATCCCAAAAATGAGGGTCGTTAATTAAAAGCGGATCTTTGGGATTAACTTCATAATAGGTCTGTTTAATAGCAATAAATGTGTTTGTAAGGTGTTTCTAACGCCCAGAAATAATCAGTGATTAATTCATCTGGATTTTCGGGTGAAGTGTATTCAAGAATACAATTCACAATGTTGTGAGCATTGTATTCAGATTCGCTTATGCTTAATAGGAAGTAAAGAACAATGCACTCACTAGCAGTTATACGAAATAAATCTAAAGTAAACGATAATGTAGCATTCGATTTGACCTCTTTGGGATCTAAAGAAATGCGTTTGGGTGTTGTTCTCTTAATGACGACAGGATCTTTTTCTTTTGATAGATCAGACCGCCACTTATCAGACTTCCCCTCATCAAATCGACAAGCATTTTCAAGAAATTCAAAGGAGCAGTGTTCCGTTATTTGTATGTTTTTTATTAAAATATCTTTTTTTGTTAGATTTCTAACCTTCAATATGAGCTCAGCATGTAAGAGACCACTTTTTTGATCTATTATATCGGTGCACGCTTCCCACTCTAGGTATCTCCTTGAAGAGCGTAACAAAATTCTAATATGTTTTTCTGACCATTTGGCAAGATCTTTTATCGATTTCGCTTGCTCTTTAAGGGCTATCGTCTGTTCCTGGCTTTCTGCAAATTGCTTGCTTATCCATTCTTTATCTTCTTCTCGTTTTTTTGCAGCTTTTTCTAAATCATCTTTGCGGATTTTGGTTGCTTCTTTACGGTCTTTATTTCTTAAAATAAGCGCTACAGAAAGCGACACAGCAAATGACACAAAACCTGTAAGAAATATCTTTATCCATTCTTGCATCTTTCCCCTCCCCACTTTTTTAGAATCGCTGGGAGGCTACTTTTTCATAAACATTTTTTCAAGACAAGCAATCACAACACGCTCTGTCATAGCGCACATATAAATACGTAGAGCCTTAAGGGGGGATTATGATCACTAACGCACAAACCATTTTATGTCTTGATCTAGGGACCAAGACAGGCTGGGCGATATGCGGTGCGGATGGTTTTATAACAAGCGATACAGAAGATTTTCAATCACGCCGTTTTGAAGGCGGTGGCATGCGTTATTTACGCTTTAAACGGTGGCTTACTGAACTAAAGAGATCTGTTGATGAAATTGACGCGGTGTATTTTGAAGAGGTGCGCCGGCATGTGGGTACAGACGCTTCTCATATTTACGGAGGCTTTCTAGCAACCTTAACAGCGTGGTGTGAACATCATCAGATACCATATGAAGGCATTCCTGTTGGCACAATTAAGAAGGCAACAACAGGAAAAGGCAACGCCTCAAAAGAAGAAATGATTAAGGCGGTATGTGCAAAAGGACATGTGCCTAAAGACGACAACGAAGCAGATGCTTTAGCAATTTTATATTTAATGAAAGAAGGGGAAACCACTAATGTCAAATAAAAACCAATGGATAAAAATTAATGTAGAAAAATGGCTTCTTGATCTCGCTGATTTACCTCCTACTGAAGGCAATATTTACATAAGGTTGCGATTAAAAATGTTACACACTGGGAAGCCTCTTACAAACAATTTACGAGCCTTGTCCTCATTAGCTCGCTGTTCAATTGACGAGCTTGATGATGCGCTAGATCTCTTAGCTGAAACTGGACACATCTTTCTTTTTGACGACAACCACATCTGGAGTCCAGATGTTGAAGAAGAGCTGAAGAACAACAATCAACAATCAGAAATCGCATGGCATAAGCACAGGGAGGACAAAGAGAATGTCCAGTAAAATACCATGGACGAGACTGTTTGCCGATAAATGGGCGGTGGTCGTCGATTATTTACCTCCTGTAGAAGGTAATATCTATATGAGATTGCGATTTCGCATGCTTCGTACTGGTGAACCTCTTTTTTGTAACATTAAAGTTTTGTCTCATTACACTGGTTATTCAGTAAAGAAATTTGAGACAGCTTTGAATGTTTTGCTAGAAGAAGGATATATTATTCGTTTAGCAGATGGTCGTTTATGGAATCTCGATGTTGAAGAAGAATTAAAAAATTGCAATGAGAATTTAAATAAACTTTCAGAAAAAGCTATAAAAGCTGCGAATACTAAGAGAAAAAAACATAAAGATGACTCATCAAAAGACCATGATGAAACACATTAACATAAACAATAACATATAATAAACAATAACATATATAATAAAAAAACTAATACTATCGTATTAGCAAAAAAAGAAATTGGTTCTGAAAGTTTAGAAACAAACGAACAGGTTCATGAGCCAACAGAGGTTGCTGCTGTTGAGACCACATCAGAGCAAATTACAACATCATCAGACAACCAACCTTCCATTCACGAGCAAGAGAACGTTCCCAAAAAAGCAAAACGAGCGAAAGCTAATCGCGGTTGTCGATTGCCAGATGATTTCAAACCTAATTTGCAATACGCAATCGATAAAGGCTTAACCCATGATGAGGCGCTGTTAGAAGTCGAACGGTTCAGAAATTTTTGGCTGGCAAAATCCGGAGCAAATGCAAACAAAACAGATTGGCCGGCAACATGGCGAAACTGGATTATACATCCAGAGTACGGAGCGCTATCCAAGAAACAAACACAAACACTTAGAGGTTATCATGGAAAATTCACTCAGAAAACTTTCACAGAACAGCTTGCAGAAGGCTTCAACGAACTCAGAGATCATCTCTCATCTGGAGAAGATTATGGAAATGATCAGTCCGGGGTATCCATTGACGCTGAAAGCTGGGAATACATTGACGAAACAGGAGGAAGCGCAAACCTTAGATGCTTGCAATCGTCTACAAGCGTTGCTCTCTGTGAAAGCTTCAGTTAAGCAAATTGAGCAAGCTTCTTTCCTACTCTCAAGCATGAGAGTCCCTGCGAACACAGATTCCAAAGCTGTTGTCCTATCCTATAGCATGATGCTGGAACGGATTTCAGCATATGCTCTGAAAAAGGGCGTCGAAGATATCGTAACTGGTCAAGCAATTGGGATATCAAAAACATTTATGCCAACTTGTGGAGAGCTTTTAACTTATTGCCAGACACTAGAAAATACCCTTCTTTCAAAAGCCGAAAGTGTACGTAGAGCAATTGAAAACACACGTGAGAAAGCACTCAAAGAAAAAACAACTAAAGAGCATTTTCGACCACTAACGCTTGTTCACAAGCAAGAGCTTGAAGAAACTTTAAATGGTCTTGGGGGAGCAGTGAAAAACATTGCAAGTTAGCAAAATAGTGAAAAGTGCTGATCATTTTGGGATTGGATATGTATTTAAATCGACAAAAAGGCACCTTACAAAGCGATTTAAAGATTTTACGATGAAAACCATATCTATAATATAAAACGCTCTGTACAGTCAAATTTTAGGTAAATAGACCAATTGGTAAAATTATGGACTAAAAACATGAAAATATTAAAAGACCTGTTCTTAAAAAAGCGTAAACAACCAATGCAAAAAGAGTTTATTGCAACAGCTGTTGGTTATGTTCCTTGGGGGGATGGAGCAGAGGAGTATTTTTACAACCTCTACGAATATGAAGACGGCACAAGAGAGTGTGAAAAGTTTGATGGCGGACAGTATTATACCACACCAGAAAATGCGGATTTTAGTACCAAAGCGCAAGTGAAAGCATGGGTTTACGGTGGTGGTATTCCGAAAAGCATTCTCAATTACGAACCTCTTATAGATGAGATCAATAAAGAGATCAAAAAATTATCGAAAACCGCAGGAAATAAATATGTTTACAGATAAGCAGCTAAGAGCCTTGTTTGGTATTATAATTTTTATATTTTTATGTTTTTTAGGAATTAAAAAAAATCCCTACTTTATTCAAAGTATTTTGATATTCAAAGTATTTTGATATTTGCATCTTTTGGTTTGATAATAATAACAAATATTTTTGTAATTTTATGCAATTCTCATATTCCTTCTGAATTGCAGAGCAACCCAAAATACAAATGCGGAAATACAACAGGTTGGGTGAAACTAACACGTGATTTACAACAGTATATGCATAGACTTTTAAAGCTAATAAGTTTAGCGCTTGTCGTTTTAATTTTCCCAAGTAGTTATAAAGAAACGGTCTCTTTACCTATTATTTCTAAGTACGTGGAGCATAAGCTTTCTTTTTCAACTGTACTTTGGTACTCAGATATTGCTCTTTGGTATTCCTTTTTAGTTTGTGTATTTTTCCTTATGTTACATACACGCAGTTTAATAAATATATCTATTTACACACTACAGTGCTCAGTTAAAAAGCCATAGTAAAATTTCCGATTTTATAAAACTGTTCAGATTACGTTGTCTCTTCTCAACGTTCATAGATGAAATCAACAAGAGCATAAAAAACTATCGGAAGCCGCTTGACATTATTTCTGTAATGTATATCTTCGGTATTAGGTGCCTCAAAAACACCTTAAACGAACAGCGGATAGATTGCCGACACAATTTTTCTTCCGCACATTAAAGGCTTTGACTCATTGTATGTTACACGCATATAATGGCATTGTCGGGTGTAGTTGCGCTATACAATACCCTTTATGGGGAAAGCGTAACGACGGACTGTTCGCCGTGTTTTTGAGCACCCGGCATTTTTATAGAAAATGTCAATGAAAAACGTCTAACAACAAAGAGCTCACCATGAACAATTTAGTAACAATCGACAGTGCTGGTATTGCTGTCCACAATCTCTTTGAAAATTGCAGAGGTTGGATTTGAAATCTCACCTTTTTGAAAAAAAAGGGGTCTATTTGCTGGGAGTTCAGTGACAAATTTGAAATTGGAGATAAGAATAATCAACAGGCTTTAAAGCCTTCTCATAGTCAATAAATCTATTAAAAAAGGGGAAAAATGAAACAAACTTTAAAATTATTAAGCTGCATAGCTTTATTAAATATGGCTGGATGTCACTCAAAGCCTCCTTCAACATACTTTGTTATATGGGAAAAGCCAGGTGTAAATTTTACTGAGGTAGGAAAAGCACTGTTAGAGTGTGGTGCGCTATCTCCTTATAGTAGCGATAGAGACAATAGCAAATTAGGCTTTCATGAATGGTCGATGATTCATGCTTGTATGATCCAATCAGGATTTCATTATAAAATTAAAGATGGGAAATGGTGTGAAAATTGTAAAGATGATAGGATTCCGGTATATTCTCTTAATGGTTCTGTCAGGACTCAAAGAAGTGTCGAGAGACGCTTAAACAGCTCATTTTGTAAAAACAACGGTATAATAAAACTCTTAAATATCAACACTCCGTTTTGCCATTGATCATCAACAATCAAAATGCTGTATGGGGTAGCAATAGCTTATATGCGGACAGATTTTTTAGAACAACGACATGCTCTCATGCAACAGTGGGCTGCATTTATAATAGGAGCCGTTTGACATTATTTCTGCGATGTGGATTTTCGAATCAGGTGCCTAACAAACACCATGAATCGATAGCGGATAGATTGCCGAGACAATCTTTTCTCCGCACACTAAAGACTTTGACTCGTTGTATGCGTTTAGCATATAAGGGCTTTGTCGGGTGTAGCTATGCCATACAATACCCGTTTGGGAAAAGCATAGCGACGGACTATCGACCGTGTTTGTTAACACCTAGTCCCTTTTAGGACGTCCGTACTTTTAGGGTTTTTCAAAAAATAATAGCTTGATTGGCAGGCTTAAAACACCTGTAACCAATCGGTTCAACAGTATCCCGAAAGATCTGTTGCTCTTCATTTTATTATTCCAGGGTCTTCACGTGTATGTCCAAGGGTAACCTAAAGATGTGAAGGACTGAATTGGTTCGGTTGTTTTAGCCCTGGATACTTAAACTTTTAAAACAAAGGAACCAATATTATGAACACACTCATTAAAATATCAGAAAAAATTATTGAACAAGAAATTGTGCAAACGGTCAATGCGCGTGAGTTACACGCATTCATGGAAATAGGAAAACGTTTCGCTACTTGGATTACAGATCGTATTAATCAATATACATTTGAAGAAGGTAAAGATTTCATAAAAACACAAGATTTGCGGTTCCCAAAATTGGGAAGCGCAAAATCTAGAGCTGTTACAGCAATAGAATATCATCTCACTCTAGACATGGCGAAAGAGCTCTCAATGGTGGAACGCAATGAGAAAGGACGTCAAGCACGCCGTTACTTTATTGAGTGTGAAAAGAAACTAAAAAGCCAATCTGTTGATTATGATAATGATACACGCTTTGATGATTTTAACTATCTTCGCCAATATGTTTTGACAAATTATCCTAAAATCATGGGGATCATCTTTAGTCGTCTTTTGAAAATAGATGAAATCGAAAAAGAGCTTGATCATTACAAATCAGTTACAAAAGAAGCTAAGCGTGTTCTAGCAAGATCTGTAGTAAAAGCTGCTTAGACTTAAAACAGAACTCCCTTCCCCATCTTTACAAGGTGGGGAGGAAGTTAAGCCGCATTTTTGATTGTAATAATGACTTGCTTGCCAAGAACGCTCAGTGTTTGCTCTAGTGTTTGAAGCTTAGTTGGATAATTGGGATCAAGAATGCGTCTTGCTTCTGTTTCTTTTTTACCCAAACGATTAGCCAATTCTGTTTTTGTGATATTCGCTTCATTAAAGGCTTCTACTACTGCAAGCTTAAGAGCATTCCAAGCATCTACCGTGACCTTCACAAGACCTTTATATTGCTGTGGTACTGGTAAAGGTAAACCGCGCATAGGATAGCTCCGTAATGCTAACCCTAAAGCTTCAACAGCATTCTCTAATGCCTCTGCTCTATTTTCTCCAGCTGTTATTGCTTCTGGTACATCTGGAAAGGTTACAATAAAACCACCATCTGGATCAGATTCCAGTTTTGCTTGATAAGTATATTCCATGTTTAGGTCTCCTCGCCATAATCGAAATACTTTTGAAACGAAAACTTAAAGCTGTTGAGAGAATAACTCATACCCCCAACTGCTTTTTTATTATTTTCACGTAAAGTGGGGTCAATTCACCAGATTTTATAACGGTTGTCTTGTCTCCAAAAGTTACCAAATAATGTGACCCTTTACCTGCATCAGGAGCTTCACTGTAATGAATGCCTCTTTTTCTGGCTTCTTTACGTAACTCTCTAAGCAGTGCTTCTCGTTTCATTTAGCCTCCCCTTTCTGCATAAAATGAATATCGCACAAAAAGGTTCGATAGTCAACAATAAATCGAACAAAAAAGTTTGATACAGACTCTTAATGAAAGGATATTTATTGAAAAGTTAAAAGCAGAAATAAGAAAGCCGTGCCATTTGTGTGACATGTTTTTTTTGATGAATAATTTGTCAAATAATATTATAATGTAATACATTAAAAAACTGTTATTAATAAACTGAAATAATTGAATAAATACGCAAATTATGTTAAGATTTTTATGTATAAATTGCAAATCTAATGGGGCTACAAATATGCCAAATAAAGTGACGTTAATCGGGCGCCTTGGTGCTAATCCCGAAAGCAAAACAATGAATTCTGGAGCAGAAATAGTCAATTTTAGTATAGCGACTTCTGAGAGCTATACAGATAAAAAAACCAATCAAAAAGTAGAGAAAACAGAATGGCATTCCGTGGTGATTTTTAATCCACATTTGGCAAAAATTGCACTTCAATATCTAAACAAAGGTTCAAAGGTTTACATAGAAGGAAAGTTACAGACACGCAAATGGCAAGATAAAAATGGGCATGACCGTTACACAACAGAGATTGTCTTACCACAATTCAAAGGCGAGTTGTATTTGCTTGATGCCAAAAAAGAGCAATCGGCATCCCCTACCCCTTCACCTATTACTTCTCAAAATTATGCTATCGCTTCAGGGGCTGCTGATCATAGTGCACTCATTAATAATGATAGCATACCGTTCTGATTGAAAAAAAATATGACAAAAAGAAAAAAACGTGCAAAACGTGGTCGTCCTCGGATTAAAGGATGTATCAGAGAACCAAATGGACGCATCTCACGAGCAAAAACACCGCATGAACCCATGGATAAATTGGCAATTGAAATGCGTGCCAAACGCTTCTGTTTGACCATAGAAGAGGCTAAAAATCCACTTTCCAGTACCTATATTGGGCGGCTTTATTTGCAAGGCGAAATCAATCAAGACCAATATGATGCTGCGCAAAAATATCTTGAAGTGAAAAACAATTACCTATGTGCAAAAGGATTGCCTAATGCAATTTATGATGAAATGCCTACAACTTCTGATAACGGAGCAAGAGAGAAATGGGTACAGATAGCAACAGAACATCTTTTAGCTGTAAAAGATGTTGTTCAAGAAGCTCAATGTTTACACCGTCAATATAACCTTCATGCCGCATTACAGTATCTTGTCATAGAAGATCAATCACTACCACATCTTGTGCTTTCATTGCGCATTGCTCTTAATGCGCTTTATAAACATTTTACGCAAAACCGGTAGTTTTCAAGCGGCGTCTTGGATATTAATGGCAACCTCTTTTCCAAGAGCACTGAGAGTGGATTCTAAGGCATCTAATTTGGTTGCGTGGTTTAAATCCAACAATCGGTCAATTTGTATTGGATGAAGTTTTAAAAGACGTACGAGATCAGCTTTGCGTAAGTTTTTTTCAACCATAGCGTTATGTATTGCAATTTTTAAAGTCACCAATGAAGATACTTCAACAAAAGGATAGGCAATATCACGATGTCCAAAGGGAATAGGTTCACGATCTTGAAAACGCCCCATAATGACTGTTAAAAGTGCATTTTTAGCCTGTTCCAAAGCCTCTTTTTCATCGTTACCATAGGTAATAAATTCCTGAAAGTCTTTAGAGACGACTAGAAGAGTATCATTGTCATCTTTGATAAATTTGATTGCATATTTCATTTACACCTCCATATTCAGGCTTATTTTAGGTCAAGATCTTTAAGAATTTTCTGGACTAATCCTGTTCCTAATTCTTTTCGCGTACCATGCATAGGTAAAACGGACTTTTTAGAACCACGCTTTACAAGCAAATGCCCTCCCTTCCCTGAAGTAAAACTGCAACCATGCTTTATAAGATATCTTTTCAATTCTTGACTATTCATTATAATAATATAACATCTAAAATGTTTCAATACAACATAAATGTTGTGTTAAAGGAAGATAAAGGACATCTTTTAAAACACCATATTTAGGTAAAAAAATAAAAAAAATACAAGATCATGATTTTTTTATTGACATAGTGTAAAAAATCATATTTAATGACGCCACTGCACTAGTCGTATTGTGTCTAAAATTCAAAAATATCCTCAAAAATTCAGTAAAATATGAACTTGAAACGTGGCTAGAAAGCCCTGTTTTCTTGATAATTCTGGCTAATCAATTTTTCACAGAATAAAAATCAATATTTGACTAATGATGTCATTAATTATGACTCAAAAGGAGCAATGATGAAAGCTGTCATCACTAAGCCAATGTGTGTTGTTGGAGACAATAAAAGCACTGTTCGCTTTGAACCATCAACACCCAATAATCCATTTGTTGAAGTTTCCAATCAAGTCTACGCACGTCTAAAGCGCGCTAATGCTGTAAAACCTTTTATTGGAGTCAAGACAACAGCAAAAACAGACAAGGCAGTTGAACAAATTAAGCAGATAAAACGAGAAGCCGTACAAACATCGTCTGAACCAGTGACAAAGGAAATTCCACTCGAACAGCCAAAAGCATCTAAAGCTTCTAAGTCATCAACACCTACCCCCAAAAAGGCTTAGAAGTTGAAGTTAATCATCCACCAAAAATGGTATCTTCAACAGGTGAAGGATACCTTCACCAGTCTTCAAGCACCACGCCTTAATTGGGCTTTGCGTAATGCTGTAAATACCTCTGCAAAACAAGTCGAACGCTTTGCAGAAAAACAAATTGCCGATGTTACATCTGCCCAATCAAAGCGTGTCAAAAAAGGCGTTTATATTAAAGGAAAGGCTACTGCAAAGCTTCTCGAGACAGATATCTTTGGTTCTGGAACACCGATACCTCTTAAATTTTTTCAAGCAAGAGAAACAAAACGCGGCGTAACTTACACAATGTTTGGAAAAAAAGAAATCTTACCCCATGCTTTTATCAAAGGTGGGAGTTTTCCAAAGCGTGTTGAATTAAAAAAGCTGAATGGGAATGTGTTTCAAAGAGCAGATGGAGATCAATTCCCTATTGCAAAACAAGAAGGACCCTCAATTGCTGGGGTGATGTCCAAGCCAGAAATTGCAAGTGCTATCGTAAAAAAAGCCAATAAAAGATTAATTGCCAACATACAGTACCAACTTGCTCGTCAAGAATATGCCGCCAATAAGAAAGCTAAATAATGCTCTTAAGCTATGTTTATGTGCTATACAATAGGATTTTCTTTCTTGACAAGATTCACAGAAAACATATATCGTTAAATTAGGTGCCTAGAAAACACCTTGATAGATAGCGGATGAATTGCCGAAACAGTTTATTTTCCGCACATTAAGGCTTTGACTCATTCTATGCTCGTCGCATATAATGGTCTCGTCGGGTGTAGTTACGCTATACAATACCCTTTTGGGAAAAGCATAACGACGGACTATCTACCGTGTTTTCTAGCACCCGATACCCCTTGGGGTATGAATAGAAGACATCTAAATAGATAGGAGTTCGTTATGAACAATTTAGTAAACTCCCAAACCACTTTAACAATGTCTAGCCGTGAAATTGCGGAATTATGTGATAAAAGGCATGACAATATTGTAAGAGATATTCGACAAATATGCACTGACCTCAAAATTGAGGTGAGTAAATTTCAAGGAAATTATAAGGATTCTACAGGACGCAAATTAGTCTGCTACAACCTACCTAAGCGTGAATGTCTTATATTAGTTTCAGGGTACAGTACAGTGCTGCGTGCTAAGATCATTGACCGCTGGATAGAACTCGAGAGTCAGGAGCAGACCAATTATGATTGTGATACACGCTTTGATTTGCCAAGCTATTGGGAAGGTATGAACGCTGGTGAAAAAGTTTTGTATCTTCTAGGTCCTATTCATATGCGTCTTCTTGATGCCTTCAGAGTGGATGAAGAGAACAGAAAATACAAAGCTCTCATTAAAGAAGCAAAACAGGTCTTAGAAAAATCTGTTACGAAAGCTGCTTAAATTTAAAATACAATCTCATCTTCCCTGCTTTCAGAGTGGGGAGGATATTAATTAAAGAAAATTGCCAATTATGCCTCTCCTATTTCCAAAAAAATATAATAAAATCAATATAAAAGGTACTTCCCAGCGGGTTGGGTCTGTTGCGGGGCGGACGAGCGCGAACTATCGCTAGCGACAGAATTTTCAAATTGACTGTACATTGTACACATAACACATTGATAAATAACAATTTCAATATGTACACTGTACAGTACGCGATTATTTTTAGATAAAAATTATTTTTATTCTTGACATTGTTGCGTTAATATATATTTTCAAATTAGGTGCCTAAGAAACACCTTAAACCAATAGCGGATGGATTGCCGAAACAATCTATCTTCTGAGCATTAAAGATTTTGACTCATTATATGCTGTAGCGTATAAAGATCTTGTCGGGTGTGGTTACGCTATACAATACTCTTTATGGGGAAAGCGTAACGACGGACTATTGGCCGTGTTTCTTAGCGCCCGGCATTCTTCTGGAATGTCAATAAGAAACCTCTAACCAATAGGAGTTCATCATGAACACTCTCATAGAAATTAAAGAACAAATGATTGGACAAGAAACTGTTCAAACTGTTAACGCACGTGAATTATATATGTTCTTAGAAGTCAACTCTAAATTTGCAGATTGGATTGTACGCCGTATTAAAGAATATGGATTTTTGGAAAATCAAGATTATGGTTTTACGTTTCTCAAAAATGAGAAACGTAAAAATGTTATAAGTAAAGAATACCATCTCACTTTAGACATGGCGAAAGAGCTTTCCATGGTTGAACGCAATGAGAAAGGACGACAGGCTCGTCGTTACTTTATTGAGTGTGAAAAGAAACTAAAAAGCCAATCTGTTGATTATTGTGATGATATACGTTTTGCTTTCCCAAAAGATTGGGATAAAATGTCTCCAACTAAAAAGGCTGTTTACATTTATGGACCTCTCCATATGCATCTTGTCAAAGCCTTTACATTGGTAGAAGAAAGCAAACATTATAAAGCTTTAATCAAAGAAGCAAAACAAGTCTTAGAAAGATCTGTCGTGAAAGCTGCTTAGCTTAAGACACATCTCCCCTCCCCGTTCTCAACAATGGGGAGGTGGTTAAGAAGGCAATAAAATTAAGGTGCACTATACCAAGTTGATCGTCCACCACCATGACGTATCAAAAGACCTTTTTCAACTAATGATGTAAAAGTTACTTTAAGTGTATTAGGGCTTGCACCAACCTCACGTACCATATCGCGGGTTGTAACACGTCCGTGATTACGCACATAATCAAGAATATTAAGAGCCAATTCAGATAAGGAAAAAAGAGCATTTTTTTCACTCTCTATTTTTATTTCTAATTGGCGTTTTTGTTTTTGTAGAGCACGTAAAAAAAAGAGTATCCAAGGCTCCCAATTGGGTGTTTTAGTATAAATTGTTTTTTGAGTTTGATTTAAAGCTAAGTAATAGCTTTCTTTATTATTCTCAATAATGCTTTCAAGTGATGAATATGGTACATAAACATAACCTTTTTGTAACAAAAGAAGGGTGGTTAAGATACGGCTTAAACGTCCATTTCCATCTTGAAAAGGATGAATAGCTAAAAATGTTACATTAAAAATACCAATCGTAAGTAAAGGATGAAGATCCTTTAATTCATTGGTTTTATTGAACCAAGTAATAAGCTCTTGCATTCGGTATGGTGTATCAAATGGTGTAGCTGTTTCAAAAACAATGCCAACCATTTTCCCTTGAGAATTAAATGCTGCTACATCATTGCGTAAAGTCTTATATTCACCTCGATGTCGTTGATCTTTCTCACTATTACACAAAAGATCACGATGAAGTTGTTTAATATGATTTTCAGTAATAGAAATATCACTCCAAGATTGAAAGATTGTTTCCATAACCTTGGCATAACCGATAACTTCTTGTTCATCACGACTCTTGAAACGTTTAATTTCTAAGTTTACCAAAAGCTGTTCGATTTCGCGGTCTGTTAACTTACTCCCTTCAATGCGTGTGGAAGATCCAATACTTTCAACAGTAGCAATATGACGAAGAGCGTTCAATCGCTCAGGTGCAAGAGTACCAAGGGCGCGCCATGCCCCTTTGAACTCATCAATTTCAGCAATGAGAGCCAACAATTCTTGTGTAATTTGGAGTGTATCTGTTTTCATACCGGAATATATACCGGATTATACCCGATTGTCAATCATTCGTAACACCGTAAACTCTTACTTCTTATGGCAGAGAAAAAGGCAAGGAGCAACTATGAATAAGAAAACGCGTAAGGGTCTATCGGTTCGTGCGTTTGCAAAAAAGATGGGTGTTTCACATAATGCGGTGGTTTCTCGGATAAAGACAGGTAAATTTGATGCAGCTCTTTTTGAAGATGGTTCTGTCAATGAAGCGCTTGCAACAGCTATCTGGAATGAGAATCCAACAAAGCGCCCTGCTTCACTTTTAGCGCCTGATGGACAACCGCGAACAAAGATCAAACAAGCCTCCACAGATGGAGCCAATGAATACAAGATAAAACTGGAGCGGATGCAAGTTGCCCTTGAAAGCGAAAAGATTGCCCTTGAACGACTACGCGAAACCACTGTTGATCGAGAAGAAATGAAAAAGGCAGCGCGTGAGTTTGGAAGAGCGCACCGTGATGCTATGTTGAATTTTCCTCATCGTTTTGGTGCAAGCATTGCTGCACAAGTTGGATGTGATGCGGCCAGCCTTATTGGTGCTATTGATTATTATATGAGAACCGCTTTGCTTGAGGCGGTTAATATTCCAGTGCCTTTTCATGATCCTCATTCTCCAGAGTTAGAGCACTTGCAAGAAACGAATAATGGATGAAAATGCAGTCGAAGAATTTTTCGCCAATGCCAATGACGCACGACAACCAGACCCACCGTACACGGTTTCGCAATGGGCGGACAAGAATAGGTATCTTAGCACCGTAGCAAGTGCTGAGCCTGGGCTTTGGAGAACAAAGCGTACCCCTTATTTGCGTGAAATCATGGATAACCTTTCCTCTTACGTGCCAATTGAAACAACCATTGTCATGAAAGGGGCGCAGATTGGCATGTCAGAAGCAGGATTGAACTTTTGCGGTTATGCCATTCATTATAGTCCGGGACCTGCCCTTTATGTGATGCCAACGGTTGAGACAGCGAAGAAATTATCAAAAACCCGTCTTGACCCAATGATTATGGCAAGCCCTGCTTTAAGCGAACGCATTGCCCCAGCGCGGGCACGCGACAGCGGTAATACAATGTTTTCGAAAGAGTTTGATGGTGGTGCATTGATGCTTACAGGAGCAAACAGTGCAGCTGGTTTGCGTTCCATGCCTATTCGTTATCTGATTTTGGATGAGGTGGATGCCTATCCTCTCAGTGTGGATAACGAAGGTGATCCGGTGATGATTGCTGAAAAGCGAACCTCAACCTTTGTGCAGAGAAAGATTTTTAAATTGTCCACACCAACACACCGTGACACAAGCCGTATCGCCAAGGATTTTGTGCTAGGAGACCAGCGATATTACAATGTCCCTTGTGATGCATGTGGTGTTCTACAGCCCATTGTTTGGTCACAAATTAAGTGGCCAAAAGGCGCCCCCGAAAAAGCTGTGTTTGTTTGTGCACATTGTGGTCATGAACATGCTGAGCACAGAAAAACAGATCTCATGAGTGAAGAAAGAGGTGCGTGCTGGGTGCCAACCAGTGAATCAAGCAGACCGAATTTGCGTTCTTACCATATTTCGGCACTCTATTCACCTTGGCTTACTTGGGGGGAATGCGCAAGAGAGTTTTTAGATGCCAAGGATGATCCGGCACTTTTGCAGCCTTTTGTCAACACAGTGCTTGGAGAGCCATGGGAAGACAGAACAGGCGAAGTTGTTGACCCTGATAGCCTCTATGCAAAACGCGAAGATTATCCATTGGCACCAGAACAAGCCGTGTTGTTAACAGCGGGTATTGATGTGCAAAATGACCGCTTAGAACTTGAAGTGGTGGGATGGGGACGCAGTGAAGAAAGCTGGCATATTGATTATCACGTCATTCCTGGTGATCCCTCTTCTTTTGAAGTATGGGACCAATTGGATGAATATCTTACAAGACGCTGGCCGCATCTAGGCTATAAAGATGGCATCAAGATAACGGCTGCTTGTATTGATACCGGTGGTGGACACACACAAGCGGTTTATAATTACGTGCGCCCGCGTGAGGGACGCCGTATCTGGGGGATTAAGGGGCAAGCGGGATGGCGTGCGGTATGGCCGCGCCGTCCAAGTAGAAACAACAAAGGACAGATCAATCTCTATATTGTTGGTGTTGATGCAGCAAAAGATATTATCACGGCACGGTTTAAAAAATCCGGTCCTGAAGCATCGGGTGCTGGTGCAACACACTTTCACAAAAACCTTGATCGGGAATATTTTGACCAGCTAACCGCTGAAAGAAAAGTCATCAAATATTTTAAAGGCTTCAAGCGCATTGAATGGCAAAAAAGCGAAAAGGCAAGAAATGAAGCCTTGGACTGTAGGGTCTATGCTTATGCTGCTTTACAAGGTCTGATTTCGGCAGGAATAAACCTTAATCGAGAAGTCGATATCTTAGAAGAGCGTCTGGAAAAACTTAAAATTGAAGGCTCTTTAGAGCAGCCAACACCAAGACATGCCCCTTCTCCTGCTCCAAGAAGATCTCAGACAGCACAGCCTCAAAGGAAACAATCCAGAACGGTGATGAATCCTTATATGCAAGGGGATTGGAGGTAATTTGTGGGTGAAACTTTAGAACCAATTAACAGCAAAATTTCGAGACTGGAAAGTTTAAAAAGGCGGCGTGAACAAATTGAAGAGGCTCTTTATTCGGGTGCGCAATCGGTACGCCATGGCGATAAGCAAGTCAGCAACCGCTCTGTTGAGGAACTGCGCAGAGCGCTTGAGATGCTGAACACACAAATAGCGGACCTTGAAGGAAGCAAGCGTTCACGCGTTTTCTATTTTAATATATCACGAGGCTATTAATGGCTGGCTTTATCAATAAACTCACGGGCTTTTTTACAATTTCTCGTCAACACAATCCCCATTTTGAAGCGGCAAGCAAAAGCCGCCGTATGGGTGGTTTTGACCCCGCAAAAAAACATATCAATAAAGCCATTGAGGAATGCGGTGATACCATTGTTGCCCGTTCAAGATGGCTTTATGACAATGAAGCTCTTTATGGTTCCGCAACGGAGGAATGGGTCTCTGCGGCTGTCAGTGATGGGATTAAACCTTATCCTCGTATTGAAGGTTTTCAAGAAGAAAAGAAAAAGCTTTTAGACTTATGGTGGCAATGGGTTGATGAAGCCGATTATGATGAAGATACCAGCTTTTATGGGCTGCAAGCAACCATTGCACGAGAGGTCTTTTTAACCGGAGAGTGCTTTGTAAGATTGCATTATGTTGATCTCTACGGGCGCTCTGGTGTGCCTCTTCAATTGCAAGTTTATCCCACCGAAATGTTGGACCTTTCCTACAATAGACCTGCTGAGATTGAAGGCAATTACATTCGTATGGGGATTGAATTTAATGCCAGTGGTAAGCGCGTTGCTTATCATTTCTGGGAACATCACCCCTATGATGATGTCCCTGCAAATATGGCATTTGAGAGCCAAGAGCGCGTGCGCGTCCCCGCTGAAATGGTCATTCATATCAAAGAGCGCCGTATTGCCGGACAATTGCGCGGTTCTCCCAAAATAACGCGCTCTATGACAAAGATCTTTCAACTCGAATCCTATGACGACGCAGAACTCGATAGAAAAAGGACGGCGGCTCTTTTCGCGGCGTTTGTCAAGGACAGTTCCCCAAACGTCGAAAAATTATCCGATAATCGTGATAAAAACAACGTTGAAGAAGAATACAAAGCACCTGTCATTGCGCCCGGTGCATCTCTTTATTTAGGAGAGAATAAAGAGGTTACATTCTCAAATCCTGTTGAGGTTGGTGGCTCTTATGAGGCTTTTCAATTTCGCAATATCTTGAAAATTTGTGCAGCACTTAATATGCCTTATGCCGTTGTGACTGGAGACGTTACGCGGGGGAATTTTTCAAATGTACGCACCTCCATCATTCAGTTTAGACGGCACGTCAAACAATGGCGTGAACATATCATTGCCTTTCAGTTTAACCGCATTGTTTGGGAGCGTTTTGTTGAAATGGCAGTGCTTTCTGGATGCGTCAATTTGCCAGGGTGGGAAGAAAATTCCTTGCCATGGCTTCAATGTGAAAGCTTTGCGCCCCCGCTTGAAATGATTGATCCAAACAAGGATATCTCAGCGGAAAAAGAAGAAATCCGTGCAGGCTTGAAAACACGACGCATGGCACTTGCCGAGCGCGGCTTTGATATCGACAGCATTCATGCCGAAATGCAAGAAGAGCACACAGACGCTCGTGCGCGCGGCTTATCTTTTGACACGGATATGGCAGCGCCCTCTGGTAGCAATCAAGTAATTGATACAGCAGATTCAGAACCTTCTGAAACTTATGAAAGTAACCAAGGCAGTGAGGCACATACAAATGGTGAATAATCTCGACATGCCGTTTTTGGCATCACGGCTTTTTGGTGTTCCTCATATGCTTGCATCGACAAAGCTTGATATCATTTTGAATGCTCTTGCGCCGCGTCTTTTTGAGGGAGAAAAGTTTTCCCCTAGGGCATTTGGACAAGGGGATACAGAAGCTTTAAGACCACCTGAAACTTATGTGGTACAAAATAATGTTGCTATCCTACCAGTTCATGGCACGCTTGTGCGCCGTGGTGCATGGCTTGGGGCTTTATCGGGGCTAACCTCTTATGAAGGTTTAAGGGCTTCTTTTCGTGAAGCCATTGCACAACCTGATGTTCGCGCTGTTTTACTTGATATTGACAGCGGCGGTGGAGAAGCCGGCGGTGTGTTTGATTTAGTTGAAGAGTTTCAAACACTCTCAAAACAATACGACAAGCCCATTTGGGCGCATGCCAATGAGTTTGCGTGTTCAGCGGCTTATGCCATTGCTTGTGCTGCTTCTCAAATATGGGTAGCTCGTACAGGGGTTGTGGGCTCGATTGGGGTTGTTTGCGCCCATCTTGACCAATCCCGTGCAGATGAAAAACACGGGCATAAATGGACCTTTGTCTTTGAAGGTGATCACAAAGTTCATGGCAATCCTCATGAACCCTTGAGCGATACAGCACAGATAAAAATGCAAGCCGATTGCGCCCTGCTCTACGAGATGTTTGTCGATTTGGTGGCGCAAAACAGACGCTTAAATGCTGATGCAATTCGTGACACAAAAGCAGAAACTTTTATAGGCAACCAAGCGATCACGCTTGGATTAGCAGATGCGCAAGGCACCCTTGCGCAAGCGTTGGAAGCCTTAACGGATTCCATATCACAAAACCCAACATCAACAGAAAAAGAAGGACAAAACACATGGCACGCACACAATACCGCGCTGAAGAAGAGGATGACGATGAAAAGATCGTCGACATCATCAATGACGAGGAAGAGGACGAAGACGATAGTGAGGTCGACAAAAACGCCGAAATCTTTGACGACGAAGAAAACGAAGATGAAGATGAAGACAATGAGGACAAGCAGGAAAACATAAAAGCTGCTCTTGAAAAAGAAAGAAAGCGCGCAAAAGCACTAACAACCCTTGAAAGGCAAGCAAAGCACTTAGGCGTTTCTTTTGACGCAGCAAAAGCTATTCAAAACGGTATGAGTCTCGAGAAAGCACGCCAGTGTGTGTTGACGGCTGCTAGCTCTCAAAGCGCGTCTTTAAAAGTCTCGCCTTATGCCCCTCATAGTGATGGGACGAGCAAGGCAAAGATTCACGCAAAATGGGAAGCAGCTTGGAGGGCAGTGAAATGACGAATATTATTTATGACGACGTACGCAATGGCGCTTATCTTGGACCCTACGACCCTGACATGTCAAACGAAGAAGTGGTGTTTGCATCAGGAGCATTCATTGAAGCGGGAACTGTCATGGGAAAGATAACCGCAACGGGACACTATGCCCCCCTTAATCCAGCAGCATCAGATGGCAGTCAAACACCGGCAGGGATTTCTTTTGCCACTATTGACGCAACAGGCGCAGATCAACGCGCCGTGATTACAGCACGCTTATGCACTGTAAAAGCTTCTGAACTGCTATGGCCAGATGCCATCACGGATGAGCAAAAGAAAGCAGCCATTCAGTCTTTAGAAGACAAGAACAACATTCTATTGCGATAGGAGAATGCACACATGGATATGAATTTTTTTAAACATGATGCTTTCTCAAGCATCACAATGATGAAAGCCATTGAAAACTATGAGTTTCAACCTGGTCTTGTAAGCTCTCTTAATCTTTTTGAGGAAGTTGAAACCAGTACCACAGTGGTTGGGATTGAACGGCGTGATAATACATTTTCCCTTATTCAAACCAGTGAACGTGGCGCACCTTTGGCAGAAGGTGATAGAGAGGGTCGTAATCTTCGGTTTTTCAAAACAACACGGATTGCCAAAAGTGATACCGTAAAATCAGAAGAAATCCAGAACCGTCGTGAATTTGGCACAGAAGATCAGTTAGAGACAGCAATGAAATATATTGCCAGAAAACAAAAGAAACTGATTTCTGAAATCGAATTGACATGGGAAAATATGCAACTTGGCGCCGTTCAAGGTGTTGTCCTTGATGCTGATGGCTCGGTGATTGTAGATTGGTACAAGGAATGGGAAATCACACCACCAAAGCCCATTGACTTTAAACTAAATGTTGAGACAACCAATGTTGCTGACAATGTTGATCGAGTCATTATGAGGATGATTGAGGCTTCAAAAGGAGCATTTTCTGATCGTTCACGCATTATTGGGCTTTGTGGAAATGAATTCTTTTCCAAGTTGAAAAACCATAAAACAATTCGTGAGACCTATTTAAACACAGCCTTAGCACAGACACTTAATAGCGCCGGAGGTGTTGCAACACCAAGCGCTCTTGGCTCGGGCAGCTTTGGCAGTTTTGACTTTGCAGGTGTCACTTTCATTAATTACCGAAGTATTCACAACTATAATGTGAGTGTGAAGGCTGGAACAAAGCGCGCCATAGGAATTAAGCCTGATGAATGTCAATTCTTCCCTGTTGATGCGCCTGGTGTCTTCCAAAAAACCTTTGCACCAGGGGAAAGCTTGGATTTTGCCAACACCGTTGGAAAACCTCTCTACACGATGCTTATAGTCGACCACGACCGTAATGCATGGGTAAAACCAGAGGTCTACAGCTATCCGCTTTACATTTGCACACGCCCAGAAATGCTGTTTAAAGCCGTGATTGGAGTGAAATAACATGCGATGGCACGGGCTGCTAAACCAAATGGTTAAAGATGTGCGCAACACTTTTGGGCAGCCCATCATCTACACGCGAAAGGACAACCAGCAATCTTTTCGTATCACAGCGATTTACACCATTAAGCATTCAGAATCGGACGCCGGTGGCAGAATCCCTACCACAATTGCAAGAAAGGAACTTGATCTTTGCATCAATGATATCGGAGGCTTACCACCAAACCCTCAAGATAATGTTGTAATCATTTCCCCTGAAAACAACAACGCCCCCTCTCAAGAGCACTTCGTGATCACAGATGTCCAAGCCTCAGAATCCGGTATGTATAAGCTTATCTTGCGGGAGATAAAACAATGAAACATCCACGCGAAACGATAAGAGAAACATTTGTTACGTTGATCAAAGCAGCAAAGACGGCAGCTGGTGACAATGTTTTCAATATGCGTGATTTCAACTTCTCCCCTGAGAACACGCCTGCAATTAATATCTCAACACAAAGTGAAACGATTGAAGATGGCTATGATTATGGAATAAGGCGGCGTGTTTTAACGCTAGATGTTGAATGTTATGCGACATGTGAAGATGGAGCACGTTTTGTAGACCAACTAGCATGGGAAGTTGAGGAGGTTTTCTACGCTAATCCCAATCTCAACAACACAGTTGAGACATGCCGCCTACAAAATATTGCTTTTGCCTTTGGCGATAATGGCGCCCTAGCGCTCCATGGTGCAATTTTAACCTTTGAAGTCATTTATGTGACAAATATCCCCAACATGGATGAAGAAGAAGGCAGTGTAACAGCAAGACTCGTTGAACCTTTCTTAAGCTTTGAACCAGAAACAGGCGTGAGAAATAAAGATAAATACCATAAAATTGAAGGTGGACATGTTAGAGCGGCGCGATAAAGAAATCACCGATCTAAAAAGACGTGTGGCCAATATGGTTGTGGTGGGGAAGATTAGCCATGTCGACCATAAAAACGCACGCTATCGGGTAAAAAGTGGCAATCTCATCAGTGACTGGATTCCAGACACACAAGCCCGCGCCGGTAAAACACGCTCCTATGAAGGGCGCGATGTTGGAGAGCAAGTAGTTGTTATCTCGTCATCAGGGGATTTATCACAAGGGGTGATTGTTGGTTCACTTCACACCGATGCTAATCAAGCAGCCGATAAAGGCAGCATTCACCGAACGATATACCCTGATGGAACCCGCCTTGAATATGATGATGAACAAAACACTTATGGAATTCATATCAAATCAGGGGGGAAATTTATCCTGACGATTGCTGATGGTGTGTCACTAAAAGGTGATGGTGGCAAGCTAGAGCTTACCGCACCGGAAGGCATAAAGATTGTTTCAGAAAGCGATATAAATTTAAACGCAAAGGGCGGCATCTCTTTGAAGGCAGGTGGTGGCGTTTCTCTGAATTCGAATGATAGTATCTCTCTTCATTCTGGAAATAATGTTTCCATTCATTCAAGTGGACTAAAGCATAACGACACCAATGTAGGAGCAACACATGTTCATGGTGGTGTTTCCCCTGGTGGTTCTATGACAGGAGGTCCCAATTGAACAGTGGAATGGACCGTACAACGGGAAAGTCATTGACCGGCATTGATCATTTACGCCAATCAATCCTTGATATTTTGTCAACGCGGATTGGTTCGCGTGTAATGCGGCGTGATTATGGTTCACATGTTGCAGAACTCATTGATGCTCCAGTGAATAATGCTTTTGCTGTTGCTCTTTATGCTGCTGTTGCTGAGGCTTTAGACAAGTGGGAACCGCGTTTTAAATTGAAAAAAATTGATTTTAAATGGAGTGAGGCTGGACAAGTTTCTTTGTCCTTTGAAGGCATTTATTTGCCATCCGGCAAGCCCATTACCATGGAAGGATTATTGATAAAATGAATGGAGTACTTGCAAAACCGGAAATCATCACAGAACTTTCTTTTGAGGAAATACGCGCTGCTGCTCTTGCCCATTTAAAAGAGCTTTTGCCTGAATATACCATTCTTGAAAGTGATCCGGCTGTAAAAGTCATTGAGGCTTTTAGCTATCGAGAATTGCTTTTAAGACAGCGTATTAACGAAGCGGCACGCAACAACATTCTTGATTTTGCAACCGGTGAATCTCTTGATGCTTTGGGAAACTGGCATGGTCTTGCCCGCATGGAGGGTGAAAGTGACGAGAGATATCGTGAACGCATAGAGCTTCATGCCCGTGGTGGCAATGGTAGCGGGACAGAGCCCTATTACAAACTTATAGCCTTAACAGCCGATAGTCGTGTTAAGGATGCGATTGTTTACCGTAAAGGCAAAGACCCAACCATCTATGTTGCTCTTTTTGGCAACAATGAAGAAGGAACGGCATCTGAAGATCTCATACAAACAGTCTCAGAAGCTCTTCACAGAAAAAATATCATCATGACCAATGATACAATCATTGTTCACGCTGCTGTCAAAAAAGTGCTGGATTTAGAGGCAGATGTTTGGCTGTTACCAGAAACATCTTTGAAAATTCTTACAACAATGGAAACAAATTTAAGAGCAGCATGGAGACAAGAACAAGCCATTGGTCGTGAATTAAGTTTGTCGTGGTGGATTTCAAAACTAATGATTGCTGGTGTCCAAAAAGTCATTGCCATTACACCAACACAAGACAGTATGGTTTGTGATGAAGAAATTTTATCGATTGGAAAAATCACCTTAAACTTCAAAGGGCGTGCGCGCTAATGGTTGGCTCCCTCCTCCCCACAAACGCGACAGAATTTGAAAAGCGCCTTGCCGATGCTTGCGATTTTCATCAAGATATTGATGGTTCTGTTTTGGGGATTTCACGTTCTAAACTGATCACACGCCCTCCCCGTTTCTTGCCGTGGTTGATTGAAGAATACGGGCTTGGAGAGCTTACGCCTTATGTTCCAAATCTCTATGATCTGATTGATCAAGGGATTCAATGGCAGCGCTTGCGCGGCTCCCTTGCTGCAATAGAGGTGGGGCTTGAATGGCTAGGGATTTCGGCACGCTTTACGCCCGCATGGACGGGACGGGCATGGTGGAACTCCTTTCAACTTGATTTTGATCAGTTGCCTGAACGGAAAAGCCTTGAATCCATTGAAGCAATTACCGACCTTTCCAAAAGTTTGCGCTCTGATTTTCGTCGAGGGACCTATGGTTATGATGTTCAAGCCATGGAAGGCAATATGTCACGCCTTGATGACAGCATGTTGGAGTATGAAAGTGGTGTTAGCTTAACAGCTGGGGGCACTTTGTTTTCCTTTGGGCGCACAACAGAGATAGAGCACGTTCTCTTAAGAGAAGAAGGCAGGCTTATTGGTAATTGGATAGATGATGGGGATGAAGAGTTAAGCTGGGACCAAATCGATTACCCATGGGACATGGCAAATTTTCCGTGGTGTTCGGTCAAAAAACATGAACGCGATATGCTGATGGCAGAGTGGTTTCATGGTCGCACGCTTTATCTCGTGTTAAGAGACAGCCAAGATGCCGTGATTGGGTATCAAAGATGCTATGCTGTAGCGCCTGTCGAACAGGCTTTGGATGGTGTGTACAGCCATTGTGGTAACAGATTTAACCCTTCTACAACAGGCACTCTGTTGTTTCTGGCAGCCCGCACAGACTTTCGCGATGTTGACGGCAAACAAGCAGCATTTGTTTCTGTTCTCGTTCATGCCACCCCCAAACAAGATATCCCCCTTGGCAAACTTTGGTTGGAGCCTGATGAACTCAATGGCGGTGTCGAGATACTCAAAACGCCAATTAATATTCCTTTGCGTGCCGATGTTCGCGAACAATTCAAGATTTTATTGAGGTTTTAATATGAAGCATGAAAGTGGTCTACCGTTTGCAATTGACAGATCTCGCGGCAAAGAGGAACAACAAAGCGTTGTCTTTTACGGCACGCGTCCGTTTATTCAAAGTGGTGAACTGAATGAAGTTCAAACCATTATAAGAGGACGGCATGACCGTTTGGGGCGCCTTGTGGCACAAGAAGGAGACCGCGTTGAACGGGCTGATGCTTTTGTCAACAAAAAGACAAAGACCGTCACGTTAACGGATGGCAAGATTTATATTGCCGGTGATATCTTTCCGGTCTCTGAAGCTGTACTCAACAATGTTGCCATGATTGGGCGCATTGAAATTGGTGTGAAGCTACAAAAAAAATGGATAACCCATGAGGATGATCCGGAGCTCTTGGGGCAAGTCCCTGGCACCTTGGCAGAAGGAGAAGTAGGCGCCGCACGCGAAACAGCACAGCTTGTTTGGGCACTGAAAGAGGATGCGCAAAGTGGCACTTTCTTTCCCGTTTATATTTTACAAGATGGTGTTCTGATTGATCAAAAATCCCCCTCATTGCTTGAACCCGCCATGCAAGCTATTGCGACGTACGACCGTGCCCATGGGCATTATATCGTGAGTGGCTGCCGTGTGAGCGCATTAGGACCAAACAACGGTTGCCAAGTGTTTAGTATTCAAGAAGGAGAAGCCAATATCAATGGCTTTAAACGCAAGCGCCTTGCTGCTTTGCGTCATGAAGAGCCAGAGGGTTTTTCGACAAGCGTTGTTCCAAGCGAAACGCATATTTTTGCGCCCCAAAAAGGGAAAACAAGTTTCACTTTTAAACCCTATTATTTTCCTATTGCTGATATTCAGTCTCTTTTGTTGACAAAAGAAAAAACCGTTAACGTCACCCGTGGTGCAGTTGCTTCGGGGCGTGATGGTGTTCCTGATAAAAGCATTACCGCGTTTATTAAAGTTGTTCAAGGAAGCAAGGAATTTAAAGAAGGCACAGATTTTAAAAAAACCGGAGACACCATTGATTGGGCACCCTTAGGAGACGAACCTTTACCGGGCAGCAGCTATAAGGTGACTTATCGTTATCGCGCAAAAATCACGGCTGATAAAGTAACAGCAAAGGAAATCACCGTCTCAGGTGGGGCGCAAGGTGGTGATATTATCGTCAGTTACACTTACAAATTGCCCCGCATTGACCGTATAGGACTGAACACAGGGGGCAATGTGGTTTACATCAAAGGTATCTCGGCAGATCACCCCATGGCACCCAGTGTCCCTGATGATGTGTTGTCCCTTGCAACGATCACCAACAATTGGCTTGAAACGCCGGTTGTGGTCAATGATGGAACGCGTGTTGCCCCCTATGATGAGATGTGGCGCTATTTTCAACGGGTGCTTTCGCTTGACCGTCTCATGCAGTTAGAGCGTATTAAAAGCAATGTGGACTCTAAAGAACCTGTCGCCAAAAAAGGCATGTTCGCTGACCCTTTTCTAGATGACTCTTACAGAGATGAAGGCTTTCAACAAACGGGGGCTGTAGGCAACGGCATTTTGCAGCTTGCTATTGACCCAACATTCTATACTGCTCCTTTAAAAGCGCCTGTCACGCTTGACTGGACAAATGAAGTGATCATTGCGCAAGAGTTGACAACGGCTTGCGAAAAAATCAACCCCTATCAAAATTTCGCACCCCTGCCTGGTACAGTAACCCTTGAACCCGCGACAGACTTTTGGCACGAACAGCGCACCGATTGGCTCTCCGGTATCACCAATCAGATCATCATGGGCAGGAACCGTGGCAGTAGTATCCGTAACACAGAAGTGCGTGATGATTTGGTGAGTGCGACCCAAGAGCAAATCAATTTTTTAAGACAAATTACCCTTTCCTTTAAAATTGAAGGTTTTGGCAAAGGCGAAAAACTAGAGAGCCTCACTTTTGATGGTGTGAATGTCTTGCCAACGAGCCGCCTTGTTGCCGATAGACAAGGCACCCTTGAGGGCACTTTCACGATTCCACAAAATATTACGGCTGGCACAAAAAATGTTGTGGCACGGGGAAAAGGTGGAACCATTGCTACGGGTCTTTTTACTGGACAAGGTGTGATTGATGTGAAAGTGATGCGGCGCACCACCACAGTAAAAATATGGACACAAGTAGACCCACAAGCACAAGTCTTTACACCCGATGAAACACGGCAAATCACCGGTATTGACTTTCATCTTTGCAAAATCGGTAATCAGAACCATGATTTGGTGATTGACTTGGTCACCACAGAAAACGGTTATCCGACCGCCGATATTCAAGCACAAAGCTTTTATTCCATGAAGGGCGCAAAGCTAGGTTGGGCAGAGGCACGCTATGATGTACCACTCCTTGTGATGGATGACCGCTTAACGGCTTTTGTTATTAAGACAGATGATAGTAATCATTCTGTCTCACTGGCAAAGCTTGGGGATTTTGATGCAGAACATCAGAGATATGTTTCAAGCCACCCTTATGTAACGGGACCACGCTTTTCTTCAGTTAACGCACAAAGCTGGACCGCCCATCAAGATGAGGCTTTAGCCTTTCGTGTGTTGGCAGCCCGCTACACACAAACAGAAAAAACCATTGATTTTGGCACTTTTGACCTTGTGGATTGCTCTGATTTGCAAATACGCGCAGCCATTGAATTGCCTTCAAGCGATTGTTCTGTCATCTTTGAAATTGAACGAAACAATGGCACGGTTTATCAACTCCTTCCCTTTCAATTGCTAAGCCTTACTGAATATATCAGTGAAAAGGTAAAGCTTCGCGCTATTCTCAAAGGCACCGAAAAGCTTTCACCCGTCTTGTTTGCTCCTGTTCAATTGATTGCAGGAAAGATCCATAAAACAGCCACTTATGTCACCCGTGCTTTCACCTTTGGGGAAAAGGCAAGGTTGACCAGCTATATCAAAACCTTTTTACCGGGCGGTGCAACCTTTTCACTGGAGATGCAGCTGGATGATGGGGCTTTCACCCCTTTGAAACTCGACGAAACAGAGCAGTTATCCGAGCCTCTTTGGACAGAGCGCAAATTTGTAAGCAGCGATAAAACAGCCAAACAAGCACGTTTGAAATTGACCCTTACCGGTGGACCGGCGGCACGGTCAATGGTGAGTGATTTTGGCGCCGGCATATTATGAGGGGAGAACAGAGATGGAAAAAACCAAAAAACTCGACATGGAATTGCCTAAAGAAGGTCGCTTTATCAGTTCTGAATTCCCAATCTTGCGGGAAAACTTGACGAAAATTGATCAAGCTCTTTTGGCTGTTGAGGAAAAGGTAGACGAAAAGGCACCTTTACAGCACACGCATAGCATAAGTGATGTTGCAGATCTTGAAGCAGCTCTCAAAGGCAAAATGGCAGCGGATAAAACTTTCTCATTTGCTGATTTAAGCGATATCGAAGGCGCAAAAGATGCCGCAAATAATTATGTTCTCTATAAATCAAGCAATAATAACTTCACCTTTGGCAGTGCTGTATCTTTGCTTGGCTCTCATCAACATAAGATTGAAGATATTGTGGGGCTCGATAAATTTAGAGTCAAGCTTAATGAAGATCTCACAAGCTATGGGCGCCTAGCAAGCCCAAATGAATGGCAAAGTTATAATAAATTTACCAGTAAAGTTACTATAAATGGTGGTTTAGAACTGTTGGGTAATTCGTCGTTTAATCTCACCCATAATGGTGAAGTGGTCACAAACTTAAGTGCGAGTGGTAGCTTGCTTAAAGGACCTTTAAAAGTCGATGGAGATCTTGTTTATACGAAAGCGCAAGTGGATGCAGCCATCTTGGCAGAGATAAAGAGTCTTAAAAAAGATTTGACCGATAAAATCACCAATTGGCCGGCTCTTGCCGATGCTGAATTGCTCTATACGCAGGATGGAAAAATTGAGTGGCCAGATTGGGTAACCGATAAAACCAAAGTTGAGATCCAAGCATGGGGCGGTGGCGGTAGTGGTGGTAGAGCGTTTGGGATAGGATTAGGAGGTGGTGGTGGAGGTGGTGGTTGTTCCGTCTGGTATGGCTATAAAGTCAGTTTAAACGGTCACGAGGATATCACAATTGGTAAAGGAGGGGCTTCTATTGCAAAGAATTTTGTAAGCGGTAAGCCTGGAGAAACAACAACCATTGGCAAAAATTTTATTACCGCTACCGGAGGAAAGGGTGGTGGGGGAGCTGACGCCCGTATCTCTCACTCGATTACTGGTAGTACGACTCACTACTATTCAGGCTCTGGTGGTGCTGAAGGCGTGGGAGGAAATTTCGGTTTAGCAACAGACGAACATCCAGGACTTGCTAAAGGTGGAAATGGTTGTGCTGGAACGAGTGGAAACAATGGAAAAACAAGCGGTAATGGCGGTGATGCTGGGGGTGATACATCAAGGGGGGGCTCTGGAGGAACGGGACAAGGCTCATATAGTTCAGGAAAAGCAGGGCGTGGCTTTGGGGGTGGTGGAGCAGGTTCTCATGGGACTGATTGTTCAAGTGGTGCTGGTGCTGATGGTGCCGTTCTTATAAGATTATGGAAAGAATAAATGGATGCACAAGTAACCAAGATATGACAGAAGTCAAATGGATAGCTGTTCTATAAGCAGGCTTATATGTTTTTAAGTCCTTTTATCGCTCTTTCAAAGCCCTTTTAAAGGGCTTTTTGACTGACAGTGTCAGTCTTATGAGAGAGTGTAGATGATTGTTATGGTCTCTTCATTGATTTGGAGAGCAAAATGACAATAGAATTTAAACTTCGTATTCACTTTATTAAGAACGGCAAGGGATCTGAGTTTTTAGCAATATTTGATCAGACAGCCGTCGGTATGGTCGTAAAATCATTGATATTAACGTGCAAATTTATCCCCTCCATGCACCTATTCTTCTCTTTACGCATGAGTGGAGAAAAGAGAAACAGTCTAGACGATAAGGCTTTCTAATGGGATGTTACTGTTTTTTCCATTTTAGCACTTACAATGTAAGCTATTTGTTGACGTTAACAGTATTCTACGCTATATAAAAGAATGATTAAAACGTTTAAAAGCAAAACATTGGCAGAATTATTCAAAACGGGAAATTCATCCAAGATTGATAAGAAACTTATAAAACGTATCATGGTTCGTCTTGATCGTTTAGATTTTTCTGAAAGACCAGAAGATATGAATCTTCCAGGATTCAACTTTCATTCTTTGATTGGATATTCACCCACTCGTTACACTGTCCACGTTAACGGACCATGGTGTATTACCTTTGAATTTGACTCATGTAATGCTTACCGTGTTGATCTTGAACAATATCACTAAGGATACAGTTATGAATGACATTCCTGCACAAAGAGATAAAAACCGTTGTCCTACTCATCCAGGAGAAGTTTTAGCAGAAATTATTCCTGAAACAGGCAAAACAAAATCAGAAATTGCGCAGATGCTTGGTATATCACGCCAACATCTCTACGATATTCTGAACGCAAAAAAGCCTGTTTCTCCTGCTGTTTCCGCTTGTCTTGGCAAAATGTTTGGTGATGGAGCTGCTATATGGTTACGTATGCAAGCCAATTATGATGCGTGGCATGCTGAACGCGAAACAAATGTTAGCAAAGTTCCAACACTTCACACTGTTTAATCTCTTCCTCACTCTGAAGGGATAATGTTTTATGAAATACTAGATAAATAATGACATCCCCTGCTTTAAACATGTTGATCACTATTCAAAATGTCATCTAAACCACGATCTAAATCGTCTAATATATTTTGCGGTGCATCTGCATAAACAAAAGATTGTACACGAGAACGCGCTTTTATTAATTCATGATATAAATCAACAGGAAGCAGATCTTTAGCACTTAAGTTCATTTGTTCCATTCTAAATTTAATAGCCTCAATAGGATGAGGAGAAGAAATAGGATAATGTTCTGTTTCATAAGCTTCAATTAACAAAACAAGAGTTTTCATTCTATCAAATTCTGGAGTATTAACTTCTGGCTGCTTATCAAACATTGCAGACACAACTTCTAAAGCTTCTTGGTAATCTCTCTCTGTACAAATTGGTTTGATATTCATTTCTTAAATTCTTTTAGTTCTACAGTATTCCATTAACAATATTTAACTGTAACATTTTTGTTGACAATTGTCACTTAATATATTACATCTTATTTAAAATAAAGTTGTTGAGTTTGCTATGATCAAAACATTTAAAAATAAAGACCTACAATCTCTCTGGGAAACAGGAAAAAGTAAGATTGATAGCAGGCTTCATCAGCGTATTATTCGCCGTCTGGATACTCTTGACGCAGCTTCTCAAGTTAGTGATATCAATGTACCAGGTTATAACTTTCATATGCTTAAAAGCTTTACTCCGACTCGCTACACAGTCCATATCAATGGTCCTTGGTGTATCACTTTTGAATTTAAAGACGGGCACGTTTACCACGTTGATCTAGAGCAATACCATTGAAGATTTTAAGATTAATTGTAAAGGAAACTATCCATGACTACACGCAATCCTAATCGTTGTCCTACTCATCCAGGAGAAATTTTAGCCGAATCTTTGGAGCATTTAGATACAAGCAAAACTGAAATTGCTCGGATTCTTCAAATATCACGTCAACATCTACATGGCATCCTTAAAGGAGAACGCCCTGTCACGGCTGTAACAGCGGCTCGCATTGGCAAATTATTAGGCAATGGACCAGCCCTTTGGCTACAGCTTCAAGCCAATTATGATACATGGCATGCATTGCGGGATATAGATGTCTCTTCTATTCCAACACTAAAAGTTAGTAAAAAAGCAGATGTGCAAATGGAGCATAGCCGTTAAGAAAGAAATCGCATACCTCCCCGCCTAAAAGACGAGGAGATAAAATCATGTTTTTAAAGTTAAGCAGCTTTTACAACAGGGCTTGCTAAAACTCGTTTGGCTTCTTTTGTAACTGATTTATAATGATCAAGCTCTTTTTCGATTTCATCTATTTTCAAAAGACGACCAAAGATGATACCCATGATTTTAGGATAATTTGTCAAAACATATTGGCGAAGATAGTTAAAATCATCAAAGTCATGTCCTAGCTGTAAAGCTGATTGCCCCTCAAGCTCTATCCAACGGTCAATGATCTTAGAACGCAATACTGTACTGTATCCGGAAACTAAGATAAGACACTCGCGTTTAGGGAGGTTATAGCAGACTAATTTACGTCCTGTAGAATCCTTATAATTTCCCTGAAATTTACTCACCTCAATTTTGAGGTCAGTACATATTTGCCGAATATCTCTTACAATATTGTCATGCCTTTTATCGCACAACTTTGCAATTTCACGGCTAGACATTGTTAATGTAGTTTGAGTGTTTACTAAATTGTTCATGATGAACTCCTTGTTGACTAATGTTTTTGATTGACACTCAATGAAGAATGCCGGGTGCTCAAAAACACGGCAACAAGCCCGTCGTTATGCTTTCCCCTCGAAAGGGTATTTTATGGCATAACCACACCCGACCCCACTATTATATGCGCGTAGCATATAATGAGTCAAAGTCTTTAATGCACAGAAGACTGATTATTTCGGTAACCAATCCGCTTGTTGTTTTAAGATGTTTTTGAAGCACCTTTGTATGAATCTAACGGTTTTAAAGTTTTTGTCAAGTCGTTCTCAAGAGCGGCTTTTTACCTCTCATTTTTCCCATTCATTTTAATTCACCCCTCATTTAAAGGAGCATAAAGTATGGCAACAGGTTTTCTACACGGTGTTGAAGTTGTCGAGGTTGACGACGGCACCCGCCCTCTTCGCGCGGGACAATCGGCAGTTATCGGGATTGTTGGCACGGCGCCCGATGCAGATGAACAAGCATTTCCTCTTAATACACCCGTTTTGGTAACAGGCTCTCTTTCACAAGCAGCTAAACTGGATAAAACAGGCAAGCGTCAAGGCACCCTACCCAATGCCCTTGATCTTATTTTCAAGCAAGTGGGAGCTATTGTTGTTGTCGTGCGTGTGAACGAGGGTGACAATGAAAACGCAACACTCACCAATGTTCTAGGTGGTGTGAATGCAAATGGCGCTTATGAAGGCGTCCATGCTTTGATTGGAGCGGGGTCCATTGTGGGACAAACACCACGCATTCTCATCGCTCCAGGCTTTACACATCAACGCCCTTCCAGTGTGAATATTGAAGAGAATGGAACTGGTGCAACTGCCAACCCCGTCGCAGCAGAACTGATTGGCATTGCAGAACGTTTGCGCGCCATTGTGGTGCTTGATGCACCCAACACAACAGATGAAGCCGCTCTTAGCACAGCAAAGGATTTTGATTCAAAGCGCGTCATTCTTATTGACCCTTTTGTAAAGGTGAATCGTGATGGAAAAATTGTAGAACAGCCCTCAAGTGCAGCAGTTGCTGGTGTCATTGCCAAAACTGATTTTACACACGGTTTTTGGCATTCTCCTTCAAATAAAGTGATCAATGGCATTGTTGGTATTGCGCGTCCCATTGATTTTTCCATTGGTGATCGATCAAGCCGCGCTAACCTTCTTAACGAACAAAACATCACAACAATTATCCGCGAAAATGGTTATCGTCTTTGGGGTAATCGCACCCTTTCAAGCGATACAAAGTTTGCTTTCTTATCGGTGGTGAGAACCGCAGATATGATCAATGACGCCATTTTGCGCGGGCATCTATGGGCTGTCGACCGCAATATCAAAAAAACCTACATGAGTGACGTGAGTGAAAGCGTCAATGCCTATTTGCGTGATTTAAAAGCACAAGGCGCCATTCTTGGTGGGCGTTGTACGCCTGATCCAGAGTTGAATACAGCAAGCGCTATTGAAGGCGGCAGAGTCTATTTCAATGTCGAATTCACACCAACAACACCAGCAGAACACATCACATTCCGTTCACGCATTGTGAATGATTATTTAGAGGAGATTTTTTAATGGCTATACCCGTTTTACCAAGAGTTTTGAAATATTTTAACATTTTTGTCGACGGCATTCCCTATCAAGCAAAATGTGAAAGCGTAACATTACCGAATTTGAACTTGGTTGTTGAAAGTTATCGTGGCGGAGGCATGGACTCCTCCATTGAAGTTGACCTTGGTCTTGAAACTCTCACACTTAGCATGACCATTTCTGATTGCTCTCCAGAGTTGATGACACTGTTGGGGCGCACTGATGTCGACATTTCATTACGAAGTTCAATGCAAGCGCAAGGCACACCCGCAGAAGGTGTTGTCATTACCATGAGAGGACTATGCAAAGGCTTTGAAATGGCAGAATGGCAACCGGGGAGCAAAGCAACATCCACAGCAACATTCACATTACAGTATTTCAAATATGTCCAGAAGGACGTTGAAATTGTTGAGATAGACGCCCTCAACATGGTGAGGAGATTCAATGGCGTCAATCAATTAGCAGATCATAGAGAAAACTTAGGATTATAAAAATGACAGTACAAACAAGCATTACACATAAATTATTGATACCTGTTACTTTTGAGGGAAAAGAGCACACCACAATTACCTTACAGCGCCCCAAAACAAAAGATCTGCAAGCAATCGACAAAAAAGAAGGCATAGAGCAAACAATTGCTATGGTTGCACGCCTTTCTGGATGGGCACATGAAGCGGTTGGAGAACTCGATATTAATGACTTGTCGAGCATTGGAGAGATTTTGGAGTCTTTTATCAAGCGGCGGGATACCTCGACTGGGAAAACGCCGCTAAACTCATAGCCGATATTACCATTGTGTTCCATTGGTCCCTTTCAAAGATGATGGAAATGGAACCGCAAGAACTCATATTCTGGCGAAAACAAGCAGCAGAAAGGTATAAGACAAAATGAGTGAAAAAGTTGCTGATGCAAAGGTGAAACTGTCTCTTGAAGACAAACTCACCGCGCCTCTTAAACGTGTACAAAAAAAATTCGATACATTGTCTAAAACACTCTCACATAGTTTGGGTATTCCGCGCTTTTCTGCTGCTGTCAAAAACATGACAAAAAGCCTTCATGGCGTTCAAAGTGCTCTTGGAGTGGCGGCAAGCCGTGCTTCGGTCTTTACTGGTGCTTTAGGGCTTGCTGGTGGTGGTCTTGTGGCAAGTGTAACCGCCCTCACCATGAAAACCATGCATCTGGGAGATAGTCTTCATCACGCATCACGACATTTGGGGATGAGTGTTGCATCGCTTCAATTATGGGGCGATGCAGCCGATAATTCAGGCACTTCTGCCGAACTTTTTCAACAATCCTTAGCGGTTTTAAATAGGCGTTCAGCACAAGCCTATGCTGGACAAAAAAGAGGCTTGATGGGCTTTGAAGCACTTGGCATTTCTGTCAAAAACACTTCTGGAAAACTCAAATCCACTTCTGTCTTGTTAGAAGAAATTACCGACAAGATGAGTAAGATGAAAAATCAAGCACAAAGACAGCATATTGCCGCTCTGCTGTTTGGGGGCGATGGTAAAGAAATGGCGACCATGCTTGCACAAGGCATGGCACCCATTAAAGAACTGTTTGCAAAGGCGCGAAAAGGAAAATGGCTCATAGGTGCCGATGTTGCACGCTATGCAGCAGATTTGAGTGATAAGCTTGGTGCTTTTAAGAAAAAAATAGGCGGTATCGCGAGCTTTATTGGCGCCCGTTTCATGCCCGTGATTAATGATATGATTGACGGTTTTTCAAAGTTGATTGATGAAAACCGCGACCTCATTCAAACAACCGTTGCGAGCTGGGCAAAAACCTTAAAAAAAGTCCTTAATGATTTGCTTAATCCTACCTCCGATTTAAGAAAAGGCATCAGTGATCTCACAGAGAGAATTAAAGGCTGGTTCCAATGGCTAGAACCTCTGATTGGTGAAATAACCCTTTTCAAGGTAGGACTTGTGGCACTTGGTTCGTTCATTTTTGGTCCACTCATTGCCGCATTAGCAGCCGTAGGAACAGCGTTTGTTAGCCTTGGTATCACAATTATGACGACACCTATCGGTTGGTTAATGGGTGGCATTGCAGCGCTCTTCGTCCTCTATCAATATTGGGACAAACTCAATGGTTGGGTAGCAGCATCTTTAGCTGCAGTTGGAGCAGTTCTTACTGGGGCATTCATTTCGGCAATGGCACCGGCTGCTTCCGCAATTGCTGGTCTTGCTGTAACTCTTGTAGCTTCACTCATTCCAGCAATAACTGCCGTTAGTTCTGCTTTTATATCGCTTGGTATCGCAATCATGACCACTCCTATCGGCTGGATCGCTGGCGGCATAGCAGCCCTTGTTGGAGTTGGATATCTGCTCTACAAAAATTGGGATACGGTAGTAAGCTTCATAAGCAACTTGTGGAATTCTTTTGCGAGCTTATGTAGTAACGTTTTCAATAACCTCTTGACGCTCTTTAAAAACTTTTCACCGCTCTCTTGGATTTCAAAAAAAATCAATGCATTGATTGAGTGGCTGTTTAGCATCGATTTAATGGAAGCAGGATCCAATCTGATTAACGGGCTTTGGGAAGGTATCAAAAGCCAATGGAATGCTCTGTCTGATTGGTTTGGCGGCATGATAAGCAAATTAACCAGCTGGATGCCTAATTGGATGAAAAAAAAGCTAGGCTTTAATGTTTCAATCAACAAAACTTCAACCCAGACCATTAAAACCTTTACCAATGAAACCAATGCACGGGCAAAAAAAATGCTGGATACAGTAGTGGTTACAAACACCCCGCCTGAAAAACGCAAGAGTGGTTTTAATACAAGTGTCGTTGAAACAGGACAAATGCAGGCAACAAATAAAGTGGGTGCCTTTAAAGCTCCAAAGCCCATTACGGTTCATAAACCTGTTGAAGTAGATGCCCGTGTAACCATTACAAATCTAAATATTTCAGTACCAAATGGTCTCAAAGACGAAATCAGAGACGCTGTCAATCAAGCACTTGAACGCTATGCAAAACAGCAACGTTTAGCCATAGCCTCTAGCCTTTCGGATTAAATACCATGATGTTAGCTTTGGGTGGTTTTATTTTTTCGATTGAAACAGCAGCTTACCAAACACTTGATATGTCTTATGGTGTTCCATGGGTGGAGCAAGGGCGATTGGGGAGAAAGGCTGCTCTTCAATAGCCTGCTGTTGCAAATGCGGAATTTTCTTTAACTGGCGTGATTTATCCAGATTTCAAAGGTGGTCACAGACAGCTCGAATATTTACGGCAAATAGCGCATATGGGACCTCACATTCTTGTGACTGGTCAAGGCAAAATCTTAGGTAAGTTTGTCATTCTTTCTGTAGAGGAAAAGCAAAGCATTTTTCATCATAATGGCATCCCCAAAAAACAAGAATTTACAATAAAATTGAGAGAATATGGTGAAGACCTATGAGTGACCTTTATATGACCAAAGATGGCGATATGGTGGATGCCATTTGCTGGAAATACTATGCCAAAGGTCAACAAGCGCTTGCTGTTGAACGCGTCTATGCAGCGAATTTGGGGCTTGCAGACTATGGACCCATTTTAAAAGCAGGCATCACCATAGTTTTGCCGTCCCT
>NZ_JBHIMQ010000089.1:0-763 GCF_042194225.1 Bartonella sp. MR110HLJHH | reverse complement strand
GTTATTCTCATCATAAATGAATAGCAATAGAAGATGGGCGTATTTCGAGTAAAAATGTATTTTTTATTGTGAGGTTTTATGTGAAAAAATCATTTATCATCTCCAAAAGGAATTATTTGAGTAATCGATATTTATTTTTGAGAGAGGTTTTTCCTTATAAGAGAAATATATATAATAATAATATTATCAATGAATGCAGCATTATTTTTATGACAAGATAGGCGGCATGTTATTTTGCATAATTCTACTGCTGATAAGATTATTATTGGATTATATATTGCCTAAAAGGTGATCAATTACATAACAGTGAGCAGCAGATAAGACAGTTTTTGATGATGCAAAAAAATATATAGATAAATGGTTTTCTGAATCCATAGGATAATGCGATGAGTAATGTTGTGAATGATGCAAAATCTTACACGGATACAAAATTTGAAGCATTAAGATATGATATGAAGACAGTTCAGAAAGAAGCAAGACAGGCGGCCTCTGTTGGTTTAGCAGTATCGAATTTAAGTTATATCGAATTTAAGTTATTTTGATATTTTTTGGTCTTTAAGTGTCTGTTTTGGTAATGGTTTATAGCGTAGTCGATCGGCTTTTGCCTTTGGAGCTGGTTGTATGTCAGAAGATGGAAAGATCGCTCTAATATATCCGCAATGAGTTCTGGCGGAGATTGGGGAAGAGGTGCTAGCTTAAGATTAACGCTGAATTTATGATAGTAAAGGATTATTTTAACAACATTTATTCTTATTTTATTGAA
>NZ_JBHIMQ010000088.1:0-764 GCF_042194225.1 Bartonella sp. MR110HLJHH | reverse complement strand
TCTGTAATAGTATAGTTATAAACTGGCTTAGATTTACAGATTGCACTAAAGGTATGGAGCGGCGGCTTATCAGACATTTAAATACTCTCTATTAAAAAGGAACACTGTCATTCATAACGGTATGGGGCGTATCAAGAGGTCTGTAAATGCTTCTGTCATAAGCAGATGATGACGGCTCTTGATCATCATCATTTTTTCCATCTAATAGCTTTAACTCACCTTTGTACTGAGGCAATATGACTTCTGTTACATAGCGATCAACACCGTTTTTATCTTGCCATTTACGGGTTTGTAGTCGCCCCTCGATATAAACTTTGCTACCTTTGTTGAGATACTGAAGCGCTATTTTTGCCAAATGTGGATTAAACACCACAATGGAATGCCATTCGGTTTTGTCTACTTTCTTATTGGTTGCCTTGTCTGTATAGCTCTCAGACGTTGCCATTCGAAAATTGACCACCTCGATGCCAGATGACATTGTTTTGCTTTCTGGATTGGCACCTAAATGACCAATTAAAATCACTTTATTAAGCATGTTTGTAAGTTCCATTAAATAATGTAAAGATCATAACATGTTTTATGTGTTTTTACAATGTTTTCAGTTAGCTAATAACAATTATTTAAAGTGTTACATTATGTTCTAAATCACTAAAGCGTGTAAAATCGGATTGAAAGGCAAGGGGAACGATTCCTGTCGGACCATGGCGTTGTTTTGCTATAATAACCTCGGCTTTACCCTTGGCTTGCTCCATTGCATCTTGCCA
>NZ_JBHIMQ010000087.1:0-769 GCF_042194225.1 Bartonella sp. MR110HLJHH | reverse complement strand
CTTTGAAGTCTTATCAACGTCGTCTGTTGTTCAGCATCAACCGTAAAAGTGCTTTCAATCACACCACTCGTATCGGATAAATATTCACGCACACGCTGCATCATCACACGGGCGCTATTATTCACGCTGCTAGGGCGCTGTCCTTTTGACCAATCAATCAAATCATCACAATAGGCATTCAAGGAGGCATTTAAAGACCAATCATAGATCGTCGACATTTTAACCTCATGTCTTAATCGCAAACAGAACACTCACATTTACTGGACGCGTCTCGCCTTCACCAGTGCTCTCCAAAACAACCTCTTGGCTCTCATCAAGAGTATGAGAACTTACAATGTAGCCTCCTAAATTCTCACGCTCTATGCCCATAAAATTCGCTAGAGAGCTCCCCCCAAACAAGCCTAGACGATAGCCCAACACATCCGTCGTATTCCCATCCCAAAAGTTTTCGTTGCTGGTAAAATGAGACATCGAAAGGCTCTGTCCTTGATGTTGGTGAGACTCGATTAAATCTGTTTGCACACTTGCAAAAGAACGCCCCTCATCAATATTGCGCCCTCCATCAACACCCCGTAAAAACATCCCTCGAAAATCGGGAACATTAAATGTCGTAACACCATCTCCTTCTCCCCAAACCGTTCCTATCGTCTCAAATAAATCACGATAATCACGACGCAAATAAGCCTTCCCATCGCAAATTAACCAATCCTTTGGAATCCCGCGCATTCCAAAGGTTCCTATAAAACCCGTGGGATAAAGACTGCTTTCT
>NZ_JBHIMQ010000086.1:0-776 GCF_042194225.1 Bartonella sp. MR110HLJHH | reverse complement strand
GTGCGATAGTGAGAAGGATCATTTTTGAAAGCTGTGATCGCAGAACCAATATCGTTGAGTGCTGCTTGATAGGTTTGTTTCAAGCGATCAGGGTTGAGAGCAGGAATGTCGCTTTTATTGAGAAGGGTGCGCAATTCACTACCAAGCTGATCAAAATTGATGCCATTGTCACTGTTTTTTGCAAAAAACTTTTCCAGACTTTCGCTGTTTAATTTTGCAAGTATGGGGGAAATATTGGTTTTGAGGCTGTCTACGGTTTGTTGGACCATGGAGCTGTTTTCGAGAGCAGTTTTAGCTCCTATCTTTGCTGTACTAGAAACCACGTGGATGGCTTGGAGGGTCATTAGCAATGTTATGAGAGCCCAAGTAAGAAAGCCATGAAGCGTCCCTGACGATTCAGCAAAACGTCCAGCTACAAAGCCTCCCAAGGCTAGGCTAATCAGTGTAACGATAATAGAACCCACGCCAAAGGAGAAGAAAGAGCCTTCAAATGGGGTTGAAGAGGTGAAATCCATTTGGCTTAAGCCTAAAGCTGCTACCAGAAAAGAGAGGCAGATTGAGGTGGCAAGGGCTGTCACCAATCCCGCAAAGATTGCGGACCATGAAATGGGTGTGTGAAAGAATGGATACTTTTCTTCTAGAGATGTTTCTCCTAGAAAATTCGTATCGAATGGTGTGTCTTCAGGAATGCGAGTTTCCATGTTTTATCTCCTTGAATATGCTGGAGATACAATGTCTTTTTGCCAATTATGTTCCAAAAGTGAATAGATATGCGC
>NZ_JBHIMQ010000085.1:0-779 GCF_042194225.1 Bartonella sp. MR110HLJHH | reverse complement strand
CTTAATTTCCAGCGGCTTATCAACACCAGAACGAATAATTGTCAACGTAATTGGTGTTCCAGGAGCACCTCGCATCTTATTAACAGCTTCATTCAATGTTTGACCATTGGTCTGTACACCATCAATTTTTGAAATGAGATCCCCTGCCAAAATACCCGCTTTTGAAGCAGGTGTATCATCCATTGGAGAAACAACTTTAATCAAGTTTTTCTCCATGGTTACTTCAATACCGAGCCCTCCGAATTCTCCTTTTGTAGAATCCCGCATCTCCTTGGCTTCTTGCGCATTCATATAAGATGAATGGGGATCAAGCGATGTGAGCATCCCATTTATAGCATTTTCAATAAGCTTTTTATCGTCTGGAACCGTCACGTATTGCATACGTACGCGTTCAAAGATATCGCCAAATATGGCCAGCTCTTTATACGTATCACCTTCATTATTGGCAGCAACAGACTGCACCATAATCATTGAACTGGCGCCGAGAAATACCCCAGCGACCAAAAGAATAATTTTACGAATCATTTTGGTTCCTTCTTATTTTTCAGTCTGCCACCAAGGAGTTGGATTCACAGGCTTCCCCTGCTTTCTAAACTCAATGTAAAGCATTGGAGTCGTTTTGCCTATATCCAATGCAACACTGTTCGCAACAAATTGCATCCCCATCGTTCCAAGAGGTTCACCTGCAAGAACAAACTGTCCCTGAGTGACGTTGATTCTCGACATCCCAATAAGAACGATATGATAACCATTTCCAACATTAAGAATGATTAATTGTC
>NZ_JBHIMQ010000084.1:0-779 GCF_042194225.1 Bartonella sp. MR110HLJHH | reverse complement strand
GCCATTTTCTCCTTAGATGGGGATTTTATCAATAAGTTTGCCGATGTCATTGCTGAAGACAATCTCATCATCCGTGGGTTTAGTGGAGAGCGGGCTGGTCATGTGATTAACAGCTCAGGGCTTTTAGAAGCTGTCTCAGGCGATATGATCTTCGATGTCTCAGCGCTTACCAACATGCGTGAAGGCGGGGTTAAAGTTAGCGATAAAGTGGTTTCTCACAGTTACGTGCGAGGAGAATGGGAAAATATCCCAAATGTTGATAAACACACAAGGATCAAGAAAAATATCGACACCACGATCATTCGTCAGCAGCCTCATTTTACCAATAATGCTGCACAGATTTTGGTAGGAGGTCATCTGACAATTAATGCCGGTGATATCCGCAATAGCTATAGTTTAATTGCTGCCAATGGCAACATTGTGATGCATGGCGATACCTTGCTCAATGAGGGGCGTGATTTAATCGAAACAACCAAGATTGTGACTGAAACACGCTACAGACATAAGCAATGTAGTCTCGCACATCCAGCATGTATAGGGCACGATGCAGACGAATGGGACGGTCCTACTTTTACCCAAACACCCAAACGTACCTATGATGCTGTTTATGGCACGATTGAAGCTGGTGGCACGCTTGATGCCAAGTTGACAGGCTATATTGACAATCATGCGGTGCGTGAGGGGGTTGAGCAAGTTGGCTTAAGCTCTGGCGATCAAGGTTTGGCTGGGGGACAAACACCCGATTTTGACGGTTCCAAACCACTGATTAGCAATGATCG
>NZ_JBHIMQ010000083.1:0-782 GCF_042194225.1 Bartonella sp. MR110HLJHH | reverse complement strand
ATGGTAGCGATAATAAAAACAACAGATGAATTCGATAACTGGTTAGAAAAACTTAAAGACAGAAAAGCTGCTAATATAATTCTTGCAAGGCTTCATAGAATTCGTTCAGGGCTTTTGGGTGATGCAAAGTTTTTTAATGGTATAGGTGAATTACGTATCCACTATGGTGCTGGTTACCGAATTTATTTTACAAAAAAAGGCGATAAAATCATTATATTGCTTTGTGGTGGTGACAAATCCACACAATCCAGTGATATTCAAAAAGCCTTATCTCTTTTAGAGGATCTTAAAAATGAAATTGAAAACCTTTAACTTTGAAAAACACCTCACAACACCAGAATCTCAAGAAGTCTTTTTAAATGAAGCCTTCAAAACTGGTGATGCCTCTCATATAGCGGATGCCCTTGGCATTGTTGCTAGAGCACAAAATATGAGTGCCTTAGCAAAAGAAACCAATCGCGAACGCAGTGGATTATACCGCTCTTTAAGCAAAACAGGTGACCCTAAACTTTCTACCTTAGTCGCTGTCTTATCTGCCCTTAATTTGCAACTCTCTGTACAATCTGCTCCATAAATCGTGAGGGGAATTAAGCCTTCCCCTATACCTCTCAACGATTGGTCACGAATTGCACGACCACAACACACTCTCCAGCCGCGGTTGTTTTATCCCGTGTTGCATAAAGCGTAAGCTCTTGATCTTCTGGAACAAACTCTTTTTGGTTGGTTGATGTAAAATCTTGCGTACCTTGGGCTTTGATGTCCTTTTCACTAAACTCATTACC
>NZ_JBHIMQ010000082.1:0-813 GCF_042194225.1 Bartonella sp. MR110HLJHH | reverse complement strand
TATCGGCTTGTGTATTAGCACCAAAGCTCAAACAGCCCAATGATAGGAACCGTGTGCCTATTAATAAAACAATCCCTAACGAAATCAAGCGAGCAAGTATATGAGAAAGATTCTTATTATAACAGGAATGATTACCATTTGGGGAATGCTGAATCTAGCTCCAGCATATGCAAATGACGCAAGTATAAGCGTATCTTTCGCCTCCTCATCACCAGCTGCTTCACCAGCAGAATATCTGGAGCTTATTAATCTATTAAAAAAAGGGGAAATTATTGAGCTCTTAAAAAAACAGCTTGAGTTGAAAAAAGAACAACTTTCGCAAACAGAAAAAAACTATCAAGCTATAACAAAGAGTCAGAAAACTGCACCTCAGAAAATAGACTTTTCTAGTTTTTTTCTCAAAGAACCAGAATCGCTCTATAAGAAAGATGAGCTTTCAAGGGAATCATATCAAAAGGTATTGAAGGACGAAGACAAAATTTCTGAGCCTTTTAATCGAATGGGCAAGTTGCTTTTTGAGCGTTTAGAATTTTTTTCGCTACTAAATAAAGCTATAACTTTGAAAAGTTTTGAAAAAGTAGAAAATCGTTTTAAATACCTCAAAAGTCTATTTGATGCTCTTCAAACAAAAGAAAACCTGAAAGATATTGCAGATCTTCAAGCACATATCGATGGTTCATTAGCCATGATCCAAAATGAATCTATAACGATACAAACGATAACGCATTTACGTAAGGCTGAGCAATCACTTATCAAAAGGAAAAGACGCGAACTTGATATGAAAATTTTTGACCATGAAAAAAAAGGGATGCC
>NZ_JBHIMQ010000081.1:0-819 GCF_042194225.1 Bartonella sp. MR110HLJHH | reverse complement strand
ACCCAGCGTCAAGGTGCCATCGGTTGAGAGTTCTATCCGCTTTTGCGAAACAATGCGCCCCGTTTGGTTCAGAGTGTTTTGCGCATTCACAGTGATTGCGCCATTGCTTGCTATCGTACCACTATTGGTTAAATCACCATGGCTGGTCAGTTGAAGGTCACCACGCTCAATCTCTATGTGCCCTGCTTGGATCACACTATCAGCAACAATATTAACTGCCCCTTGCGTAGAAATGAGACCATCAACATTCTCAAAACTGCCCACATCAATGCGCAAACCATCCCGCGCTAAAACATGCGCACCTTCATCATGTGTAGCGTTTTGTTGGTCTGAATTTGTCGTTTCAGCGCTTTTATTGACAAAAGACGTTGCAACAATCTTCATCTCACCGGCTAAAGCACTGAGAAGACCAGCCTCATTACTTATATGACCAGCACGTGTCTCTTTCAGCCCACCAATGCTGAGAGCCTCTTCAGCAATAATTCTGCCCTGTGTGTTGGTCAGATTACCATCACTGAATAGATCCATAGATTTTTTGGCGTAAATCAGCCCACTATTGCTGACATTCCCTGCCACATTGAGGGCAACATTCTCACCACTAGAGCCAAGCACACCGGCATTGTCTAATTGCCCTGCGATCACAACAAAAACACCACCACTTTGAAGGACACCTTCGGATGTATTCTTCAGAAAGGCTTGTTGCGGATCGACGCCTTCTTGTGCACTTACCATCAAATGCAAATCATCGGTTGCAATAAACGTCCCTTGATTGGTAAATGCACCAATATGAGCATCGACACTCTCACCGCGCATTGTGCC
>NZ_JBHIMQ010000080.1:0-882 GCF_042194225.1 Bartonella sp. MR110HLJHH | reverse complement strand
TTTGAAGATTTAGAAACAATCGATTTGGTTGACGAGCCAATCGAGTGTGATGTTGAAAGCCAATCAGAGCAAACCAACCAACCTCCCATTCACGAGCAGACAAGCGTTCCTAAGAAAGCCAAGCGAAGTAAGGGGAAAAAAGAACTTGGAAGCGTACCAGAAGATTTTGAACCCGATTTGCAATACGCAATCGATAAAGGCTTAACGCATGATGAGGCGTTATTAGAATTCGAAAGATTTAAACTTCATTGGAAAGCCAACCCATGTCGAAATGCAAACAATCGCGATTGGCAAAGTGCTTGGTGTGGTTGGATTATTAACCAGAATGGAACGCTAGCCAAGAAATTAGAACAGGAGAAACGATATGCAAACGAACGCTATAAGCTCTCAACAAATAACTTCACAAACAGCCTTTCACAAAGCTTCAGTACACTCAAAGCAGCAATCACCACTAGCAATTCTTATGGATCAGAATGCAGCAGAGATACAGAGGCTATCAGTTCATTTGCAAGCACTTGCCAAGAGAGTGGACCGGAGTGTGTACCCTCCAACCTCTATGCATGGAAAGCCGTTGACGCTGGAGGAGAGATCGCAAGTTTTGCAAGACTGTAATCGCTTACACGCACTGCTTTCACGGAAAGTTACGGTTGAACATATCGAGGCGGTTGCTTATTTGCTTTCTGGTCTAAAAATACCGGCAAATATAGACCCTAATGTTATCGCTTTAAATTACAGCATAGCCTTATCAGATGCTTCAGAATACGCTCTAAAGCAGGCTGTTAAGGATATCATATGCGGAAAAGCAAAAGGATTATCGAAAACCTTTATGCCAACAGGAGCAGAGCTTGCAGAGTATTGCAGAAATTTGAAAGCAGAGCTTTT
>NZ_JBHIMQ010000008.1:0-103148 GCF_042194225.1 Bartonella sp. MR110HLJHH | reverse complement strand
GTACGAATTGGTTGGAAAGATGTGAAAGATAATATCATTCATCTTAAGACAGAGAAAAGTAAATTCCAAACAGATGTTTTTCTACCAATTTTGCCTGAACTAGCCGAAACCCTTAAAATTGGTCCTATTGGAAATGAAACATTCATTTGTGGTAGACGTGGAAACAAAATACCCAAAGAAAGCTTCGGGGTTTTATTTTACAAAGCATGCAATGAAGCGGGTATAAAAAAATCAGCACATGGTTTGAGAAAATTAGCAGCAACACGCGCCGCTAATTCCGGTGCAACAGTTTCACAATTGAAAGCACTTTTTGGATGGACAGACGACAACATGGCATCTCTTTATACAAAGAGTGCAGATCGTAAAAAACTTGCTCTTGAATCGATAAAAAAGCTCCAAAAAAGTTAGGGATAGGAGCAAAAAAACGTAATAGAATCAATAACCGCCCAATCCCTTACATTAAGCATAATTATTTGATTTTATTTGTACTGTATTCGCCAAACAGGCCCTATAGGTTCACATATTGATATAGAAGCTTGTAGAGACTTAGGAATTGAAATATTAGACGGTGGTGGAGATCCAACTTCTGCTGCTGAATTTGCGTGGCTCTTAATTATGTCTGCGCGTAGAAAACTCTGTAAATCTGTGTCTGATATGAAAAAAGGACGATGGCAAACAACATTTGGCAACCAAATGAAAGGGGCTACTCTTGGAATATTCGGGTTTGGGCGTATTGGTAAAATGGTTGCTCAATATGCTCAAGCTTTTGGCATGTCCATTTTGGTTTATGGGAGCGAGCGTTCAACGCAAGAAGCAAAAAATTTAGGTTATCATTTTACGCATTCAAAAGATGAATTTTTTACACGTCCTGACATTATATCCGTACATTTACGCTTAAGCGATAAAACCAGAGAAATCATTCAATTAGATGATCTATTGAGCATGAAACCTCATGCTATTTTTGTCAACACAGCGCGTTCAGCTTTGGTTGAAAAAGGGGCGATAGAAAAAATACTAAGTTTGGAAAATTCAACTTACTTTGCACTGGATGTTTATGACAGCGAGCCGGTATATGAGAGCAAATTATTGCAATCAGATAGAGCTCTTTGCACGCCGCATCTGGGCTATGTGACTGAAGAAAGCTTTGAGAATTATATTGAAAAAGCTTGCCAAAATATAGCATCTTTTATGAAGAGCGTTTAATGCCAGCTGAACCAATGTTTGTAAAATTTATCTTATATCGCTAGCCTATCAAATTTGCACGACACATAATAGCTTATTTCCTTAAATTAAGCATATTCCTTAGCTTTCATATTAATACCAATCGTATTGACAGATTTTTATGTAATCAGCATAAAATACCTGATTTATTGTTGCAATCATTATTAGAAAAAAGTCCACTTTATTGGAATACACTTTAATTGGAGGGAGAGTATAGTGAGCAATAATAAATTTATAGAAAAAAATTATTATAGATGGATTGTATTGCTTGTTGCCACTATCGCTCAAGCATCAGCCTGCTTCTTTGTTCAAGGGATTGGTCCTTTAGCTGAATTTTTTAAGAAAAATTTCTCGCTTAGTGACTCTCAGATAGGTTTGCTGTCTTCAGCAGCACAGTTCCTACCTATTATTGGGTTACTTGTAGCTGGTGAATTACTAGACAAATTTAACGAGCGCTATATTGTTGGAGTTGGCGCGGTCGGCGTTTCTGTCGCTCTTTTGTTGGGAGCAATCGCAAATAACTATATTTCTCTTTTGGTCTGTTTGCTCATTGTAGGGGGATTTTATAGTTCTGCTCAACCCGGTGGCGCTAAATCTGTTTCTTCATGGTTTCCACAATCGCAGCGCGGATTTGCAATGGGAATAAGGCAGGCGGGACTACCATTAGGTGGGGCATTAGCTGGGATAGTTCTTCCTGCTAGTGCGCTTGTTTATGGCATACAAGGTGCGTTTTTGGTCGGTGCCATAGTTTCTTTTTTAGGTGGATGTATATTTATTATTTTTTATCACTCACCAGCAAAAGTTGTAGCTATCGTTCCAAAAAGCAAGGCAAGAGTTTCGTTCTATGCAAATATAAGATCTCGTCTTGCGATGTTGGCTGCACCGCATATGAAGAATATTATTTTTTCAGGCGTTTCACTTGTGATCGTTCAATATGTTTTAACCATTTTTATAACGATCTATTTTTATAGAATCTATCACCTGTCTCTAGATAAAAGTGCTTATTTGTTTTTTGTTTTACAGGCTTCTGGTGCCTTAGGAAGAATTATTTTAGCAGCGTGGAGTGATCATTGTAGAAAAGGACGATTTTTTCCTGTCTTGTTTTGCATGATTGCAGTAATTTTTGGATTTTTAATATTAATTTTAGGCATGAGTGGATCCATAATTTATTTAACTATTTTATCTGCTTGGTTAGGTTTTTTTGGAATAGGATGGTATGGCCCTTGGGTTGCTTATATTGTAGACTCTTCGCCGAAAGAAAGCGTTGGCTTTTCTCTGGGTTTAGCAATGTCTGTAAATCAAATCGCAATTATTACTGCTCCACCATTATTTGGATTAATCCAAGATTTTACAGACACTTATTTGCTAACATGGCTGATTTTAATTTTAATTATTGTTTTTTCACTTTTCTTAATAAAAAAATAGGGAAATATAATTGGGGAAGAAATTATAATGATAAATGAAAATGCTTTTGAATTAAGCAATGTCGAAAGAGATAAACTTTGGTAGACTTTAGACCACGTTATTTATGATCCATACGGGTGTATTGAATATTCGGTTGAACTAAAAAATAGCATTTTCGCTGCTATCACATAGAATATTGACAATTCTTATGAATCAAAAGGTGTCTATTACCCCGAGACCATTTAATCTTTGAAAACCTTCCAATTGATAGACCAATTAATACGTCACCTAATCCTTATAATTTAGATGCGTCTTGTAAAAGTGGCTATATTAGCAAAAATTTAATTATGATGTTTTCTTTATTGATCGGAGAGCCTTATTCAATTAAGTTTGAAGGCGAATATATAGTAAATAACCTAGTTCCTTTAGAAGATAATAAAAAAGATTATACAGGATTAGGATCTGAAGTTGAGTTAGATTTTCATATAGAAAATGCTGCACTAAAATTTATAAAGGGTTTAAATTTATCTCCTAAAGGGATATTTTTATCTGGTGTTCGCAATGATGTTGATGGCCCGTTAACGAGAATATCTGGTGCACGTCTAGCTTTAAAACTTTTAATTGAGAAGGATTTGAGTAGCTTAAGCGATAATTTATATATAATTAATATTCCTTATAGAGGAGAAAAATGGGGTAACCTCTACAAGTAAAGTGCCCCTAGTTCAAGGGGACGGTGAATTCCCAGATATCAGCGCTGTTTTTTATCCGGGCATGTTAGAGCCACAGTCAAAAAAAGCTAAGGAAGCTTTAAATCATTTTTATGAAGCTATGAAGGCTGTATCTTTTGGAATTGATGTACAACCAAGAAGATTATTATACATTGATAACAGAATGGCTCTACACTCTAGAGATAAATTTTTTGGATCATTTGATAGTTATGAAAATCCAATGCGGTGGATTCAAAGAGTGTTTGTGTCTGTAGATTTATGGAATCATAAATATGTAGAACAAATAAAAGAAAGAATATTTAATTTTCAATGTTAATGTCCTGATAATGATACGATGTTGAGTATTATTCCGGTTTATATATATTGACTACACATCTCATATATATATAGATCTCCCCCGCATAATCAGGTGAGATTACTACCTGATTATAAGCTATGGTGGCTAATTGATTTTCTATGGCTGCATTTGATCTTCGTTATTTTTGCCCTTCCTTTCAAGCCGCTAGGGGGATTTTCCTATCAATCCCTTGAAAGAGCGATTTGGAGCAATTTCATAATGCGAAACCAAAACATAGTGACAAACTTTTCTATTGTTTTCATAGGCATGACGGTTTGCATGGTCGCACCCTTCAAGCACGGTGGCTTTTTTTCTTGCACGATGGAATCTTTCATATATGAGACAACATAATTAATTTATAACAGATAATTCAATGTATTATCTAAAAAATGCAACGAAATAGCTATTAATGTGAACATATGAATTAAAAAAACAAACATCGCGTACAAATAATAATACACCCCATGTCTTTAAACAAAGAATGAAAATCATAAAATGAGCTCTAAGGATAATAGGAACTCTCCACAAAGAAGAGACAGAGATGAAGACTTCAAAGAATTCAAAGACTTCATCATCACCATCTTTCACTATTTTGTTAACATATTAATTTTATACAAGAATCTTTCCCTCGGAAGAAACAGCATTTGCAACAGCTTCCTCGCTTGCCTCATCGGGTAATAACATCTCATTATGGGCACATCCTGATGGGATCATAGGAAAACAATTTTCTAAATGATAAACACGACAATCAAAAAGAACAGGCTTATCACTGTCAATCATCTGCTGAATTTTATCATCAAGTTCATCGGGTTTTGAACAATGAATTCCCACGGCTCCATAAGCTTGTGCCAATTTCACAAAGTCAGGCATAGATTCCGTATAAGAATGAGAAAGACGATTACCATGCAGCAATTGCTGCCACTGGCGAACCATCCCCATATACTGATTATTTAAAATGAAAATTTTTACAGGTGTGCCATGCTGAATAGCTGTTGCAAGTTCTTGAATATTCATCTGAATGGAAGCATCACCAGAAATACACACAACAAGCGCATCAGGATGGGCTATTTGAACACCTATAGCCGCCGGAAGACCATACCCCATCGTTCCAAGACCACCAGAAGTCATCCAATGTTTTGGTTCATCAAAATGATAATACTGTGCTGCCCACATCTGATGCTGTCCGACATCCGTTGTGATATAAGCACGAGCATCTTTGGTCAGTGCATAAAGCCGTTCAAGAGCATATTGTGGCATGATAACATCTTCTTTTTCCATATATGCCAATGAATTGCGTGATCTCCAGCGATTAATTTGCGTCCACCACGCCTCACGGACTTCACTATTAAACGCTGGTTGCTGTATCTTTAAGAGTTGCGTCATATCTCCTAAAACACAAGCCACATCACCAATAAGTGGAACTTCTGCTTTTACGATCTTATTAATAGAAGAAGGATCAATATCAATATGAATAATACGCGCATGAGGTGCAAATGCATCCAATCGCCCTGTGATACGATCATCAAATCGTGCTCCAACAGCCAACATGACATCACAATCATGCATGGCCATATTAGCTTCATAGGTTCCATGCATCCCAAGCATTCCAAGCCAATTTTTGCCAGAAGCGGGATAAGCACCAAGCCCCATGAGTGTTGATGTAATCGGAAAATCACCCAGTTGAACTAAATCGCGCAAAAGCTTTACAGCTTCCATCCCCGATGAAATAACACCACCACCAGAATAAATAACAGGACGCCTTGCTTCTACTAAGAGAGAAACAGCCTCTTCAATAGCCTGCGCATTCCCTTTCGATTTTGAATAAGAATGCATAAATGTCGGCACTTGAGGCGCTCTATAAATTCCTGAAGCAAATTGAACATCCTTAGGAATATCAATCAAAACCGGTCCAGGACGACCTGATTGAGCAAGAGAAAAAGCTTCATGAATAATAGCCGCAAGATCATTGACGTTTTTAACCAGCCAATTACGCTTCGTACAGGGCTTTGTAATTCCAACCGTATCAGCTTCTTGAAAGCCATTTGTTCCAATGATCGTTGTCGCTACCTGACCAGAAAAACAAACAAGAGGTATAGAATCCATAAGAGCATCTTGCAAAGGTGTAACAGCATTCGTTGCGCCTGGACCAGAAGTCACAAGCATAACACCTACCTTTCCAGTACTGCGTGCATAACCTTCAGCAGCATGCCCTGCAGCTTGTTCATGGCGCACCAAAATATGCTGGAGTGTATCTTGGTGATAGAGAACATCAAAAATAGGCAGAACAGCCCCACCAGGGTAACCAAAAATATGTTTAACCCCTTGATCTATAAGAGCCTGAACCACTATTTCAGCCCCCGACATTATTTTTCCATCTGCACTCTCTTGCTTTCTTGGATCATTTCTCATTTTTCCCACTCACCTACTTGATAGGACAATAAAAAAGCCCCTAACGGAGCCCATAAAAAAAGACCCCAAAGGAGCCCATTACACAACACACACTGTATGATCACCCCCATTATTCCAACGTATAAAATATATAAAAATTTCCTTGTAGAAAGATTTCTAATTCCATTGATACCATTCGTCAATAAAAAATTCTATTTTCTAAAAAATTCTTTTTCACGAATTATCTTTTATCTTTCGAAAGTTTCTTTACAAAGCTCTAGCTCTTTTATCAAAAAGTAAGCATCCATTCTTCATCAAATTGATTACGAAACCATGTCATTTGTCTTTTTGCATATCTCCTCGTTTGTATTTTCACCGCTTCAAGAGCATTCTCAAAGCTTCTATATCCATCCAAATAAGCTATAAATTCAGGTATACCAATAGCCTTCATTGCTGGTAATGAAGGGAAAAGCTTAAGATTCTTCATGATCATCGCCTCTTCTAAAGCTCCTCTTTCAATCATAGAATCCAAACGTTTATGAATACGTTCATAAAGCAGAGGACGTGGTGGCATAAGAAGAATTTTTTCTGCACAATCTGACGAAATCAGAGGAAGCGTTTTTTTCTTCTGCCACCAACTGAGCTTCTTACCAGTTGCCTCATAAACTTCTAAAGCACGAACAATACGTTGACCATCTTGCGAAGAAATTTTCTCAGCAAGAACAGCATCAACTTGCAACAATTGGCGGTAAAGGCTTTCAGCTCCCTCTTTATCAAGCCGAAGTCGCCATTTCTGCCGTACAGCATCTGGAATATGAGGTATTTCCGAAAGCCCTTCTAAAAGAGCACGAAAATAAAGCCCTGTTCCACCAACAAAAATAACCGATCTTAAAGAAAAAGTTGCCAATAGCTTCTCGACATCACACAACCATTGCCCTACTGAATAATTCAAAGTAGGACTCACATAGCCATAGAGATAGTGTGGAACAATCGCAATATCAGCCTCCGTAGGCCGTGCTGTTAAAATATTTAAAACATCATAAACCTGCATTGAATCAGTATTAACGATGAGAGCATTTTTTTCTTGAGCCATTTGTAAAGCAAGCGCTGACTTACCACTTGCAGTAGGCCCCGCTATTAATGTAACTGTTCTCTGTGTCATGAATAGCAATTTCTCCCAATCAATAACTTATTGCAACACACAGCCCCCCCAAAGCCCCTATGAAACTTATAAAAAAAGAAAAAATGGACTTAATAACAACACCAAAGAAATTTCCAAGCATTTTTGCTATCATAATTCAATAATAAACTACATCCATAATCATTCTGTCCGTTAGTCCATTAAAAATAAACATATTCTTTGTCATCATTTATGAAAATAATACTGAGCTTAACCTATACAATCAGACAGCTTTATTTTTTTCCTATAAAAACAACATGCTACTCCGGTTTATAATAAGAGATTCAGAAATTGTCTTCTTCACGCTCTCTTTTTTATAACTATTTTTTCATCCATCACCAAGAAAGGTATAAATATATATAACTAATTTAGTCTAATATAATTTTTCTCTAGGATAACTTTTTTCAAACTGAAGTGAAAAAAAACGTTCTCTATAGCACACAAAGTACAATCACAAAGTGCTAAAAGTCTCACTAGATAAAACATTCTTTATAATAATAATTGCACCCTTTATTTATAATAGTTGAGCGTTTTGCAATCTGAATAAGAGCTCCCAATATCATAAGATTTTCTCATTTTTATCCTTCTCATAAAGTGCCATATCAATACCATTCACTTGTGCATCAAAAGCAGAGATAAAAATTGACTTAAACACAAGACAGTGATCTCTTATGCAGCATTTCAAAGCCTAGGCTGTTGCAATATTGGGAACTAGCAAATCTATTATGGTACCAACTTATACTTTTATTTAATGCAAAAATAGAACTGCCCAACGGATTTTATGTTATACAATCCATGCTCTTTGTCGTGAAATGAGCTTGAAAAATATTGAACATCACATGGCTGAGCTACAAAATAGCCCATATACCAAGGCTGATAAAAAACAAAAAATTAATTTTTAAGCCTCAATCTATTGGGGTATCAATCCATTAGAAGCGTTACGAACCGTAACTCTCCATCTGGACGCGCTACGATGAATAGAGCATTTTTGCGTCCGGCTTCACGTAATTTATGAATCCGTTTTTTAGCTTCATCGATTGTTGTGATAGCACTCTGATTGATATCAATAATGACTTCACCAACGCGAATACGCTTTTTATCCGCTGCGCTATTTTGTGCAACAGATGTTACCACTAGTCCTCGAAGTTTATCTGAAATTGAATAACGATGACGCAAATCCTCTGTCAATTCAGATAGCGTCATTCCCATAAATTGCATTGTCACGCTTTTCGACAGATCATTATCTTTTTTATCATCAACTTCTTCTTCTATATCTTCATTTGCATCTGTTTCAATCAAACGTCCAAGCTTAACTTTTACTGTTTTTTCTTGTCCATCCCGTAAAACGGTAACATCTACCACTTTTCCTTCCGGACTTTCCGCCACTAAACGCGGCAAATCACGTGCATGCTTAATTTTTGCATTGCCAAAGAAAAGAATAACATCTCCAGTTTGTAACTGGCTATTATCTACATTATTTTCTTCCGTCTGTTCTATTTTACCAGCCACCAATGCTCCTACCGCATTGTCCAATTTTAAACTTTTTGCAATATCCTCAGTCACCGGCTGAATACGAATAGCTAACCAACCACGCCTTATTTCTCCAAAATCACGCAATTGACTAATAACAGAAAGGGCCATATCTGATGGAATAGCAAACCCAATACCGATAGATCCTCCAGAAGGTGAAACAATTGCTGTATTAATGCCAATGACTTCACCATTTCTATCAAATAACGGACCACCAGAATTGCCCCGATTAATTGCTGCATCTGTTTGAATAAAATTATCATAGGGACCAGCATTAAGATCACGGTTACGTGCAGAAATAATACCAACCGTTACACTTCCACCAAAACCATAAGGATTACCAATAGCCATAACCCAGTCACCAATACGTGCTTTTTCTGAGTCACCAAAACGCACAGCTTTTAATTTTTTACGTCCCGCATCCACTTGAAGTAGTGCCAAATCAGTTTTGCTATCCTTGCCAAGAAGCTTCGCCTTGAGTTTTGTACCATCTGTAAAATTAACTTCAATATCATCAGCATCAACAATAACATGATAATTTGTAACAATAATCCCTTTTTGCGCATCAATCACAAAACCAGACCCCAAAGAACGCACCTTTTGAAATTGACTATTTTTTTGACCATCTTTGGGTGTAAAAAAATCATTAAAATATTCCTCCAGCAATGAATCTTTGGGAATAACGGGTACCGAAGTATTTTCATCCTGTTCGGTTCCTTCAACAGTCTGTGCCGTAGAAATATTCACAACCGTCTCCAAAAGCTCAGAAGCTAAATCAGGAACAGAAAGCAATGTCTTGTTTGTCTCTGCGCCCCAAGACAAATTCACTGATCCTGATAAAAACAAAATCACACACAAAACAACTCTTGTGATAAAAGACTTCAAAAACGTATTTCTACTCACGATACTTCTATCCATGACATGCCTTTAACCAAAGCTGCAAAGAGCCTTACTCAACTTATTATGCAAAATCAGTATGGCTTAACACTCTCTTACATGCATCATAAAAAAGCAGCTATAGAGCATACTTCTCATATGAAATAGTATACATCTATTCTCCACCAGACTTTGAATCAGTTTTGCTCAAACTAGGACTCATTGTTGATGAAAGCTTTTTCTTTACTTGCAGGGGATTTTGAAAATAAAAAAAGAAATCCTCATTTGGTGAAATGACCATCGAAACTCTTTCTAAATTCTTATACTGTTCCATCGCTAACCAAAAATCGTAAAAAGATGGATTAGCTTCCCGCGCATTTAATAAAATGCGAATACTTTCGGCTTGTCCTTCACCGCGAGTAATTTCAGCATCACGCTTTGCGGCTGCCACAATTTCCTCATATTCACGATTTGCTTCTGCCACAATACGATCTCGTTCTTGTTGACCACGAGCCCGGATATTTTCCGCAACAGCCTCCCGTTCAGCAGCCATTTGTCGATAAACATCTTCTGAAACAGCATCCGTTAAATCGGTTTTTCGAATACGCACATCAACAATCGTAATACCCAGCGAACCTGCATCTATAGAAAATTGCCGTTGCACCTCAGCCATCATTGCGCCTCGTTCATCCGATAAGGCAGCTTTAAATTCTCGCTTACCATAAACAGCACGCAAAGCGTCAATAAACCGTGGTGCAAGATTTTCACGTGCCGCAATTTGCGGACGCCCTGAAGCAATACGCTGTAAAAACAATTTAGGATCCGTAATACGATAAATAAAGAACGCATCCACTTCGTAATAAGCACCCCCACGAACTTGTACCGATTGCGTAGGAACATCATAACGCAACAAGCGATTATCCACCACAATCATCTTATCCACAAAGGGCATTTTCGAATAAATTCCAGGATTAGACTCGACCTTAACGATTTGACCAAAACGCTTAATTGCCACTTGTTGACGAGGATAGACAATAAAAAGTGACATCCACAAAATGATCAAAAGAAACATTATGGTACTAAAAATAAACAAAAAACGAGACTGCTGCATTATTAGCGTCCTCCAGAAATATGAGCATCCAAGAGCGATGTCGAACGTGCTGATTTCGCTTTTGCTTTTTCTGATAAATTGTTACCCAGCAATTCGTTCAAAGGAAGATAAGGCACCGCTGGAGAATTAATTTGATCAAGAACCAATTTATTTGGTGAAGAGAAAATACGCCCCATCGTTTCCATATAAAGACGATAACGCGCAGCCTCTGGTGATATTGCCGCCTCACGGGCTATAGCCTGAAAACGTTCAGCACGCCCGCGTGCCTCTTCAACCATTTGTGCTTTTTCACCTTTTGCGATTTCCCGTGTACGTGAAGCTTCACCATTTGCTAAACCAATCTTCGTAAAACGCACACGATTTCCTTCTTCAATCATTCGTCCACGTTCCTGCTCTGCCTGCTGAACAGAATTAAACGCAGCAGCAACCTTTGTCGGAGGAGCAGCTTCACTAATCGATACACGGCTTATTTCGACACCGAGTTGATATTTATCGACAGTCAACTGGGTAATCTTTCGCACATCGTTAGCAACTTCCTCTTTTTTATCGCGTAAAACATCATCAACAGGTCTGGAACCAATAACCTCGCGCATTGCACTTTCAGCAACCTGACGAACTGTCCCTTCTTGATCATTCACATTGAATAAAAATTGTCCTGGATGTGAAATGCGATAGTAAACAGAAAAATTGACATTAACAATATTTTGATCACTAGACAGCATCAAACCTTCACTTTGTTGTCTCTGTCCAGTCTGTCCACCAATTGCAATTGTTTTTTCAGTTAAAGGCACTTTCATATAGGTCTCAATTGGCCAAAAGTGAAAATGCAATCCATCCCCGATAATTCCCGCCTTAGGCACACCAAAACGCAATTCCACTGCTTGCTCATTTTGTTGGACGATATAAAGTGATTGATAGAGCAAAAAACACACAGCAAGCAGAAGGAACAAAACAACAATTCCCCCTCTACTAAATTGTTTAAACTGATCCTTCCCTTTACGCAAAATATCATCAAAATTGGGACCATTTCCGCCCCCATTATTGCCACCAGAACCAAAAAGATTCTTAGTCGATGTTTTTTTGTCACCACTGTTCTTGTTTTTATCGCCACTCCACGGGCCACCACCATTTTGATTTGTCCAGGGCATTATCACCTCTTTAACTGACTACCATTCATTCAAATACCAACCATTCAATTGGATCTTATAGGGATTATCTTATCTCATTACAATACAACTGACAGGTTCTTTTCACTTATGATTATTTTCGTTCATAAACCACAAAACGTGTCGGATGACTATCTTTTTCTCCTTTTGGAATATCTTGTGTTTCTACAATAGTCCATTTTTCTTTATCAAAAACAGGAAAAAAACTATCACCTTCTATAGAAGCTAAAACTTCTGTAAGGAATATTTTATCAGCCATATGCAACCCTTGTTGAAAAATTTCACCACCCCCAATAATAAAAACTGCATCTGCACCATTTTGAGAAGCCACACTTTTTGCAATAGAACAGGCTTGCGACAAAGAATGAGCAATAACAGCGCCTTCAGCCGTGAATACACAATTACGGGTAATAACAATATTTGTACGCCCTAGTAAAGGACGCCCAAGAGAATCCCATGTTTTTCGCCCCATAATAATGGGGTTACCAAAAGTCAAAGCTTTAAAGCGTTGCAAATCCGTGGATAAATGCCAAGGCATCGCACCTTCACGACCTATAACACCATTTTCTGCAACAGCTGCAATTAAACAAACTGGAAAAGTCATACTGCTACCGGTGCCTTAATATGTGGCTGCGCTTCATAATTAAGCAATTCAAAATCCTCAAATTTAAAAGAAAAAAGATCTGTTACCGCTGAATTTATAAGCATCAACGGCAAAGCATTTGGTATACGAGACAACTGGTATCTTGCCTGTTCAAAATGGTTAGAATAAAGATGAGCGTCACCCAGAGTATGAATAAAGTCTCCTGCTTTAAGTCCACTTACTTGGGCAATCATCATCGTCAACAACGCATACGAAGCAATATTAAACGGAACACCTAAGAAAATATCTGCTGAACGCTGATAAAGCTGGCAGGATAGCTTCCCATCAGCAACATAAAATTGAAAAAAACAATGACAAGGAGGCAAAGCCATCTCCTCTATCAGTGCGGGGTTCCAAGCAGATACAATTAAGCGACGAGAATCAGGCGTTTCTTTAATCATCGTCAAAAGATGACTGATTTGATCAATATGCCGTCCATCGGGAGCAGGCCAAGAGCGCCACTGATAACCATAAATAGGACCAAGGTTCCCTTTCTCATCAGCCCACTCATCCCAAATTGACACACCATGTTCCTTCAACCATGCAATATTTGTATCACCTCTCAAAAACCACAAAAGCTCATAAATGATCGAGCGCAAATGCAATTTCTTCGTTGTTAACAGAGGAAAGCCAGCCTGCAAATCAAACCGCATTTGATACCCAAAAATTGATCGTGTCCCCACACCGGTTCGATCTGTACGATCAATGCCGTTATTTAAAACATGCGATAAAAGATCAAGATAGATTTTCATATAAATATTATGGTTGATTCTTAACGTTACAGAAAATATAAACTTCAAAATTTATAAAAATACAATTCAAAAAAATCCTCCTCCCAAACATCTTTTATAGGAAATCATTATTATACGATTGCATTTTGATGAATCAAATCGTAAATAAATTTTAAAAGAAACAAGTTAGGTATGATCATAAAAGGGATAAATTTATGGAGAATGAACCAACTTTAGCACCACATGATACAAGAAAACGTATCTGGGCTATCGTGTCCAGTGCATCAGGTAATCTAGTAGAATGGTATGACTTTTATGTTTATTCCTTTACATCCATTTACTTTGCATCACAATTTTTTCCCTCAGAAGGCAATGTCGTTACGCAACTTTTAATGGCTGCTGGTGTCTTTGCTATTGGTTTTCTTATGCGCCCAATCGGCGGATGGCTTTTTGGCTTCATTGCCGATCGTTACGGACGCAAACGCTCAATGCTTATCTCTGTTTTTATGATGTGTGGTGGTTCGTTCTTAATCGCCCTACTTCCTACCTATGAAACCATTGGAGTAGCAGCAGGAATTCTTTTACTTTTACTCAGAATGCTTCAGGGGCTTTCTGTCGGTGGTGAATATGGTACAACAGCAACTTATATGAGCGAAATCGCCCTCAAAAATCGCCGAGGATTTTTTAGCTCTTTCCAATACACCACACTGATTGGTGGTCAGCTTCTAGCCAGTCTTGTTATATTCATTTTAGCGCTTTATCTCACTGAAGATCAGCTAAAAGCATGGGGTTGGCGTATTCCATTTGCCATTGGTGGACTAGGAGCAATTGTTGCGATTTATCTACGCCGCACGCTCCATGAGACAACGACCAAAGAAAGTCGTTCTAGTGCACAAGCTGGTAGTATTAGAGGACTTCTAAGCAACCACCGAAAAGCTTTTTTTCTAGTTATCGGCTTTACCGCTGGAGGATCGCTCACATTCTACACCTATACGACTTACATGCAGAAATATCTGATTACAACCACCGGCTTTGATAAACATACAGCCACAACTGTGATGACTGCTGCACTCTTTGTTTTCATGTTACTTCAACCTGCATTTGGTTTTATGGCTGATAAAATTGGAACAAGAACTTCACTCCTTATTTGGAGTGTCTTATCCATTATCTTTACCATTCCTGGACTTAATGTGATTGGTAGTACTGATAATACATGGATTGCTTTATCAGTCATTATTGGAATGCTCTGCATTATGAGCTTTTACACGTCCATCTCTGGCATTGTAAAATCAGAAATGTTTCCCGCTTCAGTACGAGCAATAGGAGTTGGGCTCTCTTATGCTATTGCCAACGCACTGTTTGGCGGTTCTGCTGAATATGTCGCGCTTGGATTAAAAGATCTTGGATATGAATCTGTCTTCTATTTTTATATAACTGGCATGATGATTATTGCATTCATTTCTGTTCTCTTAATGCCCGATGCCCGGAAAGAGGGTTATCTTCAAGGTGATAGTATCCATTAAATTTTCTAAACTAAATCAAGAATCCCGATTTTTCGGGCTTCTTGATTATGATAATACTGTAAAATCAATATTTACAACTTATTATAGACACGCCTTTCATAGCATAAACATCTCTCGTATCATAAAGAAGCGGTATCCTCTTCTTTGATATAAACCATGATGAATAAATTATCCCACATCATAACCGTATATTTTTCATGATCCCAATAAATCCAGTATACTTAGCTTTAAAAACATCAGATCTGTTTTAATTAAGGTCCTCTTTTCTTTATCAAAAATAAGCAAAATATCGTTTCCTTATTTGTCTAATAATAGAAATTAAACCGCATCTATTATCACCAATCAATCCTCTCTCAACACCCCTTTCTGATCTGGATGATCAATGACACCGTTAAAGATACAATAAAAATCAAAACATACCTTCCTATAAAAATATGAGTACCGTTTTTGTTCTATGACAAAAATAAAAACTGCAAACATCATGGAAATAAGCCACTTCCACCCCCCTTTTTTTAAGAAACATCGCAATATGATTGAATTTTTATGGCGTAAACTGTAAACAACTTTAAAGAGAAGAAAAGTTATAAATCTAAAAGGGGAATACTTCATGAATAATCAAACAACTTTAGATCCACATGATACAAGGAAACGTATTTTTGCTATCATATCCAGTGCATCAGGAAATCTGGTAGAATGGTACGACTTTTATGCTTACTCCTTTGCATCGGTTTATTTTGCATCACAATTTTTTCCTGAAGATGAAGATATCGTTACACAACTTTTAAAAACTGCAGGAATCTTTTTTATTGGCTTTCTTATGCGTCCAATTGGAGCATGGCTCTTTGGATTCGTTGCGGATCGTTATGGACGTAAACGCTCAATGCTTATTTCTGTTTTTATGATGTGTGGTGGCTCTTTTCTCATTGCCATACTTCCCACTTATAAAACCTTGGGAATAACAGCAGCATTTCTCCTCCTTTTAGTCCGCATGTTTCAAGGACTTTCCGTTGGCGGTGAATATGGTACAGCAGCAACTTATATGAGCGAAGTTGCACCCAAAAATCGTCGTGGACTCTTTGCTTCTTTTCAATATGCAACAACGATCACAGGTCAACTTCTCGCAAGTTTTATAATATTTATTTTATCCCTTTACCTTACTGAAGATCAGTTAAAAGCATGGGGCTGGCGTATTCCTTTTGTCATTGGTGGCTTTGGAGCAATTGTTGCAATTTATCTGCGTAGTTTGCTCCATGAAACAACAACCCACAAAAGCCGCTCTGAACAACATGCTGGTAGTCTTAGAGAACTTTTTCGCAATCATAAAAAAGCTTTCTTTTTGGTTGTTGGCTTTACAGCTGGTGGATCACTCACATTTTATACATACACCACTTATATGCAAAAATATCTGATCACAACCACGGGTTTTGATAAACAAACCGCAACAACGATAATGACTGCCGCCCTCTTTATTTTTGTGCTACTCCAACCCCTTTTTGGTTTCATAGCCGATAAAATTGGAGCAAGAGCTTCACTCATTAGTTGGAGTACCTTATCCATTATCTGCACCATTCCTGTACTTAAAATGATTGGGAATGCCCATAATGCATGGGCAGCACTCTTAATCATCATTGGAATACTCTGTGTTATGAGTTTTTATACGTCCATTGCTGGTATCATAAAAGCAGAATTGTTCCCAGCCTCAATCCGCGCAATTGGTGTTGGATTTGCTTTTGCCATTGGGAATGCACTATTTGGCGGTTCTGCTGAATATGTAGCGCTTGGATTAAAAAATATGGGATACGAATCTGTTTTCTTTTTTTACATAGTTGGTATGATGATCATTGCACTCATCTCAATTCTCTTGATGCCAGATATAGACAAAGGAGGATATCTTAAAGACAATGATATCTATTAAATTTTCTATACAAAATAAAAAAGCCCAAGCAATTGGGCTTTTTTATAATGGATGTATAAATATTCAATAAAAGAAGCAAATAATATAAAATCCATTCACTTCTTATAGCTCACCCTACAGGAAAAAATGCTGTACTCCTCTATAAGGTGAAGAATACATGTATAAGAATCTGTATTGTTTAGATATTTATCAAATGGTTAGTATCTAAATAATAAAAAATTATACAACTTTTCTGCACTCTCCAAACATCCTATCAGCAACTTTTAAAACAGCCATTTAAGCACTTTTTTACCAACATTTCATCCAGCTTAAACCTACTTTTCAACACGCTCCCCTTTTAGATTCGATGTGATGATCTTTATCCGCCTACAAAAAGAAAACGCTCAAAAGGCATAATCCTATAACCAAAATAAGCCCTCTCATATAGCTTTCATAAGAAATTATTATTATACTAACTGAGTTTTGGCGATACAAATCGTAAAAAACTTTAAATAAAAAAATATAAACTACAGATCTAAAAGGGGAGCACTTCATGAAAAATGAAACAACTTTAGTACAACATGATACAAGAAAACGTATCTTCGCTATCATATCTAGCGCATCAGGAAATCTAGTAGAGTGGTATGATTTTTACGTTTACTCATTTGCTTCTATTTACTTTGCACCACAATTTTTCCCTTCAGATGGCGATGTTGTTACCCAATTTTTTAAAACTGCAGGAATCTTCTTTATTGGTTTTCTTATGCGCCCAATTGGAAGTTGGCTTTTTGGCTTTATTGCTGATCGTTATGGACGAAAAAACTCGATGCTCATATCTATTCTTATGATGTGTGGGGGCTCTTTTCTCATTGCCATACTTCCCACTTATGAAACTTTAGGGAGAACTGCAGCAATTCTTCTTCTCCTAATCCGTATGATGCAGGGACTTTCAGCAGGTGGTGAATATGGTACAGCTGCAACTTATATAAGCGAAGTTTCCCTTAAAAAACACCGCGGTCTCTTCGCTTCTTTCCAATCTGGTACGCTTATTACTGGTCAACTTTTAGCCAGTTTTATTATATTTATTCTGGCACTTTATCTAACGGAAGACCAATTAAGAACATGGGGCTGGCGTATTCCATTTGCTATTGGTGGATTGGGAGCATTCGTCGTACTTTATCTACGTCGTTCACTTCATGAAACAACCACCAAAGAAAGCCGCTCTCAAAAACACACTGGGAGTCTTAAAGAGCTTCTAAGCAAACACACAAAAGCATTTTTTGTGATTGTTCTCTTCGCCTCTGGAGGATCTCTCACATTTTACACTTGTACGACTTATATGCAGAAATATCTGATCACAACTACCGGTTTTGATAAACATACCGCTACAACTGTAATGACCGCGGCACTCTTTATTTTCATATTACTCCAACCCATATTTGGTATCCTAGCTGATAAAATTGGGACAAGAACTTTACTTATCCTTTGGAGTGCACTCTCTACTCTCTTTACAATTCCTGGACTTCTTATAATCGGTCACGCACATAATCCATGGATTGCGCTATCAGCCATTATTGGAATACTCTGTATTATGAGCATGTATACATCCATCTCTGGTGTCGTAAAATCAGCAATGTTTCCCTCTTCAGTACGAGCACTGGGAGTTGGTCTCTCTCATGCTATTGGCAATGCATTATTTGGTGGTTCTGCCGAATACGTAGCACTTGGATTAAAAAATATAGGACATGAATCACTGTTTTATTTTTACGTAATCGGCGTAATGATCATTGCATTCATTGCCACCCTCTTTATACCGGATATGAGCAAAGGAGGATATCTTCAAGAAAACGAAACCGATTAAACCTTCGATGCTAAACAAAAAAGCCCAAAGAATTTTGGGCTTTTTTATTGAGCAAAATTGAATTTTAAAATTGTTTAAATTTTATCAAGTGCGTTTAATTGTTTAGCTACCAAATAATAGAAAGTCATACGACTTTTTCTGCGATCTCCAGACATCATTTCTGCAACTTTTGACACAGCCATTTTAGCCCTCTGCTCATCCGCGCCTAATACATCTTGAACCCATTTTTCAACGCGTTCTAACTCTTTTGGATCCGATGTAGCAACAAGCGCTGCATCCTGCTTTTTCATCACCAAAGCTAAACGACGGCTAAGCCGTTCTACTGCTGCTTCATCGGGGTTTGAATCATATAGTTTAATATCTGCTAGATTATTGGTCATTTTGCATCATCTCCTCTCCAAAAATGAGCGGCCTATACTTTACAGCCGCATCATATAGCTCCATAAATAATTAGAGGATTAAAAATATTAACAACCCCCCCTTTTCCTAAGACTGTTCTTCATCTATATTTAAGGAGCTGGTTTACCAGCTATGGTAATAAATGGACAATGAAATAAACTCATTGGACCCGGGGGCGGTACCCGGCGCCTCCACCAAAATATAAGAGACCAAAGTTATATTTTGGTGGGGGCGAAATAGGATCGACAAGGGCGTAAAGATTGCTCTTTTACTCGGCATAGTACCACCGTTATCGGACTAAATGAGTAGTTGCAAATGACAACTATGCGGAAGCACGTCTCGCTGCTTAATGCAGTGCGAATGTTTCAATTTAAGTCTTAAACCGTCGCAGGTTTAAGCGGGGTTCGGAGGCACCTGGCAACAGAAGCCTTCATTTTTTTAAATGTTATTGATTGATCTTTCAGACATTATCAGACATTATTTACCATAGAGTTTCGTTTTTATTCGATTTATTGAGGTGCATCGTAGACAAAATACTGCTAATTTTAAAATATATTCTATCACACAATATCAATACGCCCCATTATCAATACGCTCCATTCTGCTACGTGAAATAAAAGGAATAAACTTCGATGGTTAAAGATCAAATCCGTTACGATATTCTCGTTCAGGATGCGCTTCGTGGAGTTATCCGTAAAGTTTTATCGGAAGTTAGCAAAGCAGGTCTTCCGGGAAATCATCATTTTTTTATAACTTTTTTGACGAATACCCCAGGTGTTAAAATTTCTCCTCGGCTAAAAAATCGCTATCCTGAGCAAATGACAATCGTCTTACAACATCAGTTTAGAGATCTCAGTGTTTCAGAAACAGCTTTCGAAGTAACCCTCTCCTTCAGGGAAATAACCGAAAAGCTCGTGATTCCTTTTACTTCTATTCAGGTCTTTTATGATCCTGTAGCAGCATTTGAAGCAGCATTTGATCTGCCCTCAAATCTTACCTCTGGAGAAAGTGAAAATTCAGAAAATACCTCAACTACGCCCATTACCTTATCAAACACACAAAAAAAAGAAAATACGCTTACAAAAGAACAAAATTTCAGTACAAATAAAGAATCTTCAAATAGCGATACAAAACAAAGTGCTGATGTTGTCTCTTTAGATTCTTTTCGGAAAAAATAAATTTTCTCATGACTGAATTGATTAATCTTCGCCGATTTCGAAAACAAAAAAAACGTATAGAAAAATCTCTTCGTGCTGAGCAAAATCGTTATCGTTTTGGACGAACAAAAACTGAAAAATTTTTTGAGCAACAAAAATCTTTAAAAACGCAAAAATTTCTTGATCAAAATCGTTTACGAAACGACGAATAAAGGTGGAAAAATGCACGAAAATAATTCTATCGATTGGTCAAAAGTCATTCCACGAAAAATATCTGTTCGCGTTGATGGGCACGCAACAAGCGTCTCTTTAGAACCGCCATTTTTAGATATTCTAAAAGATATAGCCCGCAAAAAAGGACAATCTTTAGCCTTTATTATCACTGATATTGATAGCAAAAGACCACAACAAGTCAATCTTTCGGCTTCTTTACGCGTTTATGCCCTTCAAAGCGTTCTCACCCAACGCCTTTAATGTTTATGCTTATTTTTTACGTTCTCTTTTTGTTTATTCAACTGAAGCTGTTGTGACTTTTTTTAGAGAAGTTTTTTTAATCTAGAACTTCAATGAAAAAAAGACTACAAAAGAGATATAATGAGTAATTTTTCTGATCACAACATACCTTTCTTTGAAGAAGATTCCCCTCCAGACCATGATAAAAAGAGCTCTGGTTTTTCCTCCCATACTCTAAAAGAACAAAAATCATATAACACAGACTATTTAAAACAACTCAATCCAGAACAGCAACAAGCTGTTATGAATACTGAGGGACCTCTTTTAGTTCTTGCAGGTGCTGGTACAGGAAAAACGCGCGTTTTAACAACCCGTATTTCTCATATTTTACGCTCTGGGCTTGCCTCTCCTCAGCAAATACTTGCTGTTACTTTCACCAACAAAGCAGCACGTGAAATGAAAATACGTATTGGTGAACTTATTGGAGGAGTTGTTGAAGGTATGCCTTGGCTTGGAACTTTTCACTCCACTGGTGCTAAAATTTTACGCCGTCACGCAGAGCTTGTTGGTTTAAAAAGAAACTTTACAATTCTCGATAGCGATGATGTTCTTCGACTTTTAAAACAGCTTATTCAAGCTGAGGGACTAGACGATAAGCGTTGGCCCGCACGAAACCTTGCCATGATGATTGATTCTTGGAAAAATCAAGGACTTTCACCAGAACATATCTCAAAAAGTGATGCTCATTCCTTTGGCAACGGCATGGGACGCAAACTTTATCACAGTTATCAAAATCGATTAAAAGATCTTAATGCTTGTGATTTTGGTGATCTTCTGCTTCATTCTATCTCTATCTTCCAACATAATCCAGATATTCTTCGCGAATACCATTCTCAATTTCGCTATATTCTTGTCGATGAATACCAAGATACAAATACAGCACAATATCTTTGGCTTCGCCTTTTGGCACAACATCCCCAAGGTCAACATATTAATCTTTGTTGTGTTGGCGATGATGATCAATCCATTTATGGATGGCGTGGTGCAAAAGTCGAGAATATATTACGTTTTGAAAAAGATTTTCCTTCTGCCAAAATTATTCGTCTAGAACGTAATTATCGCTCAACATCCCATATTCTTAAAACCGCCTCCCATCTCATTGCTCATAATGAAGAAAGACTGGGCAAAGTCCTTTTTTCTGCACAAATAAAGAGTGAGGAAGAAAAAGTAAAAATTCATTCAGCATGGGATTCGCAAGAAGAGGCCCGTGCCATCGGAGAAGAAATTGAACAAGCACAACAAACAGGTCATGCATTAAATCATATGGCTATATTGGTGCGTGCATCATTCCAAATGCGTGAATTTGAAGATCGCTTTGTAACGCTTGGTCTTAACTACCGCGTCATTGGTGGTCCTCGTTTTTATGAACGAATGGAAATACGTGATGCTATGGCTTATTTACGCGTTGTTGTCCAACCTGCTGATGATTTAGCTTTTGAGCGTGTTATTAATACACCGAAACGCGGCATAGGCGATGCAACCCTGCGCATTCTTTATGAGAGTGCGCGAGCACGTGCTGTTCCTCTCTTTTCTGCAGCCGCTGACATCATTGAAACAGATGAGTTAAAGCCTAAGGCACGCAGTGCGTTACGAAGCCTTATTGAAAACTTCCGCCGCTGGCAAAATATGCTTCAAGATACTCCTCATAAAGAACTTGCCGAGATTATCCTTGATGATTCTGGTTATACAACCATGTGGTTAGAAGATCGCTCACCAGAGGCTCCTACACGACTAGAAAATCTTAAAGAAATGATCCGTTCCATGGAACAATTTGAAAATCTTCAAAGTTTTTTGGAACATGTTGCACTCGTTATGGATGCTGAAAACAATGAAAATACCGATGCAGTCAACATCATGACACTTCATTCAGCCAAAGGACTTGAATTTGAAACAGTTTTTCTTCCTGGCTGGGAAGAAGGACTTTTTCCCCATCAGCGCTCATTAGATGAAGGTGGACGTTCAGGATTAGAAGAAGAACGGCGTCTTGCTTATGTTGGACTCACAAGAGCAAAAAAACACCTGCATATATGGTTTGTATCTAATCGTAGAATTCATGGACTTTGGCAATCTACTCTTCCCTCCCGCTTTCTAGATGAATTACCAGCAGAACATATAGAAGCCATAGCAATGGAAACATCTTATGGTGGTTATGGAAAATCTTCCTTTCAAAATCACGATTCCTGTTATACTGGCTATGCAACAGCAAGACAAAAGCATGCACAAAAAAACAAGACGATTGAAGGGAAAATTATCGCTCAATCAATCTCTCATGCATCATCAGATTTTTCCATCAATGATCGGATTTTTCACATAAAATTTGGTTATGGTCATATTACAGCAATAGACGATCATAAATTGACAATAATGTTTGAAAAAGCCGGAGAAAAGCGTGTACTGGATAATTTTGTCAACAAAGCTTAACTAAAAGCAAACCACGATCAGTTTTTGCAAGAGACCATTTTGTTTATTCTGATTATCATTTCCATTTGCGAACAAAAACTTCAATGGGTAAATTTTGCATATCAGGCAATGCATCGTAAATTTTATCAAGCGACCAATCCCACCAAGCCATCTCCAAAAGGCATTCTATGACATGATTGGGAAAACGCATCCGCAACCGTTTAGCAGGAACACCAGCGACAACCGCATAAGGCATAACATCTTTCGTTATAACAGCGTTAGCACCAATAATTGCTCCATGTCCAACTGTCACCCCAGGCATAATAACCGCGCCATATCCAATCCACACATCATGCCCAATAATAACACGTTTTGCACAACGCCTTTCGCGAAAAGAACGATCAAGAGCCATATAACGAAAATATTCGTTTGGACGATAGGTTATTTTATGCGTTGAAACGCGCTCCATAGGATGCTCCAACGCATTCATCCGTACATGAGATGCAATAGAACAAAAACGCCCAATATCGCTATAAATAGCCTCACTATTACGTTCTAAATAAGAAAAATCTCCAACGGTTACATCCCGTAAAATCACCCGCTCATTAATTTCCACATAGCGCCCTAATTTACAACCATGCAGCCGTGCTGTCGTATGGATACGAGGCTCACTTTCATGAAATCGAAGATCGTTCTCAATATTCATGCATCCCTCACCAATGTTTCATCAATAGATATGGAAAGACATACCAATCAAGCCAATAAAATCAACCATGAAACAGAGATTGCAAAACAAACCTGCCGATGTTACAATTTCTTGATCTATCTAAGAGAGTCAAACTATGAAAAATGTAATACGCATCTTGGGGCTGACAATCATATTTCTTGCAGGTATTTTTATTTATGATGCGCTGACAAATAAGCCTTTAGGTGATAATTTTACACTCACTGATTCTAATGGAAAAAATATCACTGAGGCTGATATTCGAAGCAAGCCTTCAATAGTTTTTTTCGGTTTCACTATGTGTCCTGAAATCTGCCCTACGACATTGATGAATCTTGATCGATGGCTTACAGCCCTTGGACCCAATGCCGATAAATTAGGCATATGGTTTGTTACTGTTGACCCTGAACGTGATACACCAGAAGTGCTCCATGAATATCTCAGTAATTTTAACAATAAAATCATGGGTATCAGTGGAGATCCTGATAAAGTTCATAAAATGGTCAATTCCTTTAACATCGTTGCTGAAAAAGTCCCTGGAACAGATGGAAACTATACATATAACCATACAGCAGCAATTTTTTTACTCAAAAAAGGTGGAAAATTAGCTGGCGTTATCCGTTATGACACGAAAGAAAGCGATAGCGAATTAAAAGATGAAATCGCCATTGAACGGTTAAAAAAACTCATCTTAAACTAAAAAAAGCCGATCAAAAGAAAGAACAGCATGTCGCAACAAATTCGCCTCTATTATACTGCTTCTAAAAATGAAGCAGAACGGTTCTATACCCTTATAGACACAGCCTTTGACGAAGAAGGTTATCCTCTTGCTCTTACAGAGATAGATGAACAAAATGCTGTATATGAACTTTCACTCTATGTAGACCAAGAAAACTACGAGCATATTTCGAAACGTTTTGCCCAAATCCTTTCTATAGATCCTAATAAAATTAACAGTGAAATTTTACCCAACATTGATTGGGTACAAAAAAGCCTAGAAGGACTAAAACCTGTGCAAGCCGGTCCTTTTTTTCTTCATGGAAGTCACAACCGAAACGCCATTCCAGCCAATGTTCTTCCTATTGAAATTGAAGCAAATCAAGCTTTTGGCACCGGACATCATGGAACAACAGCTGGTTGTTTAGAAATGATTGCCAAAGTGATGGAACATGAAAATCCCCAAAATGCACTTGATCTTGGTACCGGCAGTGGGGTACTCGCCATCGGCATCGCAATGCTCAAACCTATTGCTATACTTGCATCTGATATTGATCCAATCGCTATTCAAGTTACACAACACAATATCCAGCTCAATGGCGTAAAAAAATATATCACAGCTGTCACAGCAACAGATTTTGCCCATGATGAAATTGCTTCACGTGCTCCCTTTGATCTTATTGTTGCCAATATCCTTGCCAATCCTCTTATCGCACTTGCACAAGAAATGGTAAAGGCACTCCAAAAAGGTGGATCACTGATACTCTCTGGAGTTCTTGAAGAACAACATGCAGATGTTTTAAAGGCTTATGTAAAACAAGGGCTGAAACACATTGAAACATACCACCGTCAAGGATGGGTTACGATACATCTGAAATAAAGTAAAAGAAAAGGACGTCATTATGTATCAATCTTTTGAGGCGACAACAAATCCAGCCCATGCTCTAGAACGCATTGCCTCTCTGCGTAAAGAGTTTGACCGCCTTGGTCTCGATGGTTTTCTTGTTCCGCGGTGCGATGAACATCAAGGAGAGTATGTCCCTCCCCATGCTCAACGCCTTAGCTGGCTAACCGGCTTTACTGGATCAGCTGGGATTGCACTGATTTTAAAAAACAAAGCCATCATATTTACAGACGGACGATATAAGCTCCAAGTTCGCCAACAAACTGATCCTAATATTTTTGATTATGAAGATCTCATAACTTGCCCTCCCTCACAATGGCTTGAAAAAAATGCTCAAAAACTTTCTATTGGCTTTGATCCATGGCTCCACACCATCACTGCCACCGATGCATTGAGAAACGCATTAGAAATGAAAGAAGGTGGAAAACTTGTAGCAATTCACTCCAATCCCATTGATCTGCTTTGGCATGATCAGCCATCATTGCCACAAGCTGCCCTATCAATTCACCCTCTCAAATATGCTGGGTGCAATACGGATGAAAAACTCGCTTTGATTTACAAAGATATACAGAAAACTCATGCAAATGCTTTTATTTTTACAGACCCTTCCTCCATTGCATGGACATTCAATATACGTGGCAACGATGTTTCCAACGCACCTTTTTCCCTTTGTTTTGCTTTCATTCCCATCCAAGAAACACCAGCCTTATTCATTAACAGCAAAAAACTTGGTGTAGAACAGAAACAATATCTGGAACGTTATGCAAAATTATATGAACCAGAACAGCTTATTCCAAAGATCAAAGAGTATGTTCAAAAAGGGACAGTGTTTGCCTTAGATCCACAGCTAACATGCGAAAAATTACGAACTGTTATTGAAGAAAAAAATAGCTCTTTCATCACACTTACCGATCCTGCCGCTCTACCACGTGCCATTAAAAATGACACAGAACTCAATGGCGCACGCAAAGCGCATCTACGCGATGGTGTTGCCCTAACCCGTTTTTTTTCCTGGTTAGATAAACAAATACCAGGGTCAATAAGTGAAATTTCTGCTGCGCAAAAATTAGAAGAATTTCGCATAAATACAGCAAAAGAAATGGGAGAAGAACTTAAAGATCTTTCTTTTGATACAATTTCAGCAGCAGGAGAAAATGGCGCCATTATTCATTATCGTGTAACAACACAAACAAATAAACAACTCAATGCGGGTGAACTTTATCTTGTTGATTCAGGCGGACAATATCGTGATGGAACGACAGATATCACACGTACAGTAGCAATTGGGAATATTGGAGAAGAAGAAAAACGCTGTTTCACGCTTGTCCTCAAAGGTATGATTGCTCTTTCAACTGCTTACTTTCCAAAAGGAACCCGCGGACAAGACATTGATATTCTAGCGCGCATTGCATTGTGGAAGGCTGGTTTTGATTATGCTCATGGCACCGGTCATGGTGTCGGGTCTTATCTTTCTGTTCATGAAGGACCACAAAATATTTCCCGCAAAGGATGCCAAGAACTCATCTCCGGTATGATTCTTTCAAACGAACCAGGATATTATCGCGAAGGTGCTTTTGGTATCCGTCTTGAAAATTTGATAATTGTAAAGCCAGCACAAAAAATTGATGGCGGGGATATAGAAATGCTTTCGTTTGAGACGCTTACACTTTGCCCTATTGATCGAAAACTCATTCTCCCAGAGCTTTTGACACAAGAAGAACGGCAATGGCTCAATGATTACCATGCGCGCGTTTATCAGATGAATGCACCTTACTTAAATGAAGAAGATAAAAAATGGGCAAAAGAGGCAACACTACCCCTTTAAATGAGGCAACACAAATATCTTCTAACGCTTCTTATAAAAACACCACACCCTTCTCTTTTAAAGAGGGAAATGCATATTTACCATCAGCAATCACAAAAAATGCTTCTATAAAATACTTCAAGTTTTTTTACCGATAGGATAAAAGCTCTTCCCAAACTGAAACAGAACGGGATATACTTATAACAGATAATGCTTATCAACTATCCTCTACCATCTTCACATGAGTTATAGCCTTATTCTGCTGTATAGAAATTTTCATTATATTTTGTAATCCTCCGCGTCTCATTTCTAAAACGCCTATTATAACCAGCTCATTACACTGTTTAAATTCAAAAATTCTGCATATTTAGTTACAATTTTTACCTTGATTCACAGTGATACCGTACATCTTTTACTAATAATAACCTTGTATATTCTTAATCATAAGAGTTTAAGTTTAATATTTAAATTCAACGTTTTTTAATCACTTAATAAATATCAAAATATATGGCGCTCTATTTTTGCAAAAAAAACAACCCCTATTATCCCCTTTTTGATTCCAGCCCCCCAAAATGTAAGAGAGATAACCATACAAACAGCATACGCATCTTCTAGAAAACGCCCTCTAAACATCATGTTCCTCAATCAACTGTAGCCAAGTCTCTTCATCGATAACCTCAACACCTAATTCTTCAGCTTTAGCCAATTTGGAGCCCGCTCCAGGTCCTGCAACAAGAAGATCTGTTTTTTTAGAAAGTGAACCAGATGTTTTGGCCCCTAATCGCTCTGCCAATGCTTTTGCTTCATCGCGTGACATATGCGCCAAAGTTCCTGTAAAAACAATTGTCTTCTCCGCTATTGGGGAAGAAGCTGTCGTGATAGGCTCTTCATCAAGAGGAGTTACTTCTTCAAGTAAAACAGACAAAACCTCACGATTATGCGCTTCTTGATAAAAATCAACAATTGCGCTCCCTACCTGTGGTCCAATTCCTTCGATATTGGTAAGCTCCATCCAAGCTTCATTGCCTTTTTCATTTGCCTTATCACATGGCATAAGTGCTCCCATAGCCGCAGTTTCAAAAGCTGTATAATTTTTATAAGTACGCGCAAGGCGGCGTGCATTCACCTCTCCAACATGACGAATCCCCAATGCAAACAAAAAACGGCTTAAAGGAATTTCGCGACGTGCATTAATGGCATCATACAATTTGCGAACTGAAACAGTACCAAAACCTTCTATATTTTCTAAACGTATCAAAGATTTTTCTTGGCGACGTTCTAAAGTAAAAATATCGGCTGGTGTATGAATACAAAGCGCTTCATCTTGAGCATAGAAAAAAAACTCTACCTGTTTTTTACCCAAGCCCTCAATATCAAAAGCATTACGCGCAACAAAATGACGAATACGCTCAATCGCCTGTGCAGGACAAATAAGCCCCCCTGTACAGCGACGCACGGCTTCTCCCACTTCACGAACAGCATGACTCCCACAAGCTGGACACAAATGAGGAAAAATAAAGACAGAAGCATCTTTCGGGCGTTTTTCAATAATAACATCAATAACTTGAGGGATCACATCACCAGCACGTTGTACAATCACGCTATCGCCTACACGGATGTCACGTCCTTCACGAATAGGCTCTCCTTTATGACCAATTCCCTTAATATAATCCTCATTATGCAAACTAGCATTGGTCACCACGACTCCACCAACAGTAATAGGTGTAAGACGTGCAACAGGTGTCAAAGCTCCCGTGCGACCAACTTGAATGTCAATATCTTTCAAAAGCGCTATCGCTTTTTCTGCTGGAAATTTATGCGCGATTGCCCAACGCGGCGAACGAGAAACAAACCCCAAGCGCTTTTGGAGCATCAAATCATTAACCTTATAAACAATCCCATCAATATCATAGCTTAAAGAATGACGGCATTCTTCGATATCGTGATAATAAGAAATAATTTCTTCTAACGTCTTAAAGGCTTTTGTTAATGGATTGATAACAAAGCCATATTCTTTTAGCTTTTTCATCATCTCCATTTGACTTTCTGCCAATATTTCACTCACCTCACCACAAGCATAAGCAAAAAATTGAAGCTTTCTGCTAGCGGTTATCCGTGAATCAAGCTGACGGAGTGAACCAGCTGCCGCATTTCGAGGATTGGCAAAGGTTAACTTGCCCTTCTCTTGTTGGCTGATATTAAGTGCTTGGAAATCCTCCCGCCCCATATAAACTTCACCACGCACCTCAATTATATCAGGAAAATCACCTTGCAAAACTTGTGGAATATCAGCAATGGTTCGGGCATTTGCCGTCACATTTTCACCGACAGTTCCATCCCCACGCGTTGCCGCCCCCACAAGCCGCCCCTTTTCATAGCGTAAAGACAAAGATAAACCATCAATTTTTGGCTCCGCTGTTATTTCCAACACCTGTGTTTCTGGAAGCCGTAAAAAACGACGAATACGCTCAACAAATTCAGTAACATCTTCAGAGCTAAACGCATTATCCAGTGAAAGCATTGGCTGTGCATGAACAGATTTTTCAAACTTTTCAGAAATTGGTGCCCCAATTTTATGTGAAGGAGAATCAACACGAATAAGCTCTGGAAAAAGAGCTTCAATTTCTGCATTACGGCGGCGCAAAGCATCATATTCTGCATCGGAAATTTCAGGCTGATCATCACGATTATAAAGCACATCATGACGTGCAATCTCTTTTGCCAACCACTCTAATTCACTTTCTGCTTCAACAGCTGTGAGATTTTTATCTGCATCTTTGTTCATAAAATCTATTCCAAATTACGAGCACTGCCACAAGGATGATCTCCGCGCCTCCTCATAAAGTGAATCTCAATAAATACAAGCTTTCCAGTATTTTTATCGCTGACTAATTACCTTCATGCTAGAAGCTTTTGAGCCGCTGCACGCGCTTCTTCAGTAATCTGTTCTCCTGCCAACATACGAGCAATTTCTTCTGCACGCTCATGCTCTTCCATTTTATGAATAGCAGTAACAAAGCGTCCTTTATCATGACTCTCAATTTTTGAAATAAGAAAATGACCATGCGCTTTCGATGCAACCTGTGGAGCATGCGTAATAGCGAAAACCTGAACATGTTCTGATAAGCGTTGCAACCGTTGCCCAATAGCAGCTGCAACAGCACCCCCAACGCCTGTATCAATTTCATCAAAGATCAGCGTCGGTGCTGATCCTCGATCAGATAAAACAACTTTTAATGCCAACAAAAAACGAGACAATTCACCGCCAGAAGCCACACTAAGCATTGGTCCAGCACGTGTTCCAGGATTTGTTCGCACCCAATATTCAATACGATCACATCCCTCTGCACTCCGCTTTTCGATATCACTTTGCATTTCAACAATAAATTCAGCCCTCTCTAATTTCAATGCCGGTAATTCAGTCATCACGCTTTCAGACAAGTGCTTTGCAATCTCTTGACGTTTTATTGACAACGCTTGTGCTAACGTATCGTAATTTTTTTGTGCTTGTTTTGCTTCATCTTCAAAACGTGTCAATATAGTCTGAGCCTCTTCAAAATCAGCTAATTCAGCATCCATCTTATCGTGTAACTGAACCAATTCATCCGCAGAAACTTGATATTTACGAGCAAAACCCCGAAGAGAAAAAAGACGCTCTTCTATCCGTTCCAATTCATCAGGTTCAAAATCTAATGCTCGTATTGCCGTCTCAATACCTTCTTGCGCTGTTGCAAGTGCATGCAATGCCTCATCAATAGATTTCACCACTGGTGCAATAAGCTCTTGTGCTTCAGGAATTTTCCGCTCCAAACGCCTCACCAAATTGGAAAGCACTGGGATTGGTGATTTTTGACCCGTTAAAAGATCATCCGCTTCTTTAATATCCGTCGCTATTTTTTCTAATTTAAGCATATCGGCACGACGAAGAGAAAGAGTATCCTCTTCACCAACTTTAAAATCAAGCTTTTCAAGCTCTTCTACACACGCACGAAGATAATCAACCTCACGTACAGCACTCTCTACTTTAAGACGCTGCCGTTGCAAACGCTCCTCAAATTCACGCCATGTGTAATAACACTGACGCAAATTTTCCACTTCATCCTCAAGACCACCAAAGGCATCTAATAATTGGCGATGTGTAGCAACATCAACAAGCGCACGATCATCATGTTGTCCATGGATTTCAACCAGCAAACGGCCAACACTCCGCATCAATGCAACACTAGACACCTGATCATTGATAAAAACACGGCTGCGTCCATCACTTGATTGCACACGTCGTAAAATAATATCACCCTCATCATCAAGACCATTCTCACGAATAAGTTGACGTGCAGGATGTGAAACAGACACATCAAAAACAGCCGTGACCTGCCCGCGCTCAGCACCATGACGCACAAGCGAAGCATCACCCCGCCCCCCTAGAGCAAGTGATAAAGCATCAAGGAGAATAGACTTCCCCGCACCTGTTTCTCCAGTTAAAACCGTCAACCCCGCCGTAAAATGAATATCGAGCGTTTCGATCAAAACAATATTATGAATCGAAAGCTGTACCAGCATAGAGAATCAACGTACCCTCTTCTTATCACCACCTAAAGCATTTGAGATCCAAGAAGATTTATGCTCGCGTGGCGATATTTTATTCTTCTGCAAGAGATTATAAGAAAATTTATACCACTCACTTTTGGGATAGTTACGTCCTAAAATAGCTGCTGCCGTCTGCGCTTCCGCCGTTAAGCCAAGAGCAAGATTAACTTCCGTCAAGCGGAAAAGCGCTTCTTCAATTTGATTTGTATCGGAATACTCTTCAACCACGGTACGAAACCGTCTACTTGCCGCAAGATAGCGCCGCCCCTCTTCATAATAACGACCAATCTGCATTTCTTTGCCAGCCAACTGTTCGCGCCCAAAACGTATTTTATCCTTAGCATCCTTGACATATTCAGAATTAGGATAACGCTCTATAAGGAGCTGCATAGCAGCAATAGCACGTTTCGTATCACGTTGATCACGCGTAACATCAGGAATCCGACGGAAAGAAGAAAGACCAATAATATAGTACGCATAAGCCGAGTCAGTCGACCCTGGATAAAGAGTAATATAGCGTTGAGCCATACTAATTGAATCATCATACTTTCCGAGTCGGTAATTAGTAAAAGCACCCATGACCAAAGATTTACGCCCCCAGTCTGTATAAGCATACTGCTTTTCAATCTTCAAAAACTTCTTCGATGCATCCCCAAGCTTCCCACTCTCAAGGCTAGCAAGCGCCTGATTATATAAAACATCTGGTGGCTCTATTTTCAAAACATAAGCAGATGGATCAAGGGTATTTTTCTCTTTAAAGAGGCATCCCGCCAACATACAGGTGCTTCCCAAAAGCACCACCCCCAATATCTTGCGTACAATGTTAAATTTTCTATATGTCATATTTCCAATGCACACATGAGATTTTTTCATAGTTTTTCCGGCCTCCACAGAATATCACCTTGTAGCAAAAACAAGTTATCAAAGGTCTTATACCATATCACTTTAAAATCCACATAACCAATTTAGCAGTTTAGGTCAATCATCCCCTTAAAAATCAAATAAACGATAAAAAAATCTTGTCAATTTTTTTACTCTTTCTCTAAAAAGCTTTTTTCGTAATGCGATTCGTCTGCCAAAACAGCCTTCACCAATTGCGCATTAATTCTATGTCCACTACAATAAGAACGAAATAATCCAATAAAAGGCGCCCCAAGCAAAGCAGTATCACCAATCGCATCAAGCATCTTGTGCCGAACACATTCATTCTCCCAATAAGGACCATCGGGATTTAAAATTTTATCATTAAGGTCGATAACAAGAGAATTTTCCAAAGAAGCGCCTCTCGCCTTTCCAGAAAGCCTTAATTTTTCCACGTCTTTGAGAAAACCAAAAGTGCGCGCACGTGACAAATCATCTCTAAACCCTCGTGTGGTAAGATCAAAACTGAAATGTTGCTTACCAATAGCAGAAGAAGGAAAAGAGATCGTTATATCAAAACGACGTCCATCGAATGGCAAAAGCTCTGCAACACCATGAGCCTCTTCAACCCGCAACGGCTTTTTTATAATGAAATAAGAACGTAACGCATTTTGCTGTACAATGCCAACATCTTCAAAAGCTTGGCAATATAGCCACGCTGAACCATCCAAAATAGGAATCTCATTATGTGACATTTCAATAACAAGATTATCCAAATTATAAGCAGCAATTGCTGCCATCAAATGTTCAATTGTTTCAACCCTTACATCTCCATCTCCAAGTACCGTTGATAATTCAGTTGCTCCTGTTTGCGATGCATGGGCTTGAAATATTTTCTCTGTTCCGTCTAATCCACAACGCTTAAAAATAATACCACACCCAACATCCGCTGGACAAACCTTCACCACTGACAAACAGCCACTGTGAACGCCAATCCCCTTAAATGTTACTGCTTTTTTAAGAGTAGACTGATATTTTGGCACCAAGTTCATCATATTATTTTATTGAATTGCTTTTACATCTTTTAACAAAATTTATAAAATCATAAAAAATATTCATAGTAAATAATAAAAAAACCGCTTAGCATAAGCGGTTTTTTTAAAAAAAGTATTTTATCCAAAAAACAGCAATATATTTTACTGTATAATTTTTGACTGATCATAAAAGAGGTAATAAAATTGCTTACTTTGCCTCATTTTTCATCAATTAATTTGCTTGACGACGTAAAAATGCTGGTATTTCCAACTGATCTTCTTCACTTATAAAAGTACGCTGATCTTGTGGTACCTGAGGGTGCAGCTCACCAGAACGACGTGGAACATAAACAGAAGCATCTTGAGAAAGCGCCTGAGAATTTTTATTGTAAACATGAGACTCTTGCTGCTGAGACGATCTAACAGCAGGCTCCAGCCTCGCTTCTGGCTCTGCTTCTTCACGATGCGTCAAGCTCTGTTTCAAACGCTGCCAAAGATTACGAGGACCTTGATCAGTCACAGATGTCCTTTGACTTTGTCCATGAGCAACAGGAGGAAAATCCTTTAACTCAGGCATACGCATTGGAGCGCGCGCTTGCATTTGTTGCATTTGTTTTGGTTGCACTGGCTTTTCTTTTTGCTTCACAACCCCTGTCATCTCATCAAGAACATGCGCTGTTGCCTCCATACTCACGGGAGCAGTCATAGCCTGTTGAGAACCACGACTTACTTGCATACGGGGCACATTTGATCTCTGTTCCTGAACAGCATTTGAACCATACGTAACAGCATTCGTCGCACTTCGTGTCGTCATTGCTTCTGTAGGATGTGCAAAAATTTGACTTTTGGGACGGAACTGTTCTCCGGTTGATTTACCCTTCTCTATTTCAAGTGATTCGATCACTTCTACCATTGACTCAGAACGCAATGGCGATGACTGAACATGAAAAGAACTGTGTGGCGTTCCAGGATCGCTCTTGCGCATTGAAGAAACAGGCCTTTGAAGCTGAGGATGAGAGGACTGAACCACATCACTAACTTCACGATCAATACCGGTGGCAACCACAGAAACACGAATAACGCCTTCCAATGACTCATCATCAATAGCGCCAAAGATCACATTCGCATCAGCATCCACTTCTTCACGAATACGATTAGCAGCTTCATCAACCTCAAAAAGAGTCATATCACGACCACCCGTAATAGAAATCAATAAACCACGCGCCCCACGCATAGAGGTATCATCCAACAATGGGTTTGCAATAGCAGCTTCAGCCGCAGCCAAAGCACGCCCATCACCAGATGCCTCACCCGTTCCCATCATAGCTCGACCCATTTCGTGCATAACAGAGCGAACATCAGCAAAATCAAGATTAATCAAACCCTCTTTAATCATCAAATCCGTAATGGAAGCAACACCAGAATAAAGCACTTGGTCAGCCATAGCAAAAGCATCAGCAAACGTTGTCTTATCATTTGCAATACGGAAAAGATTTTGATTGGGAATAACAATCAATGTATCGACAGACTTTTGTAATTCTTCAATACCAGCCTCTGCCGTTTTCATACGACGTGCGCCTTCAAACTGAAACGGCTTTGTCACAACACCAACAGTCAAAATACCTTTTTCACGCGCTGCGCGAGCAACAACGGGAGCAGCCCCTGTTCCAGTTCCTCCCCCCATACCAGCAGTAATGAAAACCATATGAGAGTCTGCAAGATGATCGATAATTTCATCAATACATTCCTCTGCCGCCGCTTGTCCAACTTCCGGTAAAGCACCAGCACCCAAACCTTCTGTCACAGCTGCCCCAAGTTGGATAACACGTTCAGCCTTTGACATAGCCAAAGCCTGTGCATCCGTATTTGCAACAACAAAGTCAACTCCCTGAAGACCAGCATTTATCATATTATTCACGGCATTCCCGCCACCACCTCCAACACCAAAAACGGTAATGCGTGGCTTCAATTCCGCGATATCTGGCCGATGCAGATTAATCGTCATTTTCTTTTCCTTCTCATAAGACACCGCAAGCCAAAGCGATGAAATTTATCCAACTAGACTTAACTAAAAACTCTCACGCAACCACTGACCAACACGCTGGAAATACCCACGCGTGCCCATCGATAAATGATTTCCTGCCGCCTGCATTGTTTTTTCTTCAAAACCCACCAATTGCGGATAAATTAACAACCCAACAGCAGATGTAAACGCCGCCCCTTTTGCAAGAGAAGGAAGCCTCGAAATACCTAAAGGCCGCCCGATACGAACATTTCTTCCTAATATAGTACGTGCCATTTCTGGCAATCCTGTTAACTGGCTTGCTCCCCCAGTCAAAATAACACGTTTACCAATGATGTGACCAAAACCAGAACGATTTAAACAATCACGGACCATTTCTAAAATTTCTTCAACACGCGCACGAATGATACGCCCAAGAACCGCGCGAGGATATTGAGTTTCACGCTGTTCACTCCCAATTTCTGCTACATTAATCATTTGCCGCTCATCGGTACTTGTTAAAAGTGCTGAACCATAAACAACTTTTAAACGTTCCGCCTCTGTTAGAGACATAGAAAATCCGCGCGCAACATCAAGAGTGACATGATGACCCCCAACAGCAAGAGCATCCGCATGAATAAATTTTCCCTCAAAAAACACTGAAAATGTTGTTGTTCCACCACCAAAATCAATACATGCAGCCCCTAAATGCGCCTCATCATTCATCAAGACAGCAAGACCACTTGCAAAGGGAGTAGCAACCATTGCTTCAACACTCAAATGTGCACGATTAACACAAGTTTCTAAATTACGCAAAGAAGCTGTTTCAGCTGTTACCACATGCACGTCAACACCAAATGTTTCCCCTGCCATTCCGACAGGATCAGAAATTCCTTTATCTCCATCCAATACATAAGAAACTGGAACTGAGTGCATAACATGACGTTCAGCATCAAAAGCTTTACGCGAAACATCTGAAAAGGCCATACGCATATCACGCTTGGTGACTTCACGACCATTCAAATGAACTTTTCCATTAATCAAAGCACTTTGTAATCGACTTGAGGAAAAATTCACAATCACTGAATCCACCACCAAACCAGCCATTTTTTCTGCCGCATCAACAGCCAATCTTATTGATTGTTCTGCTGCAAACATATCCATGACAACACCGGATTTAATACCGCGTGAACGCTGCACTCCAAAGCCTAGAATTTCCGTAGAATGTGTACGACCATGTAAATAGTGCGCATGCTTTAAAGGACGCAAACAAGCAATAAGACAAACAATCTTACTTGAACCGACATCAAGAACCGTTAAAAAACGTGTTTTACGCCCTCCCAGATGATGTGATCTAAGCAACATCATGGGTTTCCTGCCTTTCGTGTCTTTAAAATACGTTCTTCTTCTTCCACAGTAGCATGATAACGCTCCAACGTTTCATCTGATAAAGAAACAGTAATTCTATCAGCAAGACGTAAATCAACACTGCGAATATCGCGAGATAAAAGATCTTGCATTATACCGGACGAAACAAGAGAAGAAAGCTTTTCAAGGGCACCATTTTCAGGCAACATAACGCGCATTCCATTATCCAAAACAAGATCCCAACGTCGATCACCTACCCGCACGAAAGCACGAATACGATCATATACTTCCGGATAGACCGACAGCGCTTGAATAAACACTTTAGCAGCATTTTGCGCACCCTGCCCAACCACAAGAGGTAAATCCCGAACAATTTCCCCTTTAAAGGGCACAATGACACGACCTGTATTATCAACAATATCCACTATGCTATCATGTTGCCAAATAGCATAGGGTTCACGCTCCACGATGGAAATGCGCATTCTATTAGGATAAATTTTCTGAACATTAGCCGATTGCACCCAAGCCTGTTTTTCCAAAAGAGAACGTGCTCTTTCAACATCAAAAGTGAATATAGAAGGCGCAACATCAAGTTTTAAAATTTTAAAAATATCCTGCTTTGTCAAGCGCTTATTGCCGCTTATATCGACATGAGTGACCACAAAACTACTATCTAATATGATCGTGTTTACGATCACAGCCATCTGACCACTTGATGAAAGTCCATAAAAAGCCGTAACAAAGAAAAACCATACCACCGCAAAAGAACCGAAATGGCGTGGAATATGAATATTGACAAAAACAAACTCAAACATAAACCGGAGGAAACGACGATAAAGACGTGGCAAAGCCGGCACTGAAAGCACCTCCATCGGAACATTTGTTTTATTAACATTCAACGCATACATGATGCGTCCTCCACCATCCATTGAACAATATCGCCGTAAGTACGGCCGCTCGCTTTTGCAATATCAGGAAGAAGAGACGTCGATGTCATACCGGGTTGCGTATTAATTTCAAGCCAAACCAATTCTCCCGTTTTCTCATCAAAACGAAAATCAGAACGGCTAACACCTCGACACCCTATCGCCTGATGGGCTGCTAAAGACATTCTTTGCACACTTTGGTAAATATTTAGTGAAAGTTGTGCAGGACAAATGTGAAGAGAACCACCCGTTTTATATTTCGAGTCATAATCGTAGAATGGAAAGTGTTTATTGGGAAGAATTTCACACACATCCAGCACTTCATTCCCCAAAACAGCACAAGTCAATTCACGACCAGGAATATATTTTTCAATCATCACCTCATCGGCATACCCCCACTCAGCTCCCCCAATATTATGCGGCGGTGCTGCTTCATTTTCCTGGACAATGACAACACCAAAACTTGATCCTTCACACACAGGTTTAATTACATAAGGAGGCTCCATGGGATGCGTTTGTCCCAAAGCAAAGCGGCTCATGATACGAGAAGGAGCAACACAAACCCCAACATTTGCAACGATAATTTTTGCACGTCCCTTATCCATTGCCAAAGCGGATGCCATCACACCAGAATGGGTGTAAGGAATTTTTAAATATTCAAGAATCCCCTGGATCCGGCCATCTTCACCAAATGGACCATGCAATGCATTGAAGGCAATATCAGGCTGCAACTGTTCAAGAACAGAAGCAATATGAGCGTCAACATCCACGCGGCTCACGCGATACCCCTGCAGCTCTAGAACATCAGCACAAGCCGCCCCTGAAGATAAACTTACAGACCGTTCAGAAGAAAAACCTCCCATTAACACAGCTATATGTTTATCTCTCATAATAAATCACCCTCTTTCGCATACTATATGTAGTCTATATAAAATACATCAGCACCACATACAGAAAAAACAAGGTTTATCCTTGCGAATCAATAACCTAGCATTTTGCATAATGAATCAGACTCAAAAGCCTGATGCAAGAGATTCTTTGTTAATTTATTGATTCTTAATAGAAATTTTTTATTATCTCTTTGAAATGACTCAATTTTTTATTTGCACTTTTTTAGTGAACAATAAATCAATGAAATGGATCAAAAGGAGAAACACTTCGACCACGCTCAAATTGACCGATACGCTCTATTTCCCACTGTAAAAGGTGGGCTGAATTTGCAAAAACACGCGCACGCACTGTTTCTCCCAATGCTTCAAGATCATATCCTGTTGCTTGCCCTGTATTAATCATAAAGTTACAGTGCATTTCACTCATTTGAGCGCCACCAATCCGTAAACCACGACACCCTGCTTCATCAATCACGCGCCACGCAGATCCATTCTCAGGATTTTTGAACGTTGATCCTCCTGTCTTTTCACGAATGGGTTGTACTGTTTCTCTGTGGAGGGAAACTTCATCCATAGCAGCACGAATATCATCTTTATTACCAAGTTTTCCTTCCAATAAAGCAGCTGTAAAAATAAAATCTTTAGGAATATCACAATGGCGATAGGAATAATGCATATCTTTCAAACTCAAGATATGACGTTGCCCTTTACGATCCAGCGCATAGACCTCAACAACACGCGCTGCGGTTTCAATACCATTCGCACCCGCGTTCATTTTGAGAGCTCCTCCAAGAGCACCAGGAATACCATGATAAAAATGAAAACCTGCAATTCCTGCCTTTAAAGCGGCAACAGCTAAATGTTTATCCGCCGTACCAGCACCAACTAAAAAGCCTTTTGGAGAAACTTGCTGCACTTGCCCAAAGTTTTTTGGCGAAAGACGAATCACAACACCAGGAATGCCCCCATCACGCACCAGAAGATTAGAACCGATACCGACAATTGTTACAGGAACAAATTCAGGCAAATTTTGAAGAAAGAAAGCCAAATCTTGTTCATCAACAGGCTGATAAAAAAGCTCTGCCAACCCACCCGTGCGAAACCACGTTACCTTACGCATTTCAACATTAGGTGTAAGTTTGCCTCTCACGCCACCCAACAGCGGTTGCAATTGCGCCAATAGCGCCTCACCATCAATGTGCTGAAAATTTACCATGACCATCCAATACCGCTAATTGATGAGGCAACGCACAAGCCCATTGTGTGATATTGCCAGCACCAAGAAAAACAACATAATCCTCTGCCTGAGCAAATTTTGAGACAAAAGACACAACATCTTCCAGACTATGTATCAAGCGCACATCACGATGACCCGCCATTTTAATATGCTCTACCAATTCTTGAGAACCAAATCCTACAATAGGCTCTTCACCAGCCGCATAAACGGGCGTAATCAACACTGTATCTGCATCATTAAAACAAGCAGAAAAATCATCAAATAAATGATACAAACGTGAATACCGATGGGGTTGTGCAATCGCAATAACACGCCCTTTTGCACTCTCACGTGCTGCACGCAAAACAGCCTTTATTTCAACAGGATGATGTCCATAATCATCAAATATTTCAATACCCCGCCAACTTCCTGTTCGCGTAAAACGCCGTTTTACTCCGCCAAATTCTGCTAAGCCCCTTTTTATAGCTTCATTTGAAATGCCTAGTTCATGCGCAATAGCAATCGCCGCCGTTGCATTAGCAACATTATGCTGTCCTGCCATGGGCAAAAGCAAATTTTTCAACTCAATTTTTCTTCCTGTTTTGCGTGAGCGAACAAGAACATCAAAATGCGTTTTTTGACCATCCATCGAAAGATTAAGAAAACGAACATCCGCTTGTGGATTTGCACCATAAGTGATCACCCAACGATCATCAATACGGCCCGCCAATGACTGAACCTCTGGATGATCAAGGCACAAAACAGCAAAACCATAAAAAGGAACATTTTCTACGAATTGCCGAAAAGCCTCACGCACAGCATCAAAACTTCCATAATGATCTAAATGCTCAGCGTCAATATTAGTAATAACAGCAATATCAGCAGGCAGCTTTAAAAATGTACCATCACTTTCATCAGCTTCAACAATCATCCAATCGCCATCTCCTGTACGAGAATTCGTACCATAAGCATTAATAATACCGCCATTAATCACCACTGGATCAAAATGACCAGCATCAAGGAGAGCTGCGACCATTGATGTGGTCGTTGTTTTACCATGTGTACCACCCACCGCAATTGCACGCCGAAACCGCATCAGCTCCGCTAGCATTTCTGCACGTCTGACAAGCGGTAAATGTCTTTCCTTTGCAGCAATATACTCAGGATTTGTTTTTTTAACGGCAGTAGAAAAAACAACAACCTCTGCATTCCCTAAATTTTCAGCACAATGACCTATATGAACGTTAATTCCTTTTCTCCGCAAACGTTCAACATTCGCACTCTCAACTTGATCTGACCCTTGAACTTTATAGCCAAGATTATAAAAAACCTCCGCAATTCCACTCATACCGATCCCCCCGATTCCGATAAAATGGATAACGCCTATATCAAGTGGCATTTTCATTAAAAAGCTCCTCTTTTATATCTGACAACAATCGCCCTGAAATTAAGGATTCAGCCATATCAGCAAGACAACGGGTTGCATGAGGTTGCCCAACTTTTTTTGCAGAAAGCGCTTGTTTTTCTAATAAATGGGGCGCACAACAAGCGTGCATTAAAAGAGAAAAAAGCTTTTGTGCATTTAAATCTTTTTCTGATACAATTTGCGCACCACCTACACGAGCAAGCAGAGCTGCATTGGCAGCCTGATCATGATCTAAAGCATGGGGATAGGGAACAAGCAAAGCAGGTCTACCAATCACCGCTATCTCACAAACAGATGAAGCCCCAGCGCGCGACAAAATAAAATGGGCATGTGCCATACGTTCAGCCATATCATCAAAAAAAGGAGCTACCTCTGCTTGTACGCCCATATCACGATAGATTTTGATCAACCCTTCTGCTTCACCTCGAACTTGCTGCACAATTCGTAAACGTTTACGGTTCTTATCATCGAATAAAGCAATAGCTTCTGGAACAATATGTGAAAAAGCAGAAGCCCCTTGGCTACCTCCAAAAATCAAAAAATGAAATGGCTCTTCACCAGTTGAGGGATGATAAGGAATTTTGGCCGCCTTCAACACAGCCTCACGAACAGGATTCCCCGTCAAAAGTATTTTATGAGCATAAGCGCCATTTGGCGACAACAAACCACCAGCGATTGCACGCACAAAAATTGCCAACACCCGATTGGCACGCCCCATAACAGCATTTTGTTCATGAATAAATGTTACACGCCTCGTTAAGGCCGCAATAAAAAGAGGAGGAAAGCTCGGATACCCTCCAAATCCTCCAACAAGAACAGGACGTAATTTATAAAACAACGCCAACGATTGCCCCATCCCCCTTAGCAAAGACCAAAACGTCTTTATCAGAGCAAAAGGATGGCGTCGTGTAAATGTTGCCGATGAAACGATATGAATATGCTCTTCATCAAAGCAGCGAACAAAAGGTCGTGCTCTTTCATCTGTTATTAAATGAACATCATATCCACGCTGCCTTAATTCAACAGAAAGGGCTTCAGCAGGAAAAAGATGTCCACCTGTACCACCAGCCACCAAAACAATAACTTTTTTATCATTCATAAGGGGTATCCAAGATAGAAGAGGAAGAAAAAGCTGAAAGGCGTGCTTCTGGCCAACGACGTGTTAAACTGAGCAAAATGCCCATTGAAAACGCAATCGCCACCATCGAAGAACCACCATAAGAAATAAAAGGCAATGTCATGCCTTTTGGAGGAATTAAGTGAAGATTAACGGCCATATTAATAGCTGATTGAAAGCCAATCATCATTGCTATGCCAGTAATACCAAGACGTATAAAGGAATCACGTGTATTCATGGCTATATACAATGAACGCATAACGATAAAGCCAAAAAGCATCATAATTAATAAACAAAGAATAATACCATACTCTTCAGCAGCAACGGAAAATACAAAATCTGTATGGCTATCAGGAATGATACGTTTTACTGTTCCCTCCCCAGGACCTTGCCCAAACCAACCACCATTCAAAATAGCCTCACGTCCTACATCCACTTGAAACGTATCCCCTTCACCTGTCAAAAAACCATTGATACGCTCGCGTACATGATGCAGAAAAAGATAAGCTAAAATAATTCCTACAACGCCTAAAATGAGAAAGAGAAAAATAATGGTAAGAGGTACACCAGCAATAAAAAACAGCCCCCCCCATGTTGCACTTATTAAAACTGTTTGTCCAATATCAGGCTGCAAAACCAGAAGCACACAACAAATGGCATAAAGTAGAATCGCTAACGTATAACCCAGAATTCCCCTCCTGCGTATCTGTTCTGAAAAAAGCCAAGCAGACATAACCACAAAAGCTGGCTTCATAAACTCTGAAGCCTGTACAGAAAAACCAAATAGTAGAATCCACCTCCGTGCTCCCTTTAATTCTGGACCCCAAAATAAGGTTGCAACCATAAGAGCAAGCGTTACAATGAGCAAAAGAGCACATAAACGACGAATATTAGAAAGCGAAAAAAAGGAAATGGTAACCATCGTAAAAAATGCTGAAATGCTAAAAATGATATGCCACCGAACAAAATAAAAACTATCAGCAATTCCGATTTTTTTTGCAATAATAGGGCTGGCAGCAAAAGACAGCATAATGCCAATTCCCATTAAAATTAAACAAGCTGCAAAGATAGAGCGATCAATCGTCCACCACCAATTAGCAATTGGATCTCTATCTGCACGCGTAACCATGGTATCCACCTTATCCATTATAAATTATCTTAAAGTGATATGGTTCCCCAGCCTATTTAACAAACACTTTAAAAACTAAATTACACAAAAAAAGATTCTGGAGTCTTAACGCAAAATATTTTTTTATAACTGATGATTTTTTTATTGTAACTGCATCACAAAAGAGACAAATTCTTCGCCTCGCATTTCATAATTTTTAAATTGGTCATAACTTGCACAAGCAGGTGACAAAAGAACCGTCACCTCTTTTTCCTTACAACCCATTGCATCAACAGCTGCTTCACGCACCGCATTTTTCAAAGTTAAGCTCATAGAAAAGGGAAAAGCAGATCCAATAGTGCGAGCAAATTCTTCCGCCGCGCTCCCAATCAAATAGGCTTTACGAATTTTAGGAAAAAATTTTCTAAGAGACTCTATTCCTCCCTTTTTTGCCTGTCCCCCAACAATCCAAAAAATATCATTAAAGGTGGAAAGCGCAGGAGCTGTTGCATCTGCATTAGTCGCCTTGCTGTCATTGATAAACAAAACCGCCCCCATTTTACGCACCTGCTGCATACGATGATCCAGCCCTTTATAACTTGCTAAATGCTTGTTCATAGAAGGATCGGTTATTTTTAAAGCCTGCAACGTTGCTAATGCCATAAGGGCATTTTGCGCATTATGACGTCCGCGCAAAGCAGTCATAGACGTCAGATCTGCAAGCATATGACGCTGTCCTTGATAAACAGAAAAGAGCTTAGTCCCATCTGCATAAAAACCATTTTCAACAAAATGATCCTTGGAAATTGCCCCAATTTTCTTCCCTTCATGAAGCAACTGTTGATATAAAACCCTACAAGCTGCATCATCAACTGAAATAAAAGCCTGTGAAGCCTGAGCAATCAGATGCCTTTTGGTTTGCACATAACAGGCAAAACTCCCATGTCGATCAATATGATCAGGTGTTAAATTCAATAAAAGTCCAATGGTCGGCTGAAGAGAGGGTGTAAGATCAATTTGAAATGATGAACATTCAATCACATAGATACGTTTTTTAACAAATGGCTTAAGCGTCAATATTGCCTTTCCGATATTCCCCCCCACCTGCACATCATAACCCATTTTTTCCAACAAATGCGCAAGTAAAGCCGTTGTGGTTGACTTTCCATTCGTCCCCGTAATCGCAATGAAAGGAACATCTTGGTCACAAAAACCATAATGCTGTAAAAAATGCTGGCGCGCACGAACAAATAATTCAATATCACCGATAATTTCTATATTTTTTTTTCGTGCTTTTTCAACAACCCAATGGGGTTGAGGATAATTTAAAGGAACTCCAGGAGCTACAATCAATGCAACAAATTCTGACCAATCTTCATAACGGAGATCTCGCGTTGGAATATTGTGCCGGAAAGCCATCTGCACGCTTGAAGGACTATCATCCCACGCCACCACTTCTGCACCGCCACGCATCAATGCTTGTGCCGTTGCTAGTCCAGACTTTCCTAATCCAAATAAAGCAACTTTTTGTCCTTTATAACACGCAACAGAAATCAAAATCTCACCGCAATTTAAGTGTTGAAAGACCAATAAGAGCAAGAACAATTGAAATAATCCAAAAGCGTATCACGACTTGGCTTTCAGTCCAGCCTTTTTTCTCAAAATGATGATGTATCGGTGCCATAAGAAACACTCGTTTTCTTGTTAATTTGAAATAACCAACCTGAATAACGACCGAAAAAGCTTCCACAACAAAAAGCCCACCAATAAGAGCCAAAACAATTTCGTGCTTCGTAGCGACTGCAACAGTCCCCAATAATCCTCCAAGAGCCAACGAACCAGTATCTCCCATAAAAATAGCTGCAGGTGGTGCATTAAACCATAAAAAACCAAGCCCTGCCCCAACAACAGCTCCCAGTAAAACAGCCAATTCACCTGCTCCCGATACATAATGGATTTGGAGATAATCAGCAAAATTCATATTACCAGAAAGATAAGCAATCAGAGCAAAAGATAAGGCTGCAACCATCACAGGAACAATAGCAAGGCCATCAAGTCCATCCGTCAAATTAACCGCATTACCCGTCGCGACAATAACAAAAGCAGAAAAAGGAATAAAAAACCAGCCCAAATTGATAAGATAATCTTTCAAAAAAGGCAAAGCGAATCCAGATGAGCCAATTTGTAGGATGACAAAAGCAGCAATTGCGGCAACACAAAACTCCAAACTTAACCGTGCTTTCCCAGAAAATCCTTTGTCTGTTTGTTTTGTGACCTTAAGATAATCGTCATAAAATCCAATTGCCCCAAAAGAAAGCATAACCAATAGCGATACCCAAAAATAAATATTCGATAAATTACACCACAAAAATGCCGCTACCACAATACCGGTTAAAATCATCAATCCACCCATTGTAGGTGTTCCAGCCTTTTTAAAATGTGTTTGAGGACCATCCGCACGAATCGGTTGCCCCTTACCCTGCCGCAATTTAAGAGAAGCAATGATGCTAGGTCCAAACAAAAAGACGATGAGCCCCGAAGTAAGCATAGCCGCTATCGTGCGAAAAGTAATATAACGAAATACATTCACACCTGGAAGCCAATCACTAAACGAAGAAAAAAACAGCATCATGGTACAAAAAACCTCTTAAAATTATGAAGAAACCGCTTTATAGCGGTCAAGCAATGCAGTCACAATATTTGATGAACAAAGGCTATTGGATGATTTAACCATAAGCAGATCCCCAGAAGAAATTTCTGCTAAAAGGAGAGATAAAATTTTCTCAATATTTTCAGCATAATGAACCTTAACACCAGCAGACAAATCACTAACTAAAGATTTCATCGCCTCACCAAATAGAAAAACCGGATTAGCACCGGAAAGACGTATTGGCTTTATTAAATCACGATGAAGCTTTTCACTATACTCCCCTAACTCTAGCATATCTCCTAAAATAGCAATTCGCCGCCCCTCTTCCCCGACTGGTCCTGTAGCAAGAAGCTCAAGCGCAGCACGCATAGAAGCAGGATTTGCATTATAGCTTTCATCAATGAGATAAAATTCACCCCCATTTGATAAAGACAGTCGATAACGAACACCTCGCCCCTTTTGAGAAGAAAAATGGCGAAAAGAAAGAAGAACAGGCTCTAACTCAACTCCCATAGCATCACAAGCAGCAATAACCCCTAAACTATTTTGCACAATATGGCGTCCGGGAGCACCAATTTGAACCTCCCTATCCCGCTCCCTAATACGTACAATCATAGAAGAACGATCAGTTAGAAGACGTATATCTCGCGCTTGATAATCAGCATTTTTGCTCTCACCAAAGCTTAAGATATTCTTTACACCGCATTTCTTTGCTTTTTGGATGAGATAAGAAAAAAAATCACTATCCGCATTTAAAACGGCAATGCCTTTCTCATCTAATCCTTCAAAAATTTCAGCTTTTGCCTTTGCTATTTCTTCAAGATTTTTGAAAAAACCCATATGTCCTGCACAAATATGCGTAATGAGAGCAACATGCGGACAAACCAGTTTGACCAGAGGGCGAATTTCATCTCTATGATTCATGCCAATTTCAAAGATACCATAATCACTCTCCATAGGCATCCGCGCTAAAGTGAGTGGAACCCCCCAGCAATTATTTAAAGAAGCGAGATTCGCATGAACGTTCCCAGTCGTTGCAAGTGCTTGTTTCAAAGCTTCTTTTGTCGTTGTTTTTCCCACCGATCCTGTTATCGCAATAATCTTAGCTCTTGAACGTTTGCGTGCAGCTTGTGCAAGTTTTTCCAGGGCTTGCAAAACATCAGGAACAACAATAAGTGGAGCCGATATCTTTTTCATATCCCTTAAACGGTGTTCCGCAACGATAAGAACGCCTGCACCTCGTTCATAAGCTTGCGCAGCAAAATCATGACCATCAAGATGATGCCCCTTAATGCAGAAAAAAATATCACCTTCCGCAAGAGTACGGCTATCAATGGAAACCCCAGAAAAAGTTTCTGGCATGCTTCCTATTACAACACCATTAATTGCAGCAACAAGTGCTTTCTTATCCCATAAAGCTGTCATTTCTTTCGGTTCTCTAGAGCTTCTATCGCTTTCAGACGATCTGAAAAAGGATAAGTTGTCTGCCCTATAATTTGGCCATCCTCATGACCTTTTCCAGCAATGATTAATGTATCACCAACTTTCAAAAGCTCCACCGCGTAAGAAATAGCCTCACCACGATCTGCTATCTCTATTGCTGTTGGCACTGCCTGTAAAATATCCTTGCGTATTTTTTCTGGCATTTCTGTGCGAGGATTATCATCCGTTACAATAACAATATCCGCTTTATCCGCCGCAATTTTTCCCATCAAAGGTCTTTTTCCTTGATCACGATCTCCTCCACAACCAAAAACAACGATCAAACGCCCTTGCGTAAAGGGACGAACAGAAAGCAAAACCTGCTCCAAAGCTTCTGGTTTATGGGCATAATCAATATAAACAGGCGCATTATTTTCTGTCTTTCCGACAAATTCTAACCGCCCAGGTGCCCCCTGCAAAGTTTCAAGCGCAGAAAAAACCTTACGAGGTGAAACACCCGTTGCAATCGCTAACCCCGCTGCCATAAGCGCATTGGCTACCTGAAAATCTCCAGCCAAAGGCAAATCAAATGTATAAATATTATTTTCCACACGACACTCAATACACTGTTTTGAGCGTTGATGTTCAACACGATTAATCGTGATAAATTTCCCCTTACGGCCAATTGTCAAGACACGGCGGCGCGCTTGTGTAACAACATCAATAACCTTTTGTGAATAGACATCATCAGCAAAAATCAAAGCAGGAGCAGATACAGGCAAAAGTGTATCAAACAACCTCATTTTAGCTCGCAAATAATCCTCTACCCCCGTGTGATAATCCATGTGATCTCGCCCTAAATTGGTAAAGGCACCAGCCGTTAAACGAACTCCATCAAGTCGTCCTTGATCAAGCCCATGTGAAGAAGCTTCAAGAGCTGCATGAGTCACACCTTCATGAGAAATTTCACAAAGAAGACGGTGCAAGGCAACCGGATCAGGTGTTGTGAGAGAACCATAAACATTCCGTTTAGGAGAAACAACACCAACCGTTCCTATACTCGCAGCACAAAATCCAACATGAGTCCAAATTTGCCGAATAAAAGAGACAACAGATGTTTTACCACTTGTACCAGTCACAGCAACGACCGTTTCAGGCTGAGAACCGTAAAAACGTGCAGCTGCCAACGCTAAACTATGACGAACATTAGAAACACGTAAAATGGGAACAGGTAAATCCTCAAGAACAGCATAACAATCTGTAACAATTGCTCGTGCGCCACGCTTTATCGCATCATCTATATAGTGTCTTCCATCACTTTTTTTTCCTTGAACAACGACAAAAACATAGCCTGGCAAGACTTGTCGAGAATCTGCACTGATTCCTGTTATTTCCATTGAAGAAAGATTCTGATCTTCAAGACATTCTGTAAAAACTGTTCCAAACAACATAACGATGCACCTTTTATTCATTTTACCGTTGTTTAACGAAACTTGAATTGCTCTTTTTACTTAAAAGAGGCTCATATTCTTTTTTAAAATCGGGTTTTACACCAAGAAAACTAGCTGTGCGACGAATAATATTAGCAAGCATTGGTCCAGCATTCATCCCCGCTGTTGCTGAACGCTGTCCCTCTGCAGGCTTTGGTTCATCAATAATTGTTAAAACAACATAAACAGGATCATCAATAGGAAAAGCAGCAAGAAAACTATTGAAATTTTTTGTTTTAGAATATTTTCCATTTTCAACTTTTTCAGCTGTTCCTGTCTTACCACCTACACGATAACCTTCCACTTTTGCATTACGTCCAGAACCAATATCACTATTTAATTTATAAAGGTAACGCATATTTTGACTTGTTTTAGCCTGCAAAACCCGTTTTGCATGGTGCAAAGTTTGTTCTTTTGTACGTTTTAAAAATGTCGGAGCAATTAACCGACCACCATTCATTAAAGCAGCAGCCCCGACAGCTGTTTGCAAGGGTGTTGTTGCCATACCATGCCCAAAAGAAATCGTCATAGAATGGATATCCTTCCAATGATGTGGCACAATAGGATGGGCAACTTCAGGCAACTCTGTTGTGAGACGATCCAGTAACCCAAGTTTTTGCAAAAAACCACGATGTTTATCAATCCCTATCGCCAATGCCTCTTTAGCAGAACCAATATTGGAAGAATAAATAAAAACCTCCCATAACGTTAAGGGACGATTTTTTCCGTGAAAATCATGAATAGTATACCCACTACTTGCTTTTATTGGCTTTGAAGCATCAATAATACTGTTTAAATGAAAAATATCGGAATCAAGAGCCATGGCGGTCGTAAAACTTTTAATGATTGATCCCATTTCAAAAGCTCCTGCCGTTATCCTATTGAGACGATCACTTTTTAAAGCTTCAATAGGATTTCCAGGATCAAAATCTGGTAGTGATGCCAAAGCCAAAACTTCCCCTGTATGTATATTTAAAATAACAGCTCCTGCAGCAATTGCCCTATAACGTTTCATAGCCTGAATAAGTTCATCATGAACAATTGCCTGAACACGCACATCAATCGAAAGCTGAACTTGTTTTAATGATTCTTCCATGGCAAGACCAGCGGCACGCAAAGCACTCAACCCCGCATCATCAATATATTTTTCCATACCTGCAATGCCCTGATTATCAACATTCACCATACCGAGAATATGGGAAGTTACAGGTCCATCAGGATAAAAACGACGAATTTCAGTCCGAAAACCAATTCCTGGTATACCAAGAGCCATAATTTGCGTCTTCTGCATTGGTGTTAACCCACGCTGTATCCAAGAAAAACCAGATTTTCTTTTTAAACGCTTATAGGTTTCCTGCCAATTAAGATCAGGCAAAACTGTTGAGAGCAATTCAATTGTTTCATCCACATCAATAATACGTCGTGGCTCAGCAAAAAGTGAATACGTTTTAATATCTGTTGCCAATAAACGACCATTACGATCAACAATATCAGGCCGTGCCATCAATTGAAGAACTCCTGGCCCCTTTGCTTCTTCAATCTGTCCACCTTCCAACCCGTAAGAAATAAGGCAAGCCCCCATGATGCCATATAAAATTAAAAAGCAGAACAACGAAAAAAGCAAACGTGGACGACTAGAATAGGGACGACGAACAGAAACATTATGATTATTCAACGAATTCTTTAAGCGCTTTTTCTTCTGTGAGAATAAAAAAGTCGATTTCATTACTGCGCGCCTTTTTGGACAACACCATTTATCTGAGAAGCCCGATTATTTGTCAAAATATTCTGATTATCTTCCAAGATATTTTGTTTAATCACTTCTTCAATTTGATCATGTATCCGTACCGGAATATCTTTAAACGCCACGATTTGACGCGGCTGTATAACCTCTAACTCAAGTTCTTTTTGATAACGTTTTGCAAGTTTTTGCATGCGTGAAGGCCTTATCATCACAGCCCACTCAGCACGAAGCAAACTTACCGTATTTTTTGCTGCAGCAATTTCATGCTCAAGATGACGAACTTCGTTCATTCGTTTTTGAACATCATATTTTACTTTATAAGTAAGACCTGCCATACAAATCATAATCATCACTAAGATCATATCAAATGTACGAAAAACTGTCATTTCTTGCCGCCTTCAAAACTGGCAATCTCTGCTAAACCAAATGATTTCATATCTGCTGCAAGAGCCTCTGCTTCAGTTCGTACACCAATACGCAACCGCGCAGAACGTGAACGAGGATTTTGCTGTAACTCCTCTTCACTTGCAGTTATCCCCCCTTTAAACAAAGGGAAAAATGTTGCTGGAGCCGTTTTTATTTCAGGAAGATAGCGTGATCTCATACACTCTCCAGAACGAAAAGAAAAAAATCTTTTGACCATACGATCTTCAAGAGAATGAAAACTGACAACACCCAAACGACCACCCGGTTTCAAAATGCGTTCAGCAGCAAATAAGCCACGTGCAAGTTCAGCAATTTCATCATTAACATAAATGCGAAGAGCCTGAAATACACGTGTTGCAGGATGAATGCGATCTCCCGGCTTACGTCCTATCAACGCTTCGATAGCATACGCCAAATCACCTGTACGCAAAAAAGGCTGAACAACACGACGCTTTTCAATCATCCGTGCAATTCGCCCCGCATAACGCTCTTCTCCTAATATCTTAAAGATACGTGCCAAATCCCTTGCTTTTAAGTGATTTACAACATCGCCAGCAGTAAAACCAGTCTGAGCCATTCGCATATCTAATGGACCATCTTTTTGAAAAGAAAATCCCCTTTCAGCTTCATCAAGCTGCATTGAAGAGACACCAATATCCAAAATAACAGCGTCTACCTTCTCTTCAACAACGCGATCCAACTGTGAAAATTCCATTTGCACCAAACGAAGTCGTGGAAAAAATTCTTCAACAAGCGATTGTCCCGCACTAATAGCATGAGGATCACGATCAAGAGCGATCACCTCCGCCCCTGCCTTTAACAAAGCGCACGTGTAACCACCAGCACCAAAGGTGCCATCAATCACTTTTGCTCCAACCAATGGCATAAGCCCAGCCAAAACTGGCTGCAACAACACTGGAATATGGCGTTCAGCTCTTTGATCCTGCTTTATCAAAATAATCCGTCTTGAAGTTATGCTGTCTCAAATCAACAGCTCTCTCATAGCAACTGATTTTAGAGTAACCTAGCCTTCAACTTTCATATTAATCACAATGAACGAAAAAACTAAAGTTATCCCAAGACAGATCCTAACGCATTATACTTAAAGAAATGTTATAATTTTTTAAAATACTCTTTTCTCAAGTGTCCATTTCAAACACATAGACTCCATAAAAGATCATATAATCGATCTTATAAAATATCGCGTATCATCATGAAATATCAGTCGGCCTATAAGCCGGGTTCTGTAGAGTAAAGCTTACACTTTACATGGCAACCATTCATCTGGGACGGATGTTACCATCCGCCTCGTGCAACCTACCCGAATGACTCGCCCGGAAATCGGCTGCAAATTAAATTTTGCACGTCATTTCTATTTGGTCTTGCTCCCGGTGGGGTTTACCTTGCCACATTCATTACTGAATGCGCGGTGGGCTCTTACTCCACCCTTTCACCCTTACCTATAAAAATAGGCGGTTTACTTTCTGTGGCACTTTCCCTAGGGTCACCCCCGCCGGGTGTTACCCGGCACCGTCTTTCCATGGAGCCCGGACTTTCCTCACCTGCCGCATTTTAGCATTAGACAAGCGCGGCTGCCCAGCCGACTGACGCATTAATTTATAAAACATTTTCAGCTCCGTGAAAATAGCATCTTAAAATATTTTACAACAAACCTGTCTAACAAGATGTTTTTATTTTAATGAAGCCAGATAAGTTTTCACTTTTGCGCAATATTTCGCCGAAATGGAATTCATTTTTTTTGCAGCATGACCTGCGTTATATTTAAGGATTGTACCACACGTACTTCCACCACTGAGTTTATACGCCCGTGCCAAATAACGCATACCATATTCAAGGTTGGTCGCAGGATCGTACAAATCCTGTACAGAACCACTAAAGCCCAACCCTCGTGCCGTAGAGGGTTTAATTTGCATCAAACCTATTTCGCCAGCAGCCCCCTTTATACCTGCCTTATAATTACTTTCAACTTTTACAACAGCATGTGCTAAATTAACGGGAACATTATATTTATTCGCAAGTTTCTGAATAAGAAACTCATAAGGACGATCAGAAATCTTAGAAGCAACAATTACTGAAGCTTCTCCTGATTCCGCAACATTTAAGACACTATGAGTCCAACTTATATCAATTACAAAAAATACAGCACACGCTGTACTTAACAAGATTTTCAAAAATTGCATTTTCTTTCTCTTCACTCAAACATTCTCAAATTCTAGCTGCAAATAATTTGCAAATGTATTGTACAAAAAAAGAAAGCAAAAGAACGGCTTGAAAAAGGAAAGAGTAAGACAATTTCAAGATAAAATTCTGCAACAAAAGAAAATCTCTTTATGCACAAATTATAGATTTGTCTATATCATAAAATAAAAAAAATAAAGAGACTATAATTAATCTTATAGCGTATTAAATAAAATGATATAATCTGTAAATTTCTGCTATCACTATTGTATCACTCAATTTTTATATTTAAAAAATAGCATCTTAAAGAGAGACAAGAACATCTTTTTACCGAAGATCCTCAATATCAAAAAAGTTTCACAAAAAATATAAACCGTTATCAACACTTCTCTCTGGTTAATAAACACCCACAGCACTCTTTATGTCCGATAAAACCCCAACAAATAATAAAAAAAATCCCCACTCCCATCATTGCGCAATAAAAAATTCATAAATATACTAAAACCATCATACTCTTTACCAATTCAAAATATTGCAACAGGCTTTTAGCTCTCAAGATTCCTCAAAGAAGCTTTTTACTTCTTTTTTTTCAAGAGCCTCTATCCACACAAGCCTCTCACTTGTAGTGCAGAAGAAGCTGATTTTGATTTTTTCACCATGAATAAATTTAAAACGAGAGAATTTTACAATTCCTAAGATTCTCACTCAATATGAAAATGACAAATTCTCATTATAAAACAATATGCTAAAAAAGTTATATCCGTCTTTGTCCCTACAACAAAGCTTAACAATTACTTTTGTCTGTTTTTTGAAAATGTTAGAAAACTCAATACCCCCAAAGCCTTTTTAAATAAAAATAGACTTCTCATCTTCATTCAAATATTTTTTTCTTTGCCACAGACTATCATCTTATCAGCCTTGCACCCCATTTTCAGAAATCATACAAGTGAATAAATATCCTAAAATCCGTAGAACAAAGGAAGCCTAAATCCTTTAAAATTTTTTTATTTACCCATATCAAATAAAAAACAACTGGCATATAAAATGCGATTAACGTGTTTTATTATAGTCAATACTGCTTTTGTCATTGTAGCGATTGATAATGCAATTAACTTGACCAACACCCTTGATAGACTTTCTATCACTCCTGTAATGATTGCACCATTATCCCTATACTTCGATTGCTTACCTTTTGAGTAAGATAAATTTTGCTAACTATCTTACAAATTGATTATCTCCTCGCACTTTTCAAAAATTCACAAAAAGCTCTTTCTCCTCAAAATAAAACCCAAAAGCGCGATTAAAAAAACAGCTAAAAATAAGCATTAGCAATGGAAGGACGAGAAATCGCTTTTGAAAGAGCCATGGCAACAGTTTCACCAGATTTGTGAGCCTGCTCACGACTCTGACCACTTTTAAAAGCAAGCGCAATGACATCACGACGCAGCTGCGCAATAAACAACTCTTGCTGTTGAGGACTCATCTTAGAAAGATGCTTGATAATATCTGGAAAAGATACAGACAATCTCTCTAACAACTCCTCCTCTGTTACATCAAGCTTCTGAGAAGAAAAAGAAGAGCGGCCGGAAAAAAACTGATAAACAGCACCGCTTCGAGAAGCAAAAAAGACAGCGCCAAAAATAAAAAACATAAATAAAATAAAAACAATACGATGCGAAAAAGATTCCATTATCTCTTACCTAAAGATCACAGAACACAAACATAGATTCCTTTTATGATTCTCCTTATAGCATTCAACGATGCCTCAATAAAGAAAAATCAAATTATTGAAAATAAATACGCTAACACTATCTGCCCAACAAGACCTGCCCCTCATGTATTTAGGTAGTATAGGCGAAACAATAACAGATCTTACACTTCCCCCTAATAACACGCTACAACATCCCCTAAAACAATTATAAAAAGCCTGACTGAGGAAATCCTCAGTCAGGCCAGACAATCTAGGGGATCCACGCGGGGGGGGGGGAGGAGGTTCCCCGATCGTCCTCTCACATCAACCACTAAGATAGCCGATGCAATATTCTTGCTATGGAATAAAATTCTTTAAACAACAAGAAATTCTTATCATCTTCTACGCAAAAAAACATAAAAGAGTTATAAATTGTTTAAAAATGTTTAAATTTAGGCAAAAAAAGTTTAAAATGACCCAATTTGAAGCAATTTTATTTCAAGAAGCATCAATTAGAATCTACGATCATTATAACTTTTAAATAGTTTCTTTCATAATTCTGATGATCATAATTAAAAAAACCGTAATTTCTACGTATCCACCCTATAAAAATCAAACTATGTAAAAGTAGAATCACTTTTCCAACAGCAATCACCACAAAAATAAAAATGTAGATTTTTAAAATCTTATCCATCTTCATAAAAAATTCTGTAAATGATCATTAAAATATCGTCGCATCTCTCATGTAACAATCAATGAAGAATTTAAACAGCTTAATTTTATGAAAAAATGAGAACTCTGAAGGTATTTGTTTCGAATCACGTCCTATAATCATTCCAAATAACGATAAACTATTTTACAATAACCAACAGGCTCTAACGCATTTTAACATAACAAACCGAGATCAATGCAGACAGTTTCTCTTAATCTCTATCATTTAAATGATCCCGTAAAATAATACACACAGTAGTTTCTATGCTCAAAAATTGTTATAGTCTGTTCTTCTACCGTAAATAATGCATTGATTTACAATCATAACTCATCATTTTACAACTTACATGAGAGATCTCAAGAACGTAAGATTCCCTTATTTTAAATCTTCGTCTATTGAATCAATGAATAGCCATACTATGGCAGATCACAAACAAGAAAAAGCATATGGATAAAAAACATAAAACGATGATGCCCTATCAATTTTACGCTATACTAACGGGCTGCGTCATAAAATGAGCGGTAAGCATAAAAAGAAAAAATCACTTTTGGCAAGAAAAATGGACTTATTTAATAACCTTTTTAATAACCTTCATACTTCTCATGATAAAGAGATACGAAACTTTAGTGTAATATCACGCTTTTCTTTTCTACTTTCAGCCACGGACTATCCATAGATTATCGTCAATCTTATTTTTATGAATATAATGAAAAACACATAGACGAACGCCATATATGAAGCTTGTAAGAAGAAATAAACGTAAAGTCAGATACGCTATTATAACCATTGTTGTACAAAATGTTTTTAAAATTCAGAATATCACTCCAATCGATTACTAATTTATGAGTAATTTTATGGCGTCATCTACCAAGCTTTTACGTTTGCTATTACTTGTAAATCAACACCTGCTCCTAACATGGCAATATGCTTGAGATAAAGACTAGAGCAAATGAGAACCATGTAAACAGTCCCAGCTTTTATATGCCCAATTAGAGTAAAAATATTTACGTCTGTTTGAGTAATCTTAAAAAAGCCATCATTTATTTTGAACGAAACATAAAAGCCCAAAGATAAAAACCTATTGCCATCTTTACCATCCCTTTCATTTGCCTTTACGACTTTCAAACACACTCATAACGCTGTGTTTTAAATAATGAAAATCATGCATTGTCTTACCCTTTTACCCCTTCGTCTTTTTAGAGCATCTTTTTGCACCCCTCACTAAAAATTCCAAGGTACTTCTTATCTAAGCACCTGTTTTAAAGAGACATCGTAAGATCTATTGGGTACCACCATTTTTGACATTTATGAAGGTATGAGCCATCACTATATTATATTGTGCGCTGTTACATCATATCGCCGCCGCTCTCATATTTAGAAATATGTATTTCCTTTTACAAACGGTATTATTTAGATAAATATCTTCTCTTGTAACAGACAAACAGACTCTTTTGGATTCTGAAACAGGAAATTTGAAATGAAAAAATATTCCTATATTCAAGCCTCTCATTGAAGTCTAAAAAATCAATATATTGGCTAATAAAACAAATATGATATCAAGACACCTTAAATAACGATCCTCATAGGCTTAACTCTATAGAAGGTGCTTTCATTACACAACACACAGCCACCAAGCCCCTGTAAAACACCAATACTCTCATATAAAAACATAATACAAATGTAAAAAACAATAGATTATCAATGATTGAATAAAGTTTTATCTCTACGCTATTCCTTAAAAAATCAGAGAATAAAGCAGGTCAACAAATGCGATTTATGCAAAATCGACTTGTTTATCTTTGATATCGTCAACTAATAAACGCGGATCACGAGCAAGCCAAAGCGTAACCATACCCTTCTCACTGTTTTCATTTTGTATAGGAGTAAGACAAACCGTTTGTTCTAGAACAAGTCCCGTATTTTTAAGCCATTGTTCTATTTGTAAAGCCGAAAATCCAAAACGCGTATGTGCTTGATCAGAATATGAAGACTCAATTTCATGATAACCAAAATCCACAATCAATAAACGTCCATGAGGACGCAAAACACTTGATATCTCATGAAGAAACATTTCAGGATTTTCAAGAAAATGTAAAACCCAATGAAGAATAACTAAATCAAAAGTTGTATCTCCAACAGACAAGTGAAAAACATTGCTATCAAGCACAACTTCAACCGCATGCGTATAAAGATTAGAAAACAATTTTAAGACAGAGTCTCCACCTATTCCAATATTCAGCATCGTTTGAAACGGTTTATCGCCAATGATTTCAAGTAAAGCGTTTTCCACACCATGATCTGCCATATAGGATGACCGTAATACATCCCATTGCAACGTATTTTGTAAAAAATGCTTCTTCCTCGTTTTTTGACGCTGCTTTTTAACATCCTTCAAACGTTCTAAATCATGCGCTAACAACATATCATGCTTTGGCAAAGCCGAAAGAACACCCATCACAATGTCTTTACCCAAAAAATCATGACAAAGCTTAAAATAAAGGCTATCTCCCTTCTGATAACGCTCAATCAATCGTGCTTCGTACAACAAACGTAAATATCGTGATATACACGCTTGCGACTGATCAAGAATAAAAATAAAATCAGGAATTGTTAAATCTTCATGACGCAAGAGCGTAAGAACACGTAAATGGTTTATTTCTGCGACCGCTTTTAGCAGCACAATCATTGCATCTAAACTTGCACTTTTTTTCATAATTATCCCTTAAACATTTGTTTACAGAAAAAAAGTCAAGCATAAAACGCATATTCTCATCTATTTTGTTCTCTCTATTTTATTATACTATGAAAAAAATAGGCTACTGTAAAAAACGAACAGATTATTCCCCTGCTTCTCGTTATAATGATAATGCATTGATTTATAATAACAATTAATCATTTTCAACTTGAATAAAACATCGGAGTACCGTAAATTTTCCTCATTTCAAACCTATTCATGATAAATCAATCCAAATTATTCTCTTACAGCTCATAAACAGAGGAGACATATGGATAAAAATACTTTTTATAGTCATCTCAAAACAAGAACTGCACACTATTGAGAGAAAATAAATAACATGATGGTACCAGCTTGCATTTTTATTAAGTAACGATGATAATGCTCAATGACTAGAGCATTTGTAGAAATAGCGCTATACTCTTCATCCCCTCCTTTTCATTACAATACAATTTTACAAGCAATAGTCGGTTATATATCATGAGTAGAATAACCCTATCTAGGTCGTAATTTCATAAAGTATCTCTTACTATTTTCAATGAATAAAAACTTCCACAGAGTACATACACACTTTAATTTATGAAATAACAAATGCAATAAAATACACCATTTTTTCAAAAACGTTGAGATAAGATAAAAAACTCTAGCGTGTAAGAGGTTTATAATTTGCATGCTTAGGATTAAGAGATTCCGCCCCAAGACGACGAACTTTATCAGCCTCATATTCAGCAAAATTACCTTCAAACCATTCTACATGACCATCACCTTCAAAGGCTAAAATATGTGTTGCCAATCGATCAAGAAACATACGGTCATGCGATATGATAACTGCACAACCAGCGAAATTTTCCAATGCATCTTCCAATGCACCCAATGTTTCAGTATCAAGATCATTTGTCGGTTCATCAAGAAGAAGCACATTCCCCCCCTCTTTTAGAAGTTTCGCCAAATGTACGCGATTGCGCTGCCCTCCTGATAAATTTGCCACCTTCTGCTGTTGATCTGCCCCCTTGAAATTAAAAGCCCCGCAATAAGCGCGACTATTCATCTCATATTTGCCTAATTTAATAATGTCATTTCCACCAGAAATTTCCTCCCAAACAGTTTTATTCCCCACCAAGGAATCGCGACTCTGATCCACATAACTCATGTGAACTGTTTCACCGATACGTATTTGACCTGAATCGGGCTGTTCCTGTCCCGTCAACATTTTAAACAAGGTCGACTTTCCCATACCATTGGCCCCAATAACGCCGACAATACCACCAGCAGGAAGTTTAAAAGAAAGAGAATCAATCAATACACGCTCACCATAAGCTTTAGAGAGATTATCAACTTCAATAACAACCTGTCCTAATCTTTCTCCAATAGGGATAATAATTTGCGCCTCTCCAGGACGACGCTCACGTGCTGCTTGAACCAACTCATCATAAGCCTTAATCCGAGCTTTTGACTTTGCTTGTCGCCCTTTTGGACTAGAAGCGATCCATTCTTGCTCACGTGATAAAGCACGTTGACGCGCTGCCTCTTCACGTCCCTCTTGAGCCAAACGCTTGGCTTTAGCCCCCAAATAAGCAGAATAGTTCCCCTCATAAGGAATACCTCTCCCGCGATCTAACTCTAAAATCCAACCCGTTACATTGTCGAGAAAATAACGATCATGGGTTATCAAAAGCACAGCCCCAGGATATTCACGTAGATGCCTTTCAAGCCAAGCCGTCGTTTCAGCATCTAAATGGTTTGTCGGTTCATCCAAAAGTAACAAATCAGGTTTTGACAAAAGCAATTTACAAAGTGCAACACGCCGCTTCTCACCACCCGAAAGTTTTGTTACATCCCCATCGGCTGGCGGACAACCAAGAGCAGCCATAGCCATTTCCACTTGACTTTCTAAATCCCAAAGATTCTGACTATCAATAATGTCCTGAAGCCGTGCACTTTCATCAGCCGTTTCCTCGCTATAATTCATCATCAATTCGTTATAACGCTCAAGAATTTCTTGTTTATCTGCAACACCTTCCATCACATTGCCACGCACATCTTTGCTCGCATCAAGCAAAGGTTCTTGTGGTAGATAGCCACAGCGTGCTCCTTCAGAAATCCATGCTTCTCCCGTATATTCCTTATCTAGCCCAGCCATAATACGTAAAATAGTTGACTTCCCTGCACCATTCGGCCCTAAAATACCGATCTTCGCATCTGGATAAAAAGACAAATGAATATTTTCTAGAACTTTTTTATTGCCGTAAGACTTGTTAAGCCCAGCCATATGATAGATAAATTGACGTGCCATAAATTTCTCTTTATATTGTGCGATATTAAAGATTAGGATTTTGAAAAAAACTGCTTTTGCTTTTTGAAACTGTACAGTAAATAGCACTTACATCGTATCAAAAGCTTTTCGCTTTATATTGGTATATTTTTTCTAATCTCACAAGCCCCAGTATGGTCCTGAATGCAAAAAAACATCCCCAAAAAAAGCAAAAAGCAAATCTTTTTAGCTGTACCTGAAACCTGTTATCAAACATTGCCTCTCTTTTCCATACCAGATATAACATTGTATTTTTATCGTATTAAACCAACTTATCAATGTAATATGGTACCAAAAAGAAAAGCAATTCTCTATGCACCTTCTTTTTTCGCTTTATGGGCTTTATATTACGCAGTAAAAAATCCTTCCCTTTTTTCATCGATTTTTTGCTACGGGAAACAATGGTCTTCCCCCCTTGCCTTGATATGGCTTAAATTACGTTTACAAAATGATCGCCGCCTTATGGGATCTGACGTCCCAAGCCCAATGATCATGAAAGCTTTGCATCAACACGTAGCAACAAATGACTACAGTGCACTTCCCATTGGTACGTGGTTACAATTCGTAAAAAACTATAAAACCAATTGTAAAAACTTATCCATCCCCCTCTTTTGGCTTGATAATTATAAAAATAATATCAATATTCAGCAAATCATTTCAAAACTTCAAGACGAAATATAGCTTTTTAAAAATACGATAAAAGATCATCTCATATAGGAATATATTTATGGAAAAAAAAGCCTTAATCGTCATTGATGTTCAAAATGACTTCTTACTAGGTGGAGCACTTGCCGTACCACAAGGTGATGCTATTTTACCCGCCATCAATAATCTCATAAATCATTTTGACCACGTTATCTTAACCCAAGACTGGCACCCAAAAAACCATTGCAGCTTTGCTTCCTGCTATCCTGAAAAAAAGCCCTATGATACCATCATTCTTGACTATGGTCCTCAAATACTCTGGCCTGATCATTGCATACGAGGAACACAAGGAGCAGAATTTCATCCATCTCTTAGAGTGGAAAAGGCACAACTTATCCTTAGAAAAGGCTATAATCAAAAAATGGATAGCTATTCTGCTTTTCTTGAAAATGATCAAAAAACACCAACAGGTTTACAAGTTTATCTCAAAGAACATGGTTTTACCAAGCTCATTATGTGTGGCTTAGCAACTGATTTTTGTGTCGGATTTTCTGCTCTTCACGCTATACAATGCGGTTTTAAAGTCAGTGTTTCATTAAATGCCTGTGCTGGTATTGATGTAAATGGATCACTAAACACTATGCTTAAAACTATGAACGAAGCTGGTATAGAGCTTTTAATGGTCTCTTAAAATATTCTTCTCTAATCTACTACTATAATATACTGATTTATAAAGGATAAATTATTTTTCACATATTTAAGTGAGAGTCTAGAATATCGTAAATTCTCTCATTTCAAACCTGTTTCAAAACCATTCTCCTACACGTTACAAAGAGAATCAATGTATGAATAAAAATCATTCAAAAAAACAGTAAAAACACTTCTTATGAACCATTAGATGCAAGAGCTTGTCATAATATTGAAAGCTAGTAAAAAGTATAGCATCAGCTTTCTGTCTTAAATTTAGGTCAAAAAGCACCTTAGAGATTGTACACTATTCCCTTCATGAGTAGTATCATGCAATGGACTCAACTTTAAAACAAAAACGCAAATAAGCAATAAAATAGAATAGTATTTTATTTTGCATAAAAGACCTCTTTCTATTCAAAGATATGCGATAAACAAAAGCGTAAGAAAATAAGAAATCTCCATTACTTAGACACAACATGTTTATCCACCTGACGATGCTTAAAACGAATCGAAGAATATAATGCCATTCCAATAATACAGACTCCCACAAGTCCTGTTAAGACTTCAGGAACCGATATAATCGTCTGCAGATACATAATCACTGCAAGAACTAAAATTGCATAAAAAGCACCATGTTCCAAATAACGATAATGCAATAATGTTCCTGATTCAACCAACATAATTGTCATAGAACGAACGTAAAATGCACCGATACCAAGACCTATCGCAATAATAAAAAGGTTGTGTGAAAAGGCAAAAGCACCAACCACGCCATCGAAAGAAAAACTAGCATCAAGAACTTCTAAATAAAGAAACGCCCCTACTCCCCCGTGAGTTACTGTTGTTAAAGTCTTTTGAGGGGTATCCAAGAGATGACCGACAACTTCAACACCGATAAAGGTCAAAAGTCCATAAAGGGCTGCCAATAAAAAAGTTATTTTATCTTCTGTGTCAATCTGACCTGAAACAAATAAGATCAAAATCAAAACAATTGCAATATCAATCCCAACAAGCGCCCCAAACTTTTGAGCAGGTCTCTCTATAACATTAAGCCAATGTACCTCTTTTTCAGAATCAAAAAAATATTTTAAGCCAACCATCATAAGGAAAGTGCCTCCAAAAGCAGCAATCCCCATATGTGCATCGGTTAAAACTTCAGCATATCGGTGTGGTTCCCATATCGCTAATTTGACTGCCGCAATTGGATTAATCCCAACAGCAACGACAACCACCAATAATGGAAAAACAATTCGCATCCCAAATACAGCTATCAAAATGCCCCATATAAGAAAACGACGACGCCACAACGGATCCATTCTACTAAGAACACGCGCATTGATAATAGAATTATCAAAAGATAAAGAAATTTCCAAAACTCCTAAAACAAAGCAAATAAAAAAATATTTAAGAAAACCAGTAATACTTTCCGTTTCAAACCAACCAATAACCCCTCCTAAAAAAACACCAATAATCGTGAAAAAAAAAGCAAACCCAAAATAGCGTAATAGGGCCATGATCATTCCTCAAAGTTTATTTTCTCATTCATCTAAAACACACCCAGTCCAAATCCAAAGTTTGCATCTCTTTAAAGTTGCATCTATTGATGCAAAAGTGTATAGAATGTATATGGTAAAGTTACATGAAAATTCTCTCAAAAAAAGCAAGAGACAAATGTAGCAAACAGAGAATTTTGTTTTGAAATGAATATCAATTGTCAATACAATAAGCGAAAGATTTCTTTCTATCCACGAAAATAAAAAATAAAAAGAAATTAAAGCTATAAATATTGACATTATATCATAGAATATTAATACATAGTGTGCTTTTATTATTTAATGATTTATACCATGATGATTTACTGAGGGAGATAATTCGTGGCACGTCCTGAAACTGAATCAAAAACCATATTTGGAAAACGTTTACGTTATGTACGTCTTGCTTTAGGCGATCCATCACGTGAAACCTTAGCTAAAAATTTTAGCATGACAAAAAATTCCATTGCTTTTTATGAGCGTGGAGAGAGAGAACCCAATCTTAGTGTCTTACAAACATACCGCACGTTATATGGTGTCAATATTAATTGGCTTTTAACTGGGCAAGGAAAAATGTTTGACACCGAATATACAAAAGGTGATTTTGACTGGAATTATTTTATTAAAAAAATCGAAGGACTGGAAGAAACACTTGCCAATAGTGATCGTAATGAAAAACCAAATCAAGAAAAAATCGACAGTTCTTATGAAAAATTGCAGCAATATTTGTCAAGACAAGGTTTATCAAATGGACTTAACCCCAAGACTACAACCTCTCTGATCGATATGAAAGCTAAAATGGCCAATTCTTATACTCTTAGCTTATTCATTGATTTACTCATTCGAAGCGTATCCCAAAAAGAGGTTATAGCTAATCAATAAACGTCTGTTTCAAAAGAAAAAGCAAGAAATGATAAAACTCTACCAGTATGGAGAAGAGTATTTTTTACTTTATCCATGCTGGTGAAATTTTGTATAATTTATAAAATTTATTTCTGTACTGACAATAAAAATATTCGCATTTTAAATGAAAGTATAGTGTCTTTAAATTAAAAAAAATAATTTTATAGTATAAAATTCTCATTCATATCTTATTGACAAGAATTTTTTTCTTGTTAAAAGAATAATAGCTCTCATAGAAATTATTTTTTAAGGTCAGAAAATTTAAGGGGAATATATTGACGACTTCCTATAGAGACATACATTAGTGTTCACAGACGGATTAGTTAAATATTTATCCTGAAAATTATCAGCTATTTTATGAGGTGGGAAGCATGTATTTTGAGGTGTTTCAAGGAGTTCACAATCAATGGTACTGGCGTTTAATCTCAGGAGATGCACAAAAAATTGCTTTTTCTAGTAAAGGTTATCCAACAAAACAAGATATCCTAGTCAATATTGAACAAATCAAAGAAATTACACATAAGGCTCTTATTAGAGAACTACAGTCCTGACGTTCTTTACCATTAAAACAAACGTTTATTTTGTGTAATGGTATGGTGAGTTGCTTTTGTGACAAATAAAAAGTGATCGTTTTTCCCTCAGCGGGAGGAGGTTTTTGTATTATTTCTGATACTCACAAATAACAATCACATTCTTGCAGTTTATTATGTTTGTTTTCAATCATACTTAAGTCTCTATAGCATTTATCAAAAAGAAAGTCTCTTAAGTCTTGTATTTTTCATAAAAAATAAACACACATGAAGAAAAGATAATTTATCAATGAGAATATAATTACTTTACAAGATATTAATATCTTTTATGTTCATATTCCTCTTCTGCATTTGATAATCATAACTGACTTACCCATTTCATCTTCATAAAAAGCAAATATCTCTTTCTTTCTATTATCATGCAATTTTTTAGACATATTAGCTGAAACTATCGTAGCATTTATACCTTATATCTAAAAGGAACGTGCAAAATTGTTTCCAGCATACTGGATTGTATAGACGCGCTTTTTAATAACCAGCATACCTATAAACTGGTTTATCACCATAACCTCTTATTTTATAATCAAAGACGCTCTGTCTTATAAACTTAAATGTTTTCATAAAATCAGAGTAAACTTGAATATTCTCTTTCAATACAATCTCTCCATCAGCACCATAATTGGCTTCATTAAAGTTTATCTCTCTCGTCATTCCAATCTTCCTAACACATTTCCAAGCCCTTTAATGCAAAATATGAATACATATCACTCTTTATCATCTTCAGATTTAAGCATTTTTTGATATTTCTTTTCATTTTTTTCATATTGTTTAATTTGTTTTTTCAGTTTTTCAATTGCTTGGTCACGTCTTTTAATCACCATACTTTGCTCTCTAATAGCTCTATCTCGTTCTTCAGTCATCTTCATAGAATCTCTTAAAAACTCATGCTTTATTCTTCTAGATTCATCTTTTAAAACTTTCACTTGACTGCGATAATATAAAGAAAACCGAAATATAACCCCGCTGCACAACAAAACAACAACCATTGCTCCCAATAAAATTTCGTTTACACTCATTTGGATCTCCCTTAATTGTCGCTCAAGTGATCATCTTGACCAATTTGTTTCATCCTCAATCAAAAAAAGAATGCAATAAACCGCATGTTCCAAGTGTGAACAATCACTCTCGGCATTCTTATTTTCTCCATTAAAGCCATTGATAAATGACGCAAAAAAATCTCTGAAAGCGGCTAAATCTACACGCTTACACCAATTATTTGCGACACATTTATTGACACAAAAAACAAAAATAAGGAACGTCAAATAAAACTAACGACGCAACGCAATCGTACAAGCCTTGCCCAAATCGTTCCTATCTTCCTTTTTACGCCATGGGGAATACGGCTATATATGAAAGTTTTTCATTATTACAAAAATCATCGGTGTCACAAAGCACAGCATTTCTGTAAAATTTTGCCTTCCCAAAAATCTTTACATCACCATAAATTAAAGCATCACTATAAACTCGAGCCTTTCTATAATCACGAGTATCACCATAAAATTCAATACATTGAGCATTCAAAACTTGATCAAAAAAGACCGCATTAGCGTAAACATATGCATCTCCACTCATATTCGAATAACTATAAAGTTCTTATCTTTCATAAACATGCAAACTCTTACGAACGACTACACAACCATATGTTAATGCATTGTTATAAATAACAATATCATTGTAAATACAGACTTCATTATAAACTGCAGCTGCCTTAAAACACACTCATCCCCGTAAGGGCATTGATCAAATGTATACACCCTACCAAACAACCACCTATGTGACTCAGATTACCTTCCTGTTTAATAAAATATCCAAGATCACTTTTTTGATATTTTCCAAATTTTTTAACGCATATATACGATATACCATCTGATAGTGATCTAATTTATTACAATAAAGGAGAAATCAGTATTCTTTGCCTATGAATTTACATTTTTTCTACAGCCATTATCCTATCTCTTAAGGCTCTAAAGCTTCGTTATACTCACACACCACCTCAACACAGAATTTTTTTACAAATTCTGATGTTGGGGTATATCTTGATTTATAATGCTGCTACGTATACTATCACAGTGAAATCTCATAAACATACGAGTGTGTATCGCCATCTCTGGTATACACGTTTATTTTTTCACAACCGTGGAACTAAGCAACCATTTTTTATTGATTCGAATCTGAAAGTGTATGGGGACATTTTGTTATTAGTTAAAAACAACTCTATATGCTTCATTAGCGAAGAGCTACACATGGATATTTTCACGCTCCTTGTATCATATATTCTGGATTCGCAACGCAATATTAACGCTATAGCGTAAATATGTAAAGGTCTAAAAATGACAAAGACTGAAAAAGATTGGTTCCAACGCTTAGTTGAATTGATTAAAAGTGACGGACGAACAATGATTGAAATAAGCAGAGCTGCAGGCTGTGGACAAAATTACGTCCAACAAATGATAAATGGAGGAAAGAGGCCTTCAGTAGATAAACTCATGGCTATTTTGAACACACTGGGAAATGCTAGTGCCATATATGTAATAACTGGTTTCAACATCTCCGATGAAGACTTAAAACTCATAACTTTGATTTCGTCTGGAGATAAAAAGAAGATTGAAGCCTTAAATGTTCTGTTGAATGAGCAGAATCTGTAGAATTTTCTACTCTATCCAATATCGCTTGCTTTTGAGACGTCGATAAAGACTCCCATTTTACAATAATATCAGATAAAGTTGTTTCAAATTTTTTATCATTCTTCATAGTCATACTCCATGTAGTCAAACTATATAACGCTAAAGCGTTTAAATATATCTCATACCTTAGAAAAAAATATTTGCAATAGGCAGTATGGAAGCAATTGTGTACAAACTTATTTTACAAAATCAGATGAAGTTCTATTAGTCATGTACCATGGTGAAACAGAAAGCATCACACGATCCAGATCTTCTTATGAAAATTGGTATAATCTATCAAAAATGCGAATAATGTTACGCATATCTTGTGATTCGGACCAGTAACAAACTAATGTGAAAATATCCCTGAAGACACTCCTGAACTCTATATAAGAGAACACGAAAAAGCTTTTTTGAAAAAAAAATATATCACAATTTTATTCTACATAGCACCGTCTATGTTTTTTAAACAATATTGCAAAGCAAGAATATAACAATGTTATAGGAATAAATTCTTATAAACAGAGCCACACTACCTAAAACTCTGTAACACGTTTATAGGTAACCTCCCCTCTAAACGCACCTTGTAAATACTAATATTAAGTCTCTATCATAAGCAAAAATGATACTATTAAAAAATAAAACGAATCACCACGCATAATCCTTGTACGTAAATTGTATTGCAGATTTACAACAAGAGAGAAATTCCCTTATGTAAATGAAGAATTATATTTTCAAAGTATGATTTTGAAGAAAAGTATACTTTTCCAAAAAAAATTACCCTCTCTGCCAATAATTTTTCATAAGAGAGAAAACTCACAACAAAGATAAAACTCTCTACACAATCAATACGAGAAAAATGTTAGCAATACCCAAAAGTGCTAGGTTGACCTAAATATTGCCAATCCCCTATGAGAGTAAAATCAAAAAAGACTTCTGCTCTTCAATAATAATTTGGCTTACATGAAAACTCTATAATTTGAGCATTAAGCGAAAAATACACAAAAACAGAAAATGGCATTTTAACGAATTTTCCAATATCATAGAAAACATTTTTTACAGAATAAATAAAATGCTTATTACAATAAAATCTGGATGACGCAAAGCGATAGAAAAAACCACTCAATTGACTTTTCAAAGAACAATTGATGAGATTCTTTTCAGAGAACACGCCAACGTCACTATGAACAATATTTCTCAAAAATCAAATAGAACTCCTCTCTTGGGAAAAAGAAAATATCAACAAATGTTATTATCGTTGACCCCATGATACATATGAGCACCTATGGATTACATCCTCTTATATACAACCTTTCATCACGATAATGCTATTCGAACGTCTAAAAGACATTAACATCACTCAGAAAAAAGCAAATTTACACTAAATGTTTTTTGAGCCATTTGTTCTAAACAGATACAATCTTTAAAATTGGTTTTATTGGGATCTGTTTATTTATAGAACAAGCATAAATAAACTTATCCAATGAAGCTTTTAGTCTTCTATTTTATGAAGAACATCATACAGAAAAAGTACAAAACAGTATATGAATTAAGAAAGTAAATAGCGCCACATATCAGTTAATCCAAATGCTACAATGTTTCAAATGAGAGCACTTCTTTAATGAGACTAAAAAACATACTATCACTTTATATTAAAGCGACTGATAGAAAAAAACAGCAACAAACAATGACAAAGGATTTTAGAACAAACAGAAAAATAAATAAAAAACGAAAAAGGTAGAATCCCAAAATTTTTATATAAGCTACCCATTTTTCTATTGGCCATTTCCCTATTGGTGGGCCCGGAGGGACTCGAACCCCCAACCAAGCGGTTATGAGCCGCTGGCTCTAACCAATTGAGCTACAGGCCCCATATATAGGTTGTTTCTCTCTAAACTAAAATGCCCTATGATACAAGAGCTGACGAAGATTATAACCCATCTTTTTCTCTTTTCTATTGGTTTTTTTTTCAGTGCCCTAATTTCTTTACAAGAACTCTTAAAAATGAGAGAATAGTTAACTGACAAATATAAAGGTATAGATATGATAGAAAAGAAAATTCAACCACTGAAGGGTTCTCTGGTTAAAGCAGTTATATTAGCATTTACACTCTTAGCCACATCGTTGACTGTACGTGCTTATGCTGAAGAAAATAAAATGAAAAATGCAACTATTACAGTGACTGCAATCGGAGAAAGTCAGGCTGCACCGGATATGGCAATTATTAATCTAGCCGTTGTTACCTATGACAAAACTGCCCAAAAGGCATTAGCTTCCAATAATCAATCCATCAATGATATTATAAAAGCTTTTAAAAACGATGGCATCCAAGCAAATGATTTGCAAACATCAGGTTTATCCATTTATCAGTCGACTTCTGATAAACACCACGAAAAAAAGAATAATGAAAAACTCTATCATGTTTCAAATTCTTTAACCGTGCGCATTCGTGATCTTAATAATGCTGGTAAAATCTTTGATCAAGCGATGACTCTAGGTGTTAATTCAGTCAACGGCATTACTTTTACCAACGCAGATACAAAGCCGTTTTATCAAGAAGCACGTAAAAAAGCCATTACTGAAGCCATTGAAAAAGCGCAAACGATAGCGCAAGCAGCCGATTTAAAATTAGGAAAAATTATTGAAATCAATGAAAGGGATGATTACTACCACCCAACACCACGTCTCATGAGTAGAGCAGCAGATGCAAGCTACGAAAATACAAATTTTGCAGGTGGTGAATTAACTTATAATGTGAGCGTCACTGTCGTCTTTGCGATCGATTAAGTCGCCAACTGTTGTATAAAAAATCATATTACTGGCCTTTACATAGAAGACCAGTAATGTGATAAAGATAATCTTCCTCAGATAATAATTCGTCTTCGTAAACCTCTATCTGTCCGCGTGCAGAAATATGCGCTGTATGTACCGTCTGGCAATCTCCTGATACCAATGGATGCCACCAATGAAGATCTTTTCCCTCATAAATTAATCTATAAGCACAACTTTCTGGAAGCCAACGCGCTGTTTTAACTGTCGTAATGTCTAGCGATATACAATCTGGTACAATTGATTTGCGATGAGCATAATCTCGACACCTACAAGTTTCCCCATCTAAAAGACGACAAGCAATACTGGTTGCATAAAGGTCACCCGTATCATCGTCCTCAACTTTATGGAGACAACAACGACCACAGCCATCACAAAGGCTCTCCCACTCAGAAATGGAAATCTCTTCTAATTTTTTTACTTTCCAAAAGGGAAGCTCTCCACTCATAAACTCAGACACACCTTTTTTAATTAAGACGATCTATAAAAAATGAAACGTTTAATTTCTATAATTTCATCTATTTCTGTCTCTTAAAAAGATTCAACTCAATGTATGCTTTAAACCGTTTTCTTAAAATCTATCTGAATAAAAAGAGAATATTCAAAAAATAGCGCATATAAATGAACATAATCTATTGAAACATTCCTTTATAAACTGACGAAGAATAAAATGCGTCACCTAAAAATGATAAAAATTCCGCAACGAATACACATTTCTCATCAAAAAGTCCGTATGTTGCAATATAAGTTTATTCTTAATAGATCCTATTTCTTAAGAAACGAGCCGCTACACGCAAGATAATGTTTTTCGTTCATTTTTTCAAATGACTACCACACCAGTATTTACCCTACATCTGTTATTTTCAGAAAGAGAAATACAAAATTCAAAAGCTAAGAAAAACATTAAACATCGTAAACTTTCTGGATTATTCAAATTCTTCCCATATTTTCTCAAAAAAGCATCAAAGTACAATGTGACACACCTCCCCTTCATTAAGAAGAAAGAGGGATTTATTAAAATACACACGAATTTCTTTATTTAAGAATCGAGAAAACTACGCAATTTTCGTGAACGGCTAGGATGTTTTAATTTACGAAGTGCCTTTGCTTCAATCTGACGAATACGCTCTCTTGTAACTGAAAATTGTTGTCCTACTTCTTCCAACGTGTGATCTGTATTCATCCCTATTCCAAAACGCATCCGCAAAACACGTTCTTCCCGCGGTGTTAATGAAGCAAGAACGCGTGTTGTCGTATCTCGCAGATTAGCTTGGATAGCTGCATCAATTGGTAATAACGCATTCCTATCCTCAATAAAATCACCTAAATGGGAATCATCTTCATCACCAACAGGCGTTTCGAGTGAAATGGGTTCTTTTGCAATTTTAAGAACTTTTCGTACTTTTTCCAACGGCATAGAAAGCTTGCTAGACAATTCTTCTGGTGTTGGTTCTCGTCCAATTTCATGGAGAATCTGACGCGATGTACGAACGATTTTATTAATTGTTTCAATCATATGAACAGGGATACGAATAGTACGCGCCTGATCAGCAATTGAACGTGTAATAGCCTGACGAATCCACCATGTTGCATAAGTTGAAAACTTGTAGCCGCGCCGATATTCAAACTTATCCACAGCCTTCATCAAACCGATATTACCCTCTTGAATAAGATCAAGAAACTGCAAACCACGATTAGTGTATTTTTTTGCAATTGAAATGACAAGACGCAAATTAGATTCTACCATCTCTTTTTTCGCAATTGTTGATTCGCGTTCACCTTTCTGCACCTGCATAACAATCCGACGAAATTCACCAATCGAAATAGCCGTTTCTTGCGCAAGATTTTGTATCTCACTTCGCAGTTTTTGGATTTCTTTTGCTTCACGCATCGAAAATTCTTTCCAACCAGGTGTAGGCAAAGCAGCAATATAATTCATCCAATCTGCGTCCAATTCACGCCCTTGGTATTCTTTTAAAAAATCCTCGTGGCCAATGCCATAGCTGTTGGCAATCCGTTTCAGCTTACCTTCATTATGAATCAATCTCTTATTGATGTCATAAAGCTGTTCAACCAAAGCTTCGATACGATTTTGATTTAAAGAAAGAGATTTTACTGCTTGAATCAACTCACCCTTTAATTGAATATATTTCTTCTTCTGAGAAGATGTAAGGGCCCCCTCTTTACGCTCTGCCAAACTGCTTTCAACATGCTGATCTTGTAATTTTCGTAATTTCACATAGGTTTGAGCAATAAAATCCAATGTTTCCATAACTTGAGGACAAAGTTCATTTTCCATTGCAGCAAGCGATAAGTTAACATCGTCATCATCTTCTTCATCATCGTCTTCAATGTTTCTCTCTCCTGCGCTCTCCCCCATATTACGTATACCAGAAGACATTTTTTCTTCTTCTGTCTTATTCACTTCACTTCGCTCAATAACAGGAGCCTGCTTTGCTTCTGGACCAGCATAAGTCGTTTCAAGATCAATAATTTCACGAAGAAGAATACGCTGTTCTTTTAACTCGTCACGCCATATAATAAGAGCCTGAAAAGTTAAAGGACTCTCACAAAGTCCCGCAATCATTGTCTCACGCCCTGCTTCAATACGCTTAGCAATGGCAATTTCACCTTCCCGTGAAAGAAGCTCAACAGCTCCCATTTCACGCAAATACATACGCACCGGATCATCCGTACGATCTGTTACTTCGCGTTTATTCGTTGTCGTTGCAATTGCGTGGCTAGAGGCTTCTACTAAATCACCACCCTCTACTGTAACTTCTTCTTCATAATTTTCAGACTCAACTTCATCCTCATCATCCACAACATTAACCCCCATCTCAGAGAACATCGCCAAGATATCTTCAATTTGTTCGGATGTAACCTCGTCAGAAGGAAGAACAGCATTGAGTTCATCCATTGTTACATAACCATTTTTTTTGGCAAGTTTAATCATTTTCTTGATGGCATCATCAGAAAAATCAAGAAGAGGACCATCCAAACTCGCTTGGCTTGTTACTTCTGCATTATCTTTCTGTTTAACCTTTGTTGCCATACCATAACTCCACTCGACCACTTCACAGTTTCCATGTAACCATAGTTTCCATGTGACCAGTTTTTTTTGCTCTCACTAAAATCTACCAATAATTTCTCATATATACTTCCTTTTAAGAGATTACTATTGGAAAGAATACATTTTGTATACGCCTTAACATCCAGACAAACTTGACATCCAGACAAAAACGCGGGAAAACTCCAGAAGTTTCCCCGACACCTCTCAGCCCTTCTGAGATAATCTCTGTACCCTATCGTAAGAACCAATTTCCCGCTTTTCCTAAAATTTACCCGCTTTTCCTAAAATTTAATTGCCATCTTTATGAAAATGTCACTCCCATAAACTTCCTCATCTAAAATTTAAGTGACTGATTCGCATTAAAAAAGCGAATCATTTTATCGTATCTTGTGTATTCCCGTCTATTTTTTCATCCAACCAACTTCCAAACCCTTCAATTAACGCTTCTGTTGCCTGCATCTGCTCCAGCTCATTTTTTACCTCACGAAGCAGATCAAAAACCTCACTCTTAGGATTTTCTACAAGTTGCTCTTTAATATCCTGTAATCTCTTATGTAGGTGGTGTTCTTGAAGATGCAAGTAGACAGCTTGTTTTAATATCGCACGTGCATCCTCTATAGAAGCTCTACCAAAGATAATACGCATACCAATATTTTGCACAAGATGTTTCATACGCTCTAACAGAGCCTTTTGCCCTCTTTTTTCTAAGAGCGCAACCATCGTCTCCTCATCATGAAGCTGTTGATTCCCAAGAATTTCCAACATAGCTTGATGAAAGTACATCAATTGAGTATTTTTTAATTCTAACTCAGAAAGAATTTCAAAATTTTCATACCACAACTCAGGATAGTAAGCTAAAGTGAGTAAAATCACTGCTTCTCGCAAAGGAATAGATTGCGAAGAATTTCGTACTATTTCAGAATTTGCTAACAGAGAAAAGGATTGATCTTTAAAGATCCTATTTGATGAAGATTGATCATATCGCCCTTCTCCCTTTTTTTTCGAAAAAGAGGGACGAAAAAAATCAAAAAGGCGTTTTTTTACATCTTGCAAATAATAACGACGGACATCTTCATCCTTAATCGTAAAAATTTGTTGTTTTAGTTGTTTTTCTAGCGCTGCTCGTGTCTCTGGAGTTTCAAAATGCTTTCCATAGGTAGCTCGCCACCATAAAAGCTCACTCAAAGGAATTGCTTTTTGCAAAAAAGAAGAAAAAAGTTGTGCTCCACCAGCACAAACAATTTCATCAGGATCTTTTCCTTGTGGCAACAAAACAAAGCGTACACAAACCCCAGCCTTTAAAAGAGGCAACACACGATCAGCAACACGAAAAGCAGCGTTTAAACCAGCATCATCACCATCAAAACACAAAATGGGCTCCTTCCCCATCTGCCATAAAAGCTCAATTTGCGCTTCCGTTAATGCTGTCCCCAAGGGCGCTACAACTCCTTCAAAACCAGCTTTAGTCAATGCAATGACATCCATATACCCCTCAACAACAAGGAGTGAATGATTTTTTTCATCGCCAACAAAGCGACTGTTTTTGCGAGCTGCTACCGCGTTATAAAGTATATTTCCTTTATGAAACAGCACTGTTTCAGGGCTATTGAGATATTTTGCTCGTGTCTCTTTCTCTAATGCACGCCCTCCGAAAGCCACCACACGTCCGCGCAAATCTTCGATAGGAAACATAATGCGATTTCTAAATCGGTCATAAGAATCCGCACTCCCCTCACGCACTGTGAGAAGTCCACATTCTTCCATTTGCTTTATTGAAATGCCCCGTGCACTCAAAGCTTCTTTCAAAGCTGTACGCCTTACCGGTGCAAAACCAATGCGGAAACGCTCTACGAGCTCTGGTGTCACACCACGTGCATCCAAATAACGACGTGCTTGCACACCTCCTTTATCGCGTAAATTATATTGAAAAAAATCTGTAGCAATTTTCATTACATCATAAAGCTCAGCTTTTTCCAGTTGACGTTTATGACTTTGTGAATCCAAAATAGGGAGTTTCATTCCCGCAAAATCAGCCAAACGCTCTACACTTTCTGAAAAGTGCAATCCATCAAGCTCACACAAAAAGGTAAAAATATCTCCACTTACACCACAACCAAAACAATAATAGCGCCCTTTATGATCATCACAATGAAAACTTGGCGTTTTTTCACCATGAAATGGACAACAACACCAAAAGTCTCCCCGTGAAGGCTTACTTTTTCGAGGATCAAAATCCACCCGTTGACCAATCACTGTTGAAATTGGGAGTCTAGTACGCAGTTCATTAAGGAAATCGGGCGGGAAACGCATTATCTCTCACAGAGTTTGAAAATTCTTTTTTGCATATTTAACGACTTTAGAGCATAATTCCAATACTTCCTCTTAAGTAGTTGTAAAATTTTAAACTCTTAACTGCATATAACTTTAGAAATGGAGAGTGGAAAAGTGATCGAATTTATTGTTCAATATCCGTGGTTAGAGGCTATTTCTTGGCTTATTATTCTTACTATATTTGCCCTTTTAGTCAACTTTCTAGGACGAAAATTACTTATTCACGGAGCCAAAAAACTCTCTTCTTTTCTCCCCAAAAATACAACGATCGATATTAATAATGCTATTCAATACATAGCGGATATCATTTCAGCCTTTATTATTTCGGTTGGTGTTAATTTTATACCAACATTGCCCAATGCATTCAGTACTATCATCGGTAATGTTGCTAACGCCTTCATTATCTTTTTTGTTGTTCTGACAATTTCTGCCTGTCTGAATGTCATTAACATCCTCTACGAACAACGACCAACAGCACGGTTAAAACCAATAAAAGGCTATATTCAAATTGCTAAAATTGCACTTTTTGCTGTTGCGACAGTTTTAATGGTCGCTACATTGATTGACCGCTCCCCTCTTATTCTTTTCTCCGGTCTTGGTGCAATGGCCGCGGTTCTCATGTTAATTTTTCAAGATACGCTTCTTTCTCTCGTTGCCGGTATTCAAATTTCATCCACTGATATGGTTCGCGTTGGTGATTGGATTGAAATCCCTAATCTCGGTGCCGATGGTGATGTTATTGAAATTGCCCTGCATACTGTTAAAGTTCAAAATTTCGACAATACCATCACCTCAGTTCCTATCCGTAAACTTGTGACCGACCCTTTTAAAAATTGGCGTGGAATGCAAGAATCGGGTGGAAGACGCATCAAACGCTCCCTTTTTATTGATCAATCAAGTATCCATTTTCTCACAGAAGAAGAACAAAAATATCTTTCCCGATTTAATTTATTAGAAAATTATTTCACGCAAAAATTAGCAGAAATTGACCAATGGAATGCTCAATTAGATAAAAATCATGATGTCTTAGCCAATACGCGCCGTTTAACCAACATTGGAACTTTTCGTGCTTATGTTTTTGCTTATCTACAACAACATATAAACATCAACCCTAATATGACCTTTATGGCACGGCAATTACCTCCTACAGAAAATGGTTTACCATTGGAAATTTATTGCTTTACGAACACCACCGTTTGGATAGACTACGAACAAATTCAAGGTGATATTTTTGATCACCTTTATTCCATTCTTCCCTGTTTTGGTCTAAAGGTTTTTCAAAATCCAAGCGGTTATGATTTTAATCAAGTATTAAAAGCAAAAACGAAATAAAAACGATAAACTTTAATTTATCAATTTTGAGGCAAACATACTCATAACAACAGAGAAAGAATAAAGTATCATGAATGGTTCATTGGTACTCCTTCATCTTGCCGGCGCTATTTCTTTACTTCTCTGGGCCACACGCATGGTGCGCACAGGAATTGAACGCGCCTATGGTGACAGACTTAAATATAAAATGTGCCACGTCATTTCAAAACCATTGTTTGCGGTAAGTTTTGGGCTTTTTACAGCAATGATTTTACAAAGCTCTACAGCAATAACGCTCCTTGTTGGTTCTTTCGTTGAATCTGGTTTTGTCTCTGGAGTAGCGGGACTTATGGCTGTACGCGGAGGAGAATTAGGATCAGCAATCGTTGTTAAAATTCTCACCTATGATCTCACACTTGTTGTGCCCCTTTGTCTTTTAATTGGCACTTGTATCTTCATGACAACAGAAAAACGTGAGTGGCGTCAAATAGGACGTATTGTCATCGGTATTGGTCTGTTAATTTTATCTTTAGAGATGATAAGTACAGCGACAGAACCTTTACGTGAAAGCGAAATTTTGCCTAGCATCATTCGTTATCTTTCAACCGATCCTGTTTCCACTTTTTTGTTGGCTGCTGGCTTAACCTACCTCTTACATTCATCTATTGCAGGAATCATTTTGCTGGTCAATTTTGCCAACTACGATCTTATCCATACGCAACTCTGTGTTGTCATGGTTCTTGGTGTCAACTTTGGCTCTTCTCTTATAGCACCACTTTTAACGCGCAACGCCTCTCCTAATACCCGCCTCGTTCCCTTAGGAAATTTACTCATGCGTGGGGCAGGTTCAATCCTTGTACTTATCTTATTTCTCTCCTTCCGCCCTCCCATCACATGGCTTGGCAATAACGCCCCTACTCAAGTGATCAACGCCCACATTATTTTTAATGTTTTCATTCTCCTTGCTGGAATACCGCTTTCAAAATGGGTTTTAAAATTAACCACTCAAATTGTTCATATAAGTGCAAAAAAAACGCAAGCCGACAAAACGCTCAATTTATCGGATCAAACAGCTCTTGATGACAGTGTGCTTGAACGCCCCTCTCTCGCTCTCTCGAATGTCATGCGTGAAGTCATTCATATTTGTGATCTTGTAGACATCATGCTAGAAAAAATCATGGGACTTTATGAAAATCCTGATCCCAATATTATTCGTGAACTCAACCAACTCAACACCATATTGGACAAAAAACATATCGCCATCAAACTTTATCTTGCACGATTAGCGGGACAAAAATTATCTGACGAAGAAGCTCTTCAAACGCAAGAACTTCTAGGCGCCTGTATAAAATTAGACCAAGCAGGCGATATCATTATTCATAATATGCTGATGCTGGTTAAAAAGAAACAACAAAAAGGTTTACAGTTCAGCAGCGAGGGCTGGAATGATCTCCTTCGTTTCCACGCCATTGTACTAGCCAACGCGCATATAGCATTTAACGTTCTTGTCTCACGTGATACACACACTGCACACCTATTGGTACAAAAAAAAGATCAACTACGAAACTTAGAAAAGGAGATGAGTTTAAAACATTTTAAACGTTTGCGTGAAGGGGATCTCAAAAATGTAGAATCATCCAGTCTTCATCTCGACACTGTCCGCGACCTCAAACAAATCAACTCTCTTTTGACCTCAATGATCTACCCCATTTTAGAAGAACAGGGACTTCTTCAAAGTTCTCGCCTACGCAACCCTGCTGAAGAACAAACAGAAAAACCTTAAACTTTTAAATAACTTGAATAAGAAATACATCACATCGATTACTCGATTTTGAATATGGTCAAGATACTGATTTAATCAAAATATTTTATTATTTGACAATTTAAATGAGCTTTCTGCATCGTAAATTTCTTTCATTTAAAATCTATTCATGATGAATTACTCAAAGTCATTTGCTTACACATTATAAACAAAGCAGCATGTAGAATAGAACTCTTGAAGAAAGACGTAAAAATGCCTAATCATCTCAAAGCCAAGACTGTTAAACACATAAAGAGAAAGTCAAGAGTATAATGGTTCCAACCTAAACTCGCCTTGTAAAAAGGAATTGCCCCACAGTAGCAGCAAAAACAGAAATACTCTAATAAGGGATGCAAAACTCCACAAAAATGCAACATTTATATCAAGATTGGTAGAGGCTCAACCTATACAGCCATTCTATAACGTGTCAACAAAACAGTTTTAATTTCATTTCAAACATCATTGATATCAATTGGCAAGCTCCAAACTTTTAAATATCCATTTTACTTATTGCTTTAATCACAATTGTTTTTTTTAACTTAAGAGAGAGCTTAAAAAAGCTTATAAATAAACTTTATGACTTCTTAAAGCATTTTCACTAATATTTTCTTCTTTTATTCATATTTTCTCAAATAATTAATTTAATTATAAATTAAAATGTGTTATATATTTATACTTGTTAAGTATTATTATGATATAAATGTAAATATTATTTTAATATAAAGGAAAATAATAATTAAAATTTCTAACAGAAATATCCTTTCCACTGGATAAAAAAGGGATAAATCTTGATTTTTATAAAGTTTACTCTAGTTACAATTTAAATTCAGGCAAAGGAGAGTATCATGGAAGATGCAAACATCGGTTGGATTGCAGCTATTATTATCGGCGGGATCGCAGGTTGGGCTGCACAGTATATTATGAAAAGCCAAACAGGAATATTGTTAAATATCATCTTAGGGATTATTGGCGCTGCGCTAGCAAGCTTTCTTTTTAGTCTTTTAGGTGTAAGTTTTGCTGGTTGGCTTGGCTATCTTATTTCAGGTTTTATAGGAGCCTGTATTCTTATATGGATAGGACAAAAAATTCGATCATAGAGCATTTATTTTTTTACACCTTTTTAGGGATTCAATAAAAAACTGGGAAACAACTAGAAAAGTTTGAAATATTTCCCTGTAACTCGTTGTTACCAGTTTTGATATGATGGTGAGATGCTTAAGCTGCAATTTTGGGTATACACCATCACCGTATTTTAAAACGATTTTAAAACGAAATGCAGTAAAAACCTTTATAACGCACCATTTCATACCTATATAAACTTACGTATATCAGGAGAGATATGTTGCGTTATTTTAACGAAATACGAACTTATTTTTGTACCGTGTGCGCAAATCTAGCTCATCTCACTGTAATAACAATCCATAAGGTTACAAAAATCACTAACGATGATTAAAGATTCTACCGCACAGCACTTAAAGCCTATACACTTTATCAATAATACCTTTTTTACCGAAAAAATCGAAGAGCTCTTTTGCATTCTTAAGAAGTAAAGAGAGAAGGTAAGAAAAAATGATAAAGAAATTTTTTCTAATCTGTGAAATAAAAGAATATCTAAAGTAGATATACTATAAATACATATGAATATAACTTTATTATAAATATAACTACACATTCTGTAATATGAAGTAATTTATTACAATTTAAATAATATAATCTATTTTAAATTTTTCAAAAATATATATATTACTATAAAATTACTTATTATAAAGAATACGATCTTCTTTACATCTCAATTCAAAAGGTTTGAATATCTCTTCACTTTCTAAAGTATAAAATAAAGTTTTGTTTCTCTTACAGTTTCCTCTTTATATCATCTTACATAGATGATTTTTTATATGCGTTACAAACAAATTTTAAAGCACAAAACATTTTTCCCATTGCTCTCATGAGATAAAGAAATTTCCGTAATGCATTGTGTGAAAGCGCCTTGGATAAAACATAATACCTTATTTTGCCTTTTTAATGAAAATGATCCTATGATAGGTATTTTCCGCATATCTTCTTTTAAAGACCTTTGATATCTTTCTGTTAAAATCTTGCTGCTTTTATACTCCTTGTATTACAATAGAGCTATTTATTTTAGTTCGCCCAACATAACATATGGAATAAGACTTTAAATGTGGAGTAAAATGATGTCTGATCTTGAAGATTCCATCTTACCACCTCTAAAGTGGCTCTCTGATCAAAATCCTCCAATACCAGAAAATATTCGCGATTGGCTCATGGAATCGGGCTCAATGACGCTTCGATTAAAGAAATATTGTACCTGCCTCCAAGTTCAACCACAACGCGAATGTTTTATTACGCGAGATAAATTAATAGACGAAGCAGAGCATCTCCCTGAAAGTGCTCGTTATTGGCTACGCGAAATCATATTGATGGGAGATAATAAACCTTGGCTCCTTGGACGCACTGTAATTCCACAAGAAACCCTCCTACACAATCAAGCCTTGATGCATTTGGGAACTGTACCTCTAGGACATTATTTATTTAACCATGACCAATTAACCCGCGATTACATTCATATTGGTCAACAAGGTGTGCTATGGGCACGCCGTTCCCGTTTACGGTTAACGGGTAAGCCATTGTTGCTAACTGAACTATTTTTAACAGATTCACCACTGTATCCCTACAAATAGAGATTACTCATTTTATTCTGCATAATTTATAGATTTTATATAGCTTATAAGGGATTTAATCAGAGAAAAGAATTTCAAAATCAGCTCAAAACACATTACAAACAAAGACTTATTTTAAAAATATCTTTTCATTTCATCAACTCAGCTTAAAAATGTCTTCTATAGAAAAAACGTTTTAAAGTTCTGATTTTCTTATCATTAAAACCAGCGCTTGAATTAAGAAGATACACATCATATTGATAAATATCATCTACATTTAAATTTCTTACCGAATAATCACCACTCTAAAAAATACGGCAACTCTTTATTAAAAAAATGCTTTGAAACAGCAAAAAAGACAGCAACACACTCCCCAAAATTAGAAATCTGTATCAATTAGCTTAATCATCCTATTTTAAAATTTTTAACAGTGCAGACAATAGATTTTTTTTAAGTAGAGACTCTATAACTTTTTTATTTTGTTAATGATCTAACAGCTTTGAAGAACAGAAAAATATAATACATAAAAGATGTTTTTATTGCCCTATGAGCTCCAAAAAAGATTCGTTTATTTAAAAAAATATTTTTTGAAATAATTATGTATGTACAAGATAAATGATATTTATCAAAATCCTACTGACTTACAAAGGCGAAGCACAATAAAAAATATTTCCCAATCCCCTTGAATTAATAAGATCTATTGCAATTTCTTACGAAGACTATTGCACACTTTAGAAAAATTCATTTGCCCCGCATACCGTTCCTTAAGCCATGCCATCACCTTACCGATATCGCGTAATTTTTCAGCTTTTGTTTGTGCTAAAGCTTCACAGAGAACCTGTTCTACTTCCATCTCCTTAAGTTGATAAGGAAGAAACTCACGAATAACTTCTATTTCTGCTTGTCCTCTCTCTGCCAATTCTAGGCAACCAGACTCTTTATAGACTCGCATCAATTCTTCACGCTGTTGAAGCATTTTAGTGAAAACAGACTGTATCTGCTGATCATCCACTTCTAACTTCCCTTGATCATAATAAAGGATATCACGATCCCTAACTGCAGCATTCATTAAACGAAGTGTAGCAAGACGCGCACTATCTTGCGCTTTCAAAGCAGCCCTAAGAGCCCCATCAATCTGGTTACGCAACATAAATTTATCCAATTTTGTTCAAGAAAAAAAGCCTTTTAACCAATCTTTATCCATCTTGCAATGGAGGATAAAAAAATAATTAAGGACTCGATCTTCGAAAAGCTAAAACAAGACTTTACCTCTTCATGGAATGTACTTATACTGCCTATTTCAAGCGAAACATTACCAGAATAATATACACAGCATCTGTTAAAGGTATGATTTTTGTGTAAAGTTGATCATTATACCTTTCAGAGAATAAATTGTGGATACATACTATGATACAAACGACTTCACCCAGCCACCCTTGGAGTATCAAAAAACCTACAGCCCTCTTAGTCTTAGCAGATGGAACCGTTATTGAAGGCAAAGGAGCAGGTGCTACAGGTATCGCTGAAGCTGAAGTGTGTTTTAACACCGCTATCACAGGCTATGAAGAAATCCTCACAGACCCGTCATACACACAACAAATCGTTAATTTTACTTTTCCTCATATAGGAAATGTAGGGGCAAATAGCGAAGATATTGAAGATCTCTCTCCTCTCAATTGTCATGGTGCTGTTGGCGCTATTTTCAAGGCAGACATTACACATCCCTCAAATTATCGTGCCAATGAAAATCTTCATCAATGGCTTAAAACGCGTAAAATTATTGCACTTTGTGGTATTGATACACGTGCGCTCACAATTCTTATTCGTGAAAAAGGTGCGCAAAATGCTGTCATTGCACATGATTCTAATGGAAATTTTGATATTCCTTCATTAAAGAAACGTGCGCAAAAATGGCACGGTCTCGTCAATCTTGACCTTACGAAAGACGTGACATCTCAATCATCAATGCAATGGGATGAAAAACCATGGAGCTGGAATAAAGGATACGGTACAAATAATGTGCACAATCTTCATATCATTGCAATTGACTATGGTATTAAACGCAATATTCTTCGCCTTATGGCAACACAAAAAGCACGCATTACTGTTGTACCTGCCCACACAACTGCAAAAGAAATTCTAGCAATGAACCCTGATGGCGTTTTTCTTTCTAATGGACCAGGGGACCCCGCAGCTACGGCTCAATATGCCGTTCCAACGATCAAAACGTTAATTGATCATAATTTACCAATTTTTGGAATATGTCTTGGTCACCAACTTCTCGCTCTTACGGTTGGTGCAAAAACCATGAAAATGCACCAAGGACATCATGGTGCCAACCACCCAGTTAAAGACCTCAACACTGGAAAAGTTGAGATTGTATCGATGAATCACGGTTTCGCCGTAGATTCTGCCTCTTTACCACAACATGTTCAAGAAACACATATTTCTCTCTTTGATGGTTCAAACTGTGGTATTCGAATCATTGGAAAACCAGTTTTTTCTGTTCAATATCACCCCGAAGCTTCTCCTGGACCACAAGATAGCCACTACCTCTTTCAGCATTTCTGTGATCTCATTATGAATTATAAAAAAATATCTTAAAATAAAATATCTCACTTTCTAGCTTCTCTCCTTTAAATTATATCATCTTCCCATACACAACTATATTATTTGTATACCTACAACTTATTGAATAAGTGTTATTATTTATCATTTTGCAACTAAGATGAGAGCACTGAATAACTTGAATTTTTCTCATGACCTCTCCTCTTAGAATTGTATTCATCAAAATCATTGGCTTCCCCCTAAGCAAGATAAGTGTGTCGATAAAAACCATTTTTAAAAAGAGTAAAGCACCTAACCGTACCAAGAGCTCAGAGCTATCGGAACATTAGAAACTAGCAAAGTGAATGATTGGTGCTGCATCTTTTATATACGTAAAGTAAGTAGTGTACAGCAGATCTTATACCATTGACAGTGACTTTTACCTTATATTCTTTATTGGCACTATCATGAAATTGGCGCAAACACATTGAAAGCTATTCCTTCAAATAAGTATTAGATTCATAATACAATTTTAAGCATTCTATTTTGCATGAGAAGCATAATTCCTATTAAAGAATAAAAAACTAAAGTGTGAGACCATGTAACAAATCTCTACTTTTTAAAAGATATTACCGTAGATGGTTTTGAAAGCTGCAAAGCCGAATAAAAAAGTGATGGCAAAACAGGAAACGGTTTTTCAATTTTACAACTTTATATTCTTCCAAAATGAGTTTTTTTCGATTCTAGAAGTGATGCAAACAAATATACGCAATATTTTACTTCCAATTTGCCATATAAAATTTGGAATTGTTCGCACAGTACTAATACATCTAACGCAGATACGTTTTAATCTTTGTTTTCAATATGCTGCTGCATTAGCACTGAATATTAATTTGCAAGCAACAGAAAAAATACGGACTCTACTATACAAACAATATCACAAAAAACTTTTTACCTATAAAATGATGCATTTTGTTTATCTTGTGCATTCTCTAGCAAAATAGTACGTACCAGCTCTCCTCAACAAATTAACGTACCCGCAAGACAAAAATAACTGTCGCAACGACAAGAAGAAAAAAGCCTCCAACAAAAGGAGCACCAGAAAAATAAAACTGTGCATTTTTATCTGTAAAACATTCAAAAAGAAACACATAAAAAACAGAACCAAATATTAAACTTAACGAAATAACAGATGTCATCGCTCCTTGCAGTTCTCCTTGTACATTTGTTGGTACCTGCGCTGAAGCAATAGCACGTATAGGTGCATGAACAAGATATTCAAGCATTGTACACGCACAAACCATATAAACCATCCACCCCTGCGTCGCAAATGTATAGCCCAGCATAGCAACGGAGGCAAACAAAAGCCCCACTATAACAATATGCCAATCACTCCATCGTTTAGAAAAATAAGGCAAAATGAGAGCGACTACAATAAATTGGCCTATCCCAAAAACACTATAGGAGAGCCCAATAGAAAAAGAACTCCAATCATAGCGTTCTTTTGCAATGAAAGCCCAAATGCTTAACCATACAGATTCCGCAAACCAATAAAGAAAAAAGACCAATAACACCCAAAGAACCATCGGATATTGTTTCAGGTGCCAAAAAGCACCTAAGGGATTTGCCCGCTTAATATCAAAAAAGCGCCTATTCCATAGAGAAAGAGTTTCTGGAAGCATAACCCAAGAAAAAATAAAATTAATGAGTGAAAAACCAGCAGCAAAATAAAACGGAATACGCGGACCAAACTGACCTAAAAAACCACCAATAAACGATCCTAAAATAAACCCCAATGCGGATGCAACGCCTAACAGACCAAAATTGCGTGTACGGGTTTTATCATCGGATATATCCGCAAGATAAGCTGTACAAGTTGCAAAACTAGCACCACTCATCCCTGACAAAAGACGCCCGATAAATAACATAGAATAACTCCATGCTATAGCACATATGAGGTTATCAAGAGCAAAGCAGATAATAGAGAGAAGCAAAATAGGACGACGACCATAACGATCAGAAAGATTGCCAATAACAGGAGCAAACAAAAACTGCATCACTGAATAAGCTGCAAGTAATTTTCCTCTTTCTACAAAAGATGTACTGATATCTTTTCCAGTTAATTGAGAAAAATATTCAGGCAAAACAGGACAAATAATCGCAATGCCAAGAATATCTAACAATAAAGTGATGAACACTAAAACGAGCCCACGCTGAACAAAATTCGGGTTAAGCATTTGGTCTTGCATAACATACACACTATTTTACGCATACAATTACTCCCCCGCTATCTTTTTACTCCCTTTTCCTTTTAAAAGTATTCTATACCATATACTTGTCACATATAAAATAATAACAAAGTAAAAATTTAAGTAAGAGTCAAGATAAAAATATAAAATTACATTTTAATTGGTATATCTTTGTCAAAGCATAAAAAATATTTTTTTGCATTATACGAACAAAATATTTGTGCGACCAACTCATAAACAAAATTTCATGAAACACAGAGCATTTCCAATAATTTTAGAGACATTATGATAGATTTTATCAGACATCATTTCCCCTTCTCATACCAACGTTTTCAGGAATCTCAATTCCACTTGATACGTTAGATATCCTATAGCAATTGAAACCTTTTAAAAGATAAGCTCTTAAAAAATTTTCTTACCCTCAGAATGTGCTATAAGATTAAAGCAGCATCACCCGAATAGCTTAACAACGTAAAAAGCTCATCATATTTTTTAAAAATATTCATTTGACAATCATTTTATTAAAAAAATAAGTATATTATAGAGAAATATTCTTTGATTCTATAATCTTAGAAACTATTCATATTGCTTGCAATTTGTGTAACCTTAAAAAACATGATTATATCTTTATATTCATTGATGCTCTTAATGATTATATGCTACCGTTAAATCTAATGATAATCATGATACGCATTTTAAAAATAGCACTTTTAGAAACAGTTAGTCATGAATTGTTAATGCAAAAATGGTGTATAGAATGCGAAAAATATCCCTATTAGTTCTCATTTTAATATTGGTAACAGGATGTGATGTTCAGGATTCTGATTCACAAGAGAGTATTTTAGGAAATAAAATAAAAACACAACAAACAAACAACGTAAACTTAGATCCTTATACTCTAAATAAATTAAATGCTCTTCTCAAAAAACGTTCAGAAACAAATTATCAGGAAAAAGGGGCACTAATTGGCTTTCTTTCTGAAGCTTTTTTAGGGACACCTTACCAAGCAAATATGTTACATGGCTCAGAAAATACACCAGAAAAACTGATTATTGATTTTAGAGGCTTAGATTGCTTCACTTATCTGGATTATGTTGAAGCATTGCGCAAATCAACATCCCAACCAGAATTCATAAATAACGTCATAAAAACGCGTTATATTAACGGTAATGTTCATTTTTTAAATCGCAAACATTTTTTTACAGACTGGGCTTATAGAGAATATAAACTCGCCACTGATATTACCGCTGAAATAAGTCCCCATGCGGTAAAAATAGAAAAATATCTCAACAAAAAAGCTGATGGTGGAAGCTATCTACCTGGGTTGCCAGTTGTGAAACGCACGATAACATATATTCCAAGCAACTTTATTAATGAGGAGGTTATAGGTCGTTTACAGTCTGGTGATTTCATTGGTATTTATACGAAACTTGCTGGATTGGATGTAACACATGTGGGCTTCTTTATCATGACAGATAAAGGTCCAATATTAAGAAATGCTTCTTCACGAAAAGCAAACGAAAAAGTCGTTGATTCTCCTTTTATGGATTATGTTGCAAAAACACCAGGAATCATTGTTTTAAGAGCTCTTTAATAACATTATAATGATATGAAATATCTTCTCTATTCTTAAAATATATACCATAGTTATTTAGGTAAACATCTAACTTCGTTCAAGCTATACGGATACAATATATTTGTTTACAGTTTTTAGAGAAAAAATTCGTTTTGATCTAACTTTGTTTATAGGTATGATAAAATCACTTGTGACGAAATCACGGATTTGTAATCACTTTTACTGGTTGAACCATAAAGACAGGCAAAACTCTACTATAGTATCACGCTTTCCTTTCATATTCTCAACCAAGAGTTATCTATAGATTACCGCTAATCTGATCTTTACGAATATAACACAAAAGACATAGACGAACGTTTGTAAAATAAGTAAAAGTAAAGCCAGATATGTTTGGTTGTTGTCTCATAAAGTATTTTATAAAAATTCGATCTATCTCTCTAATTTATTGCGTATAAATTTTTGACTTTATAGCATTATTTTCCTCATAAAGTCTTTGCTTTTTCTTGTTGTCTATACATTAAAATAGCCCTGATATAGCAGCATATTTATGATTAGGATGCACCAATACTGTACGAGTCATTGTAAAATTTTTGATGTCAGATTGGAATGAAAATATGAAGGCATCAATTAAAAACCAGTTTCTATCTTTAGCATCATTCTTTAGTTCAACTTTGCGATTTTCTAAAGCAACGACAATAATATCCTTTAAAGAATAGAGATATGAGCATTATTTTTTGTTTTTTTCATTCTTTAATGAGTCCCCCATTATTCATGCAATAAAGAACACTTAAAACAAAACACATTTTATCGATAAAACAACACATTTATTAGCAACAATAATGATGATTAATCTATGATCACAAACTTTAAAATTCTATTCATAACTTTTATATAAAGTTTATAATTAAATCTCATTAAACTTATTACGAAAGCTTCATTCCTCTTCGCCCTAAGAAACGAAACATCTACTCCCGACAGTCTGTAAACAATCCGTTCTCTTAAGTGAATTTAAGCTGCTAACCATTTCATGAGATTCACTTACACAAGAATACACCGGCAAGCCCTATTTTGAATATTTACTCCACACTCTAAAAACACTTAAAAGATCAAATTTTATATGCCTTATCTCACCACACCTTAAATGACAGTGTTTTAACGAAATAGAATAAATCTTGCTTAAATACTCTGTTTAACCTTTATACTTGACTGATGCAAAAATTAAATCAACGAAAGAGCATCATTGTATTTTCGAGAGGTATGAATCGCCCCATTATAAAAAACGACCCCCATAACATGACAGGCAATTTAAAAAAATCTTTTTATATAAAAGGGATCACCGTTGTACCGGGAGGCAATTTTGCCTCATCTTCAGGCTCGACATGAATAGAAATACGCACATTATCAAATTCTTTTTGAAGAACACCTTCGATTTTATCACAAATTTTATGTGCCTCTCCTACCTGCATTACAGCAGGCACAACCAAATGAAACTCTATAAAAGTAACCCTCCCAGCAACACGCGTCCGTAAATCATGGACCTCAAGCGCACCCGATGCATTTGCAGAAATCAGCTCCCGAATCCGCATGCTTTCATTCAATTCAACGCCGACATCCATTAATCCCTGAACAGCATTTCTAATCACCTTCCAGCCCTGTAAGAGAATATTAACGGCAACGATTATCGCTAAAATTGGATCTAAAACTCCCCATCCTCCTACAAAACCAGCAATCAGACCAATTAAAATTGCAAGAGAAGTAAAAACATCCGTTATAAAATGCACTCCATCAGCTTTAAGCGCCGGTGAGCGATGGTGTTTTCCCTGCCAAATAAGAACCATTCCCCACATACAATTTATGACAGTTGCAATAAGATGAATAACAAGCCATATTCCAGGCTTCTGCAATAATTGAACGGTAGAAAGAGCTATCCATGCTTCTCTTAAAATAACAATTGCCGCAATAATAATGAGTACCCCTTCAAGAATTGCGGAAAAATATTCCGCTTTATGATGCCCAAAGGGATGATCATGATCCGCTGGCTTCATACTCACTTTAACAGCCCACCATGCTGCCGATGACGCAAGGATATTAACTATTGATTCCAATGCATCAGAATAAAGTGCAACCGAACCTGTGATGTGATATGCCCAATATTTCAAAGCAAAAACAATACACGCAATAAAAATAGAGTATAAAGTTAAGCTTTGTATATTGATTTTTACATCCATGAGCCTCATCCTTTTCTTCACGAAATAGGGAATTAATATTTTCAACCATATCATTATACTTTTGGCATATCGACGATATTTCCTCAATATTACAGAAGCTTCATCATACAATAAACGCCCCAGCTCACCATTATTATCGTAAAAACTGCTCAGTTACACGAACAGCACCAATAAAGGAAGAAGAAAGGAAAATAATAAACAAAGAGCTTTCCCAAGAGCAATCAAACACATCATCTTCATTATTAATCGTTTTCTGAATAACTTAAAGCCATTTCACATCTCATAAACAAAAAACTTGTTTTTGCTCAAATGTATCATGATCATGCGTTATTTTTCAGTCTTATGATGTGCATTATAACCCATCTATAAGCCATCTTTGCACCTTAGAAAAATATCTTAGCGCTCTACTGTAACCTTACAGATCAACTGGATTTTAAAATATGATTTACTAAAAAATTGAGATATAAAAAAGAAGAACAGTGATACCCTCAAAAAAAGAATCTGGGCATTGGGGACCCAGATTCTTTTCCCTTAGAAATTAAGGGCATACAGAACTTGGGAAATAGCGGGGACCCAAGACACTGCACCCGATACGAGAAAAATATATGATTCCGTACCAGTGTTTTTATACTATACCTATGGTTGTATATTGTCAACATAAATTCTACCATAAGTTTTAAAATAATGTTTTTTTATCTCTTTTTTTTTAATAAAATAAATTCTAACATCTGGAAATCATAAGAAAAAAGCACTAAAAATCTCGCATGCATTTGAATATCATAACAATCAATGAAACAGATGATCCACGCCTAAAAGCCTATCATAATATCCGTGAAAAAGATCTTGTTGGACGGCAACATCAATTTATTGCTGAAGGCAAAGTAACCTTGTCCGCATTACTGCACTCGAAAGAGTTTTCTGCCATCTCACTGCTCATCGTAGCAAACCGTCTCTCTGGACTTCTACCGCTTTTAGAAAAAACACAGCCTCTATGTCCCATTTATTGTGTTCCACAAAAAGTCATGGATAATATCACCGGCTTCCATGTTCATCGTGGTGTCTTGGGTATTGGTAAACGCAAAACACTGCCATCCTTACAAAGTTTTCTACAACATCTTCCAGAAAAAGCTTTGATTCTTGTTTTATGTGGTATCTCGAATCACGATAATATGGGATCAATTTTTCGTAATGCAGCAGCCTTTGCCAGTAATGGCATTATTGTCGACAAAACCTCATGCGATCCACTTTATCGTAAATCAATAAGAGTTTCTGCCGGCGCTGCTTTAAAAGTACCCTATACGCAAAACGCTGATATAAATGACATTATAGCTGCTCTAAAGGATAAAAGATTTCATCTTTATGCACTCTCCCCTTCTGCTTCACACACTCTCAAGCAAGCCAACAAAACTAAAAGAATGGCACTTATTTTTGGAACAGAAGGCGATGGCTTACCGCCCCATATACTACAACAATCAAAAACCTTACGTATCCCCATGACTAACGGTTTTGACAGCCTTAATGTTGCCACAGCCTCAGGTATTGCACTTGCCCATTTTACCAACTTTGACCACTAAAAATGATAACACTTTAAGTTGTAAAACATATCCAATGTTGTATGTTATTCATCAGTCCCAATAATGTTGCTGTTCCCTAGCATTTGAAAGCATTGATTAAAAAGCATTTTATATTTTTCTTATCAATGCTTTCCACACCCTAACCCCGCTCATGACGTGCAAAAGACATAATTTTGATGGATCCAATCATAAAACAAACTCTCAATGAGAGAACCTTCTGGAAGTCTCTCATTCAAGTTTAAGGTTAAAAATTATCGTTATAAATCAATTGACTATGTTTTACGAAGCTGTTGTTTTAGTTCAGAGGAAACAGAATCTTTTGTTTCGAGATTGCATAAAACGCGCTTTAACATCATTTCAGTATCGGCCGCACGTTCTGAATGTGTTACAAATCCTCCCCCAAGAATACGTGCCTCATGACCATTTCCATCATAAAGAACGCAAGCTTGCCCTGGTGCCACACCATTTTCACATTCCAATAAATCAACGGAAAAAATACCTTCTTTATAATGTAAGCGCGCAAGGTGAGGAGGACGCGTTGAACGCACCTTTACAGCTACCTCAATACCTTGAGAAGGAAATTTATCTAACGACTCATCACCAAGCCAATTCACATCACGTAAAAAAAGCTTATGCGTTTCTAACATTTCACGCGGTCCAACAATAACACGTGCATTTTCCACATCGAGATAAACTACATAAAGCGCTTCACCCGTTGACACCCCAATACCACGACGTTGACCAACCGTATAATTAACAATTCCCGAATGTTTACCTAAAATCTTTCCATCAATATGGACAATAACGCCAGGATTAGCGGCTTCTGGACGCAGTTTTGCGATAACATCTGAATATTTTCCTTGTGGAACAAAACAAATATCCTGACTATCATGCTTATTGGCAACCACAAATCCCATTTCTGCTGCCATTTCACGAACGCGGGCTTTTGGAAGATCACCAAGTGGAAAACGCAAATAATCAATCTGTTCTTGTGTCGTTGCAAAGAGAAAATAACTCTGATCACGATCATTATCGAGAGGACGAAAGAGTGCTCGATGCGCTCCGTGGGAACGCGAACGAATATAATGTCCCGTAGCCAAAGCATCTGCCCCCAATTCACGTGCTGTTGCTAATAAATCAGCAAACTTAACCGTTTGATTACATGCAATACATGGTACTGGTGTCTCTCCATGAGCATAGCTTTCTGCAAAAGGGTCAATAACAGCTTCGCGAAAACGCTTTTCATAATCAAGAACATAATGCGGTATTCCTAATGTTTCTGCAACGCGGCGAGCATCCTCAATATCTTGTCCTGCACAACATGCCCCCACCCGATGCGTTTCTGCCCCATGATCATAAAGCTGCAACGTAATGCCAATAACATTATACCCTTCCTTTTTCAAAAGACCTGCAACAACCGATGAATCAACCCCCCCCGACATTGCAACAACAATGCGAGAATCCTCAGGTTGTCCTGGTAAATCAAGACTGTTTAAAAACATGTATTCATTCTCTATTTAATGCTCTGTTTAATGGCTACCCATATGTTAACATTTTGATGTACGCTCTTCAGCACTTTTACACGATTGATTGTCTTTATATTGTTTTTTTATCTTTTCCACAACCATAGGCATTACTTTCTTAAAGGCTGCTGCAAACAAAAAAAGAATGATAGAAATAAGGCATAATGGCAATCGTTTGGGAGAAAACCTTTTTTGCTCTTTTTAAAATCTGAAAAATATTACAAGAAGCTCTTCTACACACTTCACTTAAACTTCTTTTTACGTGCTCAATCACTTTATTAATTTTTTCTTTCAGCGTGTTTAGCTCTTTTTTAAATTTCATGCTCTATAAACGAATCAAGTCCTTGACTAAAGGTAGAGGATACGAATGACCAATTTGATAAAAACACAAATGAAATATGTTATTGGGCCAGATGGAAGTCCGCTTACAATTGCCGACCTACCGCCGCAAACAACACGACGCTGGGTGATTCGTCGCAAAGCTGAAGTTGTTGCGGCTGTCAGAGGTGGATTGTTAAGTCTTGACGAAGCGTGCCAACGTTATACTTTGACTGTAGAAGAATTTCTTTCATGGCAAAGTTTGATCGATGAACACGGTTTAGCGGGATTACGAACGACCAAGATTCAAAACTACAGGCATTAAGTTGCCATTAATTATGATTCGATAACATAAAAAAACTTATAAAACAGCCAAATTTGATAAAAATTTGGCTGTTTTATACTATACCCAAAAGATAAATCTGAAAGAATGGATTTTTCAATAATTGCTTTTATCATCCAACCATTGAATTAGCCAACCATTGAATTAGATTGAATCAAAATATCCTCATCATCCGCAGCAATCTTCTTTTCTCGTGCTTCCAAAAGCTGTGCACGTTGCAGCTCTGTATTAGCTTCATGGAGAGCAATTTCAGCGTTTGTTTTTTGAAGCTGTAAATCACGAATTGAATTGATCAGATTATCACGTCTTTGCCGCGCTGCACGCGCAAAAGCAGAATAAGCGAAATGGTGAACATCATTGTTTCCAGATTTACGTTCTTCATGAGTAATCTGTGCTTCCAGCTCTAACACCATTCGTTCAAATTCTGCGATCATCATCTCAAGCTGTGCAATTTCACGGCGTTTTCCACGCACTTGAAACATCCTCAATCGCACCATATTTTCTCGCGGCTTCATACTCACTACTCCTTGATTGCGCCAACTCAAAACTCGCATTCACACCCAATAAATATCTTTTAGTTATATGTCTATCCGACAAAAACAGTCTATTGACTTGAAATTATAATAATTTTCGCCTTTCATTAAAGCATCTGAAAATACAATCTGCTTTAAAGAGCAATAACTATTTCTTTACTTTTCCCTCCATTATAAAATGAAGAGGTTTAAAGCTCAGTAAATAAACACTGAAATTGTAAAAAAGTAATTTATAATGCTCTTTTACAAATTTTTTTAAGTTAAAGTTTATAGAAAAAGCCGTTCTTTTTTTATTATGTTAAAAAATATGCGATTTTTCTAAAATAATTTTGTAGCCTCTTTCAAAAATAAAAATATTTTGTTAACCACTATCATGGATAGTGGGGAATTTAGTAGTGATTGTTACGCGTACTACTGAAATATACATAAACACTTTGTTATAAGTGTTTGATTTCATGAATTGTTTTTATAACAGTGGCTTTGCTAACTGATTATAAAATAGAAATGCTCCTTATGATTCGTGAAGGAGCGAAGTGAGGGATCTAAAATGCGCGTATTATTAATTGAAGATGATAGAGCAGTTACTCAAAGCATTGAGTTAATGTTAAAGTCAGCTAACTTTAATGTTTATATCACTGATCTGGGTGAAGAAGGTATCGATTTAGGAAAACTCTATGATTATGATATCATTTTGCTTGATCTGAATTTGCCCGACATGTCAGGATATGATGTCTTGCGGACTCTAAGGTTGGCAAAAATAAAAACTCCTGTCCTAATCCTTTCTGGTATGAATGCCATTGAAGACAAGGTCCGTGGTTTTGGCTTTGGAGCTGACGACTATATGACGAAGCCTTTTCATAAGGATGAACTCATTGCACGTATCCATGCAGTTGTTCGTCGTTCTAAAGGGCATGCACAATCGGTTATTGTTACCGGTGATCTCACTGTTAACCTTGATGCAAAAACCGTCGAAGTTGCAGGGCGCCCCGTTCATTTAACCGGAAAAGAGTATCAAATGCTAGAGCTTCTCTCTTTACGTAAAGGTACCACCCTTACTAAGGAAATGTTTCTCAATCATCTCTATGGTGGAATGGATGAACCAGAACTAAAGATTATCGATGTTTTTATCTGTAAATTGCGGAAAAAATTGGAAGCAGTCTCTTCTAGTGTAAATTACATTGATACAGTTTGGGGACGTGGTTATGTATTACGTGATCCAGTTGAAGAGAACGTACGAAAAACCGCTTAAGCAGTGAAAATGCACTTTGTAAAATCTCGGAGTGTAGCGGGCCGAGATTTTTTCCCGAGATCTGTTCTCTGTTAAAAGTAGAAAACTCGCACACCAAGAATCTCATATGGAAAGCGCTTAAAGCTTAAGAAGTAACCACACAGAATTTACACATATAACCCTATTGCTCATAAGTTCAATCGAAGCCACTTTTCCCAACACGGCTTAAGCGCTTCTCTCTTATTCAAAGCTTTTTTACACTTTCTAAAACAATACAATGATCACTTTCATCAATATTTATTTTCATCTCTGTCATCTGAGAAAGTAACATTGTGTAATAAAATTGGATGACATGTGCATCAATAAGCTCTTCTTGAACTTCTCCACGAAATAACGCAAGAAAATGAGGGGGTATACGGAGAGTTTTACCGAAAACCTCAAATCGAAAAGAACGTTTATTTTCTTCTTGCAAAATCATAACAACAATTTCACCACCACGAGAAACTGTTGCGTTTGCAATCAATAATAAATTAAGCAAAAGTTTAACTTCATCTTTTGGTAACAATAAAGAAGAAGCTTGCCATTTTAAAGTTGCTTTTTCTTCTTTCATATATTGTTGAGCAACCTGCTCTGCAGCCCGTGTATCTATTTGTCCTCCACTTGCACCAGCAAAACCAAAAGCCAATCGCGCAAATTGTAGACGTGCAGCAGCACTCGCAACGGATAAACGCACCAATTGTAAAGCATCTTCTTCAGCTCCTCCTTCATCATAAAGCTCCATTGCATTTTGAATAGCCCCCACAGGTGAAATCAAATCATGGCAAATGCGACTACAAAGCAAAGCAGCAAGATCCATAGGCTTCAAAGAAATATCTAACTTCATAATGATTGAAAACTCCTAGATTCAAAAAAACAAACTTTATTTTAAAGAAAAACTCTTAATATCTGATGCATAGTAGGAAACATTAACAATCATGCTAAAAAAATTTCAGAAATAAATTCAAGAATTTAAATAACCTTATATCTTATTTTTTATTTGAATAGAATGAAAATTCTAATATTATCTTTTTGTTTATCACTAATAAAAGGAGAAAACTCCATGGCTCTCTCTCTGCTCAAATACTGGTACAAAAATATTATATCTTTAATCCTCCTTTTATTCATCACCATAAACACTGCACATGCTCAACTACAACCAATAGAGCAAAACGAACCCCATTATTCACTCCAAGAAATTATTGATTCTGGTCATCTTTTTTTTGGAAAAACAGCTAGTGGTCTGGCTGTTGCAATTCAAAATATTTTTTCACAATACGGTTATCCCAATGCCTATATTTTAGGAGAAGAAGCTTCTGGTGCCTTTTTTGCTGGATTAACCTATGGCGAAGGAAAGGTTTTTACCAAAAGCTATGGTCAACATAAAGTTTTTTGGCAAGGTCCCTCAGTAGGATGGGACTTTGGCGGCCAAGGCTCCCGTTTAATGATCTTAGTTTACAACCTTAATAGCATAAATAATTTATGGAAACGCTATGGTGGTATTTCAGGTTCGGCCTATTTAATTGCAGGTGTTGGTTTTCATGTCCTCAAATACCATAATACCTTGTTAATCCCAATACGTACAGGAATCGGCGCACGCCTTGGTATCAATATAGGATATTTAAAATTAACACCTAGACCGACATGGAATCCGTTTTAAACGTATTCTTATTTGAAAAGGGGTATTATGCTTATTCAATCGTTTCTTTTTTTTATTCTTGGAGTTGCTTTCACTTCTTGGGTACTGGTGCTTTTGTCTCCTTTTATTTGGCGTAAAGCCGTTCATTTTGCGTATAAAGATGTTTGTGCGCAAATGCCATTATCACTCGCGGAAATAGAAGCAAATCACGATTTTCTTCGTGCACAACATGCTGTAGAATTAGCAAAAAACCAACAAAAGTACGAGTTTTTGCAAAAAAAATACGCCCAACAAAAAATACAACTGAGCCAAATAACAGAACAATTTTATCGGCTATGCCTCCCCATACAAGACACTCTCACCAAAGAAGCGATAGCAATCAAACAAAATATCGCCACAATACACACTTTCAAAGGAAAGAAAAATGATGCGTGAAAAAATCGCACACTATCAGCAACGTTTACAAAAAATCCAAACTCATGAGCTTGACACGACTGCTAACCACCAATTGCTGGAAGAACTCCGTGAAGAAACAAAAGAACTTGCAGCAACATTGGCAGCTCAAATAGCGCTACAAGAGGGGAATACATCACCCATCAATACATTGATTCAAAAATCAAAAAACAAAAATGACCTCGCATCACGTATTCGCAAAAAAATCACTTGTCTCTCCAAAAGCTCTGTTAAATAAGTTATCTTTTAAAACACCTTGAATGAAGAGTAAAACCAACAAAGGTTCATTGTAACTTTCATAACCCAAATCCTTTTTATTAAACGTGACTTTCTTGCTAAGCTAAACGACAAAGTTTCTTAACCCATACCGTTCTGTTAAAAAGCATCTTCTTGTCTAGCAGATTCCACTTGCTAATCATATCACCGCCCTAAAGGACAACATTTCATAGGTCCTAGAAAGCAAATAATACCAAAAACATTGGTCACACGCTCTAACAAAAATACCTTCTAAGATGGGTCACCAATAGAGCTCTTACGATAATTTTAAGGATAAAACACGCTCTCAAGAGTGATAAAAATCTCTTATTTTTTGGATAATCATATCCTGATCCGTTTGTGTCAAGTAAGGATGCATTGGTAAACTTAAAACACACTCTCCTAAAGACTCTGAAACAGAAAGGGAATCTTTTACATAAGGAAAGTGTTTATAAGCTGGCTGTTGATGTAACGGAGTTTTATAATAAATCATTGTAGGGATAGATTTTTTTTGTAAAAAATCTTTTAATTTATCACGTTCCTTTACCTTAATCGTATATTGTGCATAAGCAGAACGAATATTTTCTCCTATTTCTGGAACTGTAACAATATCTCTTAAGCCATTGGAATAGCATTGAGCAATTTCTACACGCTTTTCCATTTCATCTTCAAAGATCGCAAACTTTTCTAGTAAAATTGCAGCCTGAATGCTATCTAAGCGCGAATTCATGCCAATACGTACATTGTCATATTGCGTTTCACCTTTACCATGAAACAAAATAGAGCGTAAAAGTTCTGCAAAATGATCATCATTGGTCATCATAGCGCCTCCATCGCCATAACATCCTAATGGTTTTGCAGGATAAAAACTTGTAGCAGCCACATCACCAAAAGCACCGCACATAGTATTACCGCTTCTTCCACCCATAGATTGAGCAGCATCTTCAATTACAAAAAGATTTTCCTTTGCAGCCACTTGAGCAATTTGCACATAGTCAGCAGAAAGCCCAAATAAATCAACAGCAATAATAGCCTTTGGCTTTAAACGTCCCTCTTTTTTTACCATTTCGATAGCGTAAGAAAGTTTTTCAACATCAATATTGAATGTATCAGGTAAAACATCAACAAAAACAGGCTTAGCCCCCACTAAAGCAACCACTTCAGCCGTTGCTGAAAATGTAAAACTAGGACAAAACACAGCATCCCCTGGACCAATATTTTTAGCCATAAGAGGCATCTTCAAAGCATCTGTTCCATTAGCACATGCAATCACATGTTTAACGCCAAGATATTCTGCCAATTTCTCTTCAAATTCTGTTACTTCTGGTCCCAAAATATACTTACCACTAGCGACCACATGTGCAATTGCAGAATTAATTTTATCTTCAATACGCGCACGCTGCGCCCCAAGGTCGATGAATTGCATATTAACTCCATTGATCATCACAAGAATGCAAAAGCGCTACCTATCTCTTTTATCTATCATAATTGACACCAGCAGCTGTTAAAATCCGTAAAACCGCAATAGCATCATCACCATTTGTACGAGGTGATTGACGCGTTTCAATGCAATGAAGAAAGTGCCGTAATTCGCAAGTAAGCGGCAAATCTTCACAAACATCAATATAATTCAGCTCATCCATGCTAAAAGCCCACTCTTGATTTTCTTTCCAAACGGCAAAATGGTGCATTGCCAATTTACGGCTCCACGGTTCCATATCATCAAAAACGAGCATAGCTTTTGTTCCAACAACAGTTAAACGTCTCTCACGATAAGAACTCAAGCGTGAAGTAAAAAGATGACTACGCACACCATTTGGAAAAGTCATATGAATATGAGAAAAATCAGAAATCTGATCAACGACAGCAGCCCCCTCACCGCGAATTTCGGAAGGTTCACACCCTGTCAACGCCAAAATCATTGAGAGATCATGAGGCGCAAGATCCCATAAAGCATCGCTGTGTGTGTGAAATTTTCCAAAGCCTAATCTATGAGAATAAATATATCGCACATCTCCCACTTCTCCGTTTTTCACCAATTCACACATTTTTTCAAAAGCCGGATGAAAACGTAAAATATGGCCCACCATAAAAACTCGCTCATAAGCCTCAGCCTCCTGAACTTGGCATTTAGCATCAGAAACATTCAAGGCTATTGGTTTTTCCACCAAAACATCTTTACCATTTTTAACAGCACGGAGCACATTTTGCGTATGCAATTGTGGCGGCAGAGCTAATACCAGCGCATCAATATCTCGATGCGTAAAAAGATCATCTGGTGTAACAAGCTCTACACCATACATCGTTGCAAAACTAGCAGCACGATCATTATCAATATCAGAGACTGCTGCCAAAGCCCCGAGAGAATGGAGTGTCCGTATATGATTTTCACCCCAATGACCGCATCCTAAAACCGCTACACGTGGCACCATTTTCATGCCTTACCCTACTTTATCATATAAAATTACACTTTTACATATCGAGGATAAAATAGAATGACAAGAGAAAAGCTTAAAAACGATGCTTGACATCTTACTATTCTACCCCTTATATCCGCAAAAGATGTAATTCTTTACAATTATGATTGCTTATTTTGTATGATTGCTTATTTTGGCGGAGTAGCTCAGTAGGTTAGAGCAGAGGAATCATAATCCTTGTGTCGGGGGTTCAAATCCCTCCTCCGCTACCATTACTTTTTTGTTGTGTAGCTGTAGCTTGTGTAGCTGTGTAGCTTGCCAGCGGGTTTTGTATAATTTGCCACTAGGTTTTGTACCAATTTATTTTTTCTCAAAGAGTTTTAAAGTGGTTCTCAAAGGATCTTCAAAGACCTTTCAAAGATCGTTTAAAGCCTCTTTTCTTTTCTGCTCAAAATCGCAATTTAAGATGATCAATCAAATTGACTGATGATTTTTCTGTATCCTAAGCACATTATTCAGGACATTATTAAAAAGAGAAGCGTTTAAGGAATTCGGTCAACTTGACCAAATTGCTCTTCAGTCTGCAATTGTGCAATGTTTGCACCATTGCTCCTTTTAGGAATTGGGTAAACAATACCTTATTGCTGTACTCATGCAATTGGATCAACTTGATCCTATTTCTCGTTTTAGCAATTGGGACAAGTTGTCCCTATTCCTTACCTCCACACCAAAGTGCGAACTTTTGATTTTGGTCTCAATACTCTTCAACACCGATCAAAGGGTCAAGTCGACCCTTTGATTTTTTGTCACTCAGAGTTTTCCTTTTCTCTTGTTTTGTTTCCCTTGTCCGGTGCTTCGAGTGTAATTTCTGTGGTGTATCCGCTTTGTTTCTCATAGCAGTGGGTGACGGTAGCGGCTTTCCATGGACCATTGATTTCGCCTCGAAACCCTTGCAACACTAGAGGTTGATCCGCCATGATTTCAGGGTGTCCCTCAAGGGTCAAAGAACCACTGCCCACAGCACGACAAAGTCGGTCTGATTCTGATGCAGCAGCAGCCAAAGCCTCTTCCTTGCTGGTGTAACAAGTGCGAAGACGCCGCACGGGACCGCTAAACCCTGTATGATGTTTGACTTGGCATTGCTGCCCTTTTGAACGATCAAAATAAGAAGCTTCAATGGTGCCATATTGCGTGCGTGGCTCTAACGTGAATTCCCAACTTGAACAGTCATGCTTATGGATGTCGAGTGCTGGTAAATTGTCACCGCTTAAAAATAAAAACTTATTGTCCTTGATCAAAAAACGTGCCTGCATGCGGTCGGCAAGGCGGGTTAGAAAATCAACAGCCGATTGATCTGTGCGAATCACATAAGGCAAAGGTTTTTTAGTGAACTGGGGACTGACCTTTGCTTGATAGCCATGGCGTTTGGCCAGTGTCTCAACAATCTCAGCAACAGTTTTGTGATCAAAATGCTCACTCACCTGTTCTTTAAGCTCTTTACGCATCGAGGCACTTTTGCCACAAAGGCGCAAAATCTCTCCATCACTGCCCCCACAACTTACAACCGATTCGACAACAAAACGCCCCATAAAAGCACTGATGCTGTTCTCATAGCCAAAGATCACCTGCAGAGCGTTGCCCGTTTGTGGAACCTCTAAATCATTGCCATTATCATCAAATTCTGCTTCAAATGTATCGGCTTCATTACCGGCATGGTCCGTAATGGTTGCGGTTAAAAGACGCTGATAAAAAACCTCATGAACAGGTTTATCTCCCACCTTGACCACAATAAAGGGGTATGTGCGCATTAATCCCATAACCGCTTCACCATGCTTTGGGGATTAGACAACACAAATTCAGGTAGAATAACCGTTAAGCCCCGCGGTAAAAACACACCATATTTGGCAATCTCTGGATTGGCTTCTAGTGTGGCTTCTAAATAGCCGTTTAGTGCCCCAACTTGGATGCGGTCTCTGAACACTGCCATGGCATGGTGAAAGCAGATAAGATCAAGACTCATATCCTCTAGCTCTACAACAACATGCTTTTCTGGTATCTT
>NZ_JBHIMQ010000079.1:0-884 GCF_042194225.1 Bartonella sp. MR110HLJHH | reverse complement strand
GCTCCTACATTCACGGTTAAGAGCGTGAAAGAAGATGGGAAAACAGAAGATAAAGGCTATCATGATGTAGCAACAGCTTTTGCTGGAGTTGGTACCTCTTTCTCAAATGTGAATAATTCTATTACGAATATTAAAAAAGAGGTTACCAAAGAGATTGCGGATGCAAAAAGTGATTCATTGAATTGGAGTAAAACTGCTAATGCCTTTGTAGCGCAGCATAAAAAGACGAAAGAAGAAGAAGACGGCACAGTTGTAGTAACACAAGAAAACAGCAAGATTACATCACTTAAGAATGGAGACGTTACTGCAACCTCAAGCGATGCTGTAGCGGGCAATCAGCTTTATACCCTAGGAAGCAGTGTTGCAAAATCCTTAGGCGGTGCTGCTAGCTATGAGAATGGCGCATGGGTTGCTCCTACATTCAAGGTTAAAACCTTCAATAAAGATGGCACTGCGACTGAGAAGTCTTATGACACTGTCGCGACTGCCTTTGCCGGTGTTGGTGATTCATTCGAAAACGTTAAAGATACATTCAAGAATGTTAAGGATGAAATTACCAAAGAGATTGAAAAAGACATAACCCTTGTTCAAAGCGATTCCTTGTTATGGGACAAGACTAAAGGCGCCTTTGTAGCAACGCATGGGGCAGAAAATAGCAAAACCAATAGCAAGATTACATCACTTAAGAATGGAGACATTACTGCAACCTCAAGTGATGCAGTAGCTGGTAACCAGCTTCATACTCTTGGGAACAGTGTTGCAAGTTATTTTGGCGGTGGTGCCAAGTATGATGGTGGAACATGGACCGCTCCTACATTCACGGTTAAGAGCGTGAAAGAAGATGGGAAAACAGAAGATAAAGGCTATCATGATGTAGCAACAGC
>NZ_JBHIMQ010000078.1:0-886 GCF_042194225.1 Bartonella sp. MR110HLJHH | reverse complement strand
TGGCTTTGATAAAATCTTTGTGCCTCTCTGAATTGTTCGGATAGTACTGAACCTTCTACATTGGCTTTTGTTTTTATGAAAAAAAAGCAAATGTTGTAAAGAGCTTTATTGGTTAGATCTTATTTCAGGCATACGTTTGTTGTAAGAGGCTATAATTTTGCTATACAATTTACGTTTTTGTATTTCGATAAGAGTCTCTTCGTCATCGCTTAAATTTCTGACCATTTGTAGCTTTGTATATTCATTTTGGATCATGGATGACATGGTCTTAATGCGTGTTTGTAGATCAAAAAGTTCTTTCAGATCTTTTGTGTTATTTATCTTATCTAAGAAATCTTTCACTTGTTTAAAGCGGTTCTCTATGTCTTTGAAAGTTTGTAAACTTACAGCTTTTTCGACAATCCCACTATATTTAAGACGTGTATTAATTATTTCGCGTATCTTATAATACGGCAATTTCTGGAAGCCGTCCTTTTTCTCTTCGAGAACAAGTTTACGAAAAAAATTTCTATAGTGCCCAGTAGATATGTTTTGGTAGCTTGTTTTTGTGTCTGGGTAGTCAAAAGGCGAAACTGGTATGAAAAAACTAAAATTGTCTCCTATTGCATGTGCTAGCATTTTAGGTCCTATTATAGACTGATGGATTTTTTTCGCGTTTTCGATCTGCTTTTCGGTTTCTTCAATTTGTTGTTTTAACAACGTAATAATTTCCAGGTAGTCTGCTTTTGAAAAAGGAATTTGAACAGTTGAGCCTTGAGTTCCAGAACCCCAACTAAAGTTAGACGTTAGAGTTAAATTTATCATTCCCAAAAGGGTAATCATTCCTGTTATAATAAGAATCTTTCTCATATACTTGCTCGCTTGATTTCGTCAGGGATTGTTTTAT
>NZ_JBHIMQ010000077.1:0-892 GCF_042194225.1 Bartonella sp. MR110HLJHH | reverse complement strand
ATTTTCGTAATTGGGGGGTGTTGCTCTTGCATTAATCTCTGCAAGCGCTCGGGATAAAAAAAATCTTCTGGACGCAAATCTATCCCATGATCACGTGCGTAGGTTAATAACTGCGCTTGATAAATTGAAGGAAACAATCCATTAGAACCACCCTTCTCTTTAGAATAAGTGATACGATAAACAGCACCTTTACATTTCTTCAAAATACGCGAAACGTTAACAGCCCCCCCTAGATATTTTATTATAGTATACGCAGGTTCTTTTTTCATAAAGATAAAATTTCATATTTTATGAATTTTATCAAGATAAAATTTCATATTTTTTTTATTGATTTTTCATTTCATATGAAAGACTTTGTATTTTATGGAATCAGATCAGTTAAAGGTATGGCTTAATGCGCAATTAGCTAAAAATGGTCATGGTAGTAAGAAAATGCTAGCCAAGCATTTAGGAGTGTTACCATCTACCTTAACTAGTATGTTGCATGATTCAGGTACAAAAAGATCAATAAAAGCAAGTGAATTAATAGAAATTATTGATTTTTTTGGCGAAATCCCCCCTTTTCTAATCAAAGAATCTGAACAGTTTATTCAACTGTATTATCAAGCAAATCCCGAAGTTCAGAAAGCTGTTTTAACGATTCTTCAGAATTCTTGTTCTTCAGACAAAAAATAATAGCAGCCATCACTTTTTTATCTCCACAATTCCAAAGTTTTTCTAACATTAGTTTATCCATAATTAACCTACACTTTATTAAAATTTCATATTTTCTGAATTTTTATATTGACAATTTTCATAAATAATGAAATATAAGTTCCATATCTTAGAAAATAACTTTTGCCAATAGGCTCTATGGAGGCATTTGTGACAAAACCAGTGTTTATAAAATCTG
>NZ_JBHIMQ010000076.1:0-893 GCF_042194225.1 Bartonella sp. MR110HLJHH | reverse complement strand
TTTATAGGGATCATGCTTGGCAAGTTTTAAATCCTACGCCTCTTTCTTTATCACAAGAACCGGTTATTCCCGTTTATCCTACGGGGACGATAGGGATTTTTGGGATGCAAGTTTTGCCAGATGGCTGGTTACCCTGTGATGGGAAGGCTTATTTGCGCAGTGATTATCCTGCTCTTTATGATGCGATAGGGATCAGGTGGGGTGGAGCTGATAGTTGGACGAAGTTTAATGTTCCCGATTTGCGTGGTGTTTTTTTACGAGGTGTTGATGATGACCGCGAGATAGACCGCTTTCGTTATCTTGGCACTTTACAAAATGACGCTATGAGAAAGCATGACCATGGGGGGCAATCCTTTACGATTTTGAATGATGAAAATCAGGAAGAGAGTTGGCATGGTGATATGACGATCATCTGGGGATATGTGTTGAATGACCAGCAAAGATTGAAACTTGCTGAACGTTTGGGTGTGAGGGCAGAGGATATACGCGTGCACCATAAGCTAGCCTTTCCCCATTCCCACCTTCACATGCGTGATGTTGTTTGGGCTCGTTCAGGTGTAAGTGAGACGCGCCCGATTAATATGAGTGTTGTGTTTGGAATCAAGACGTGAGGTTCAGATGTCCACGATTTATGATTGGTCTTTAACGGCATCTGAGAATGGTGGTGCTGATGCTTTAATTAATTGGTCAGAGGGACAGCATCCTAACACGGTTAATAATAGCGCTCGTTTTATGATGCAAAGGATAAGTGAGTATTTATCGGATACGGGCGGCGTGCTTGAAGGGATTGTGACGGTTGATAATAACCAAAAGACGAGCGTGATAAGGCTTCTAAGCCAATCGGCATTTTTAGAGTATAAGAATGGCATATCGGTTTGTTTTAAAGCAAAGGG
>NZ_JBHIMQ010000075.1:0-907 GCF_042194225.1 Bartonella sp. MR110HLJHH | reverse complement strand
TCGAATGTTACACCTGTTTTTTCAGCAAATTCTGATTTTAGAAACACATTTCTTGAGGGTGTTAACAGTGCTGGTGTCTCTTATCCAGAAAACATCATCTCTGTTGCTGGTTTGAATGCTTCTTCTGTTTCAAAAGACAATTATTTAACAGCGCTGAATGTTGCTTTGACACCCAAGGTAAATGCTGCTGATGACTATGCAAATTTTTTAACCAAAACTCTTCTAGGTCCGAGTGATGAGGGCTCTATAATCAATGTTTTGACAGCAAACAGTAAGAACCTATCGAAAAAAACGTTAAATGCAGGGGTGCAAGATAAAAAGCCTCTCATTAATCCACAGTCCTTTGTGGTTGATAGCTCTGCAGACCAACCGTTTGCAGAAAATGATGAGAATGCAACGCTTGTTAATGTTTCTGACCTTTTGCGGGGTGGTTCAATTGAGGGAATGCAACGAAATACACGAGCGAGTAACACTGTTATTCAAGGTCCTGATGCATCTGCAAAGCGACAGGAGGGGACTGCTACAGGCCATAATGCTCAGACATCAGAGAAGCGTGATGCTATTGCTATAGGTTACATGGCTCACACTATAGGAAAAAGCACTATTGCAATAGGTAGTGAATATAATCCTAACAGCACACACGGGGAAAATGATTATACAACCGCGCAGGGTGATTATGCAACGGCTGTGGGTGCTGTTTCTAAGGCTTTGGGGTATGGTTCAACTGCTATTGGTCATCGTGCAAAGGGAGTTGGTAAGGAGAGCATTTCTTTTGGATTTTATTCGGAAGCACAGGGAGAGGGAGCTATCGCTATAGGTGCCAATTCTGTAGCATCAGTTAAAGATAGTGTTGCTCTAGGAAGCGATTCTGTAGCTGATAGGGCTGCTGGTGTTTTTGGTTATACTC
>NZ_JBHIMQ010000074.1:0-932 GCF_042194225.1 Bartonella sp. MR110HLJHH | reverse complement strand
GGAAATGAAGTTGCAGGAAAAGCAACAAGACTTAGAGACGAAAGCACAGATGCATCAGATGGATTTGCAACAAAAGCAGATTGATCTGTTTATGCGTCAAAAGAAAGCGGAATTAGAAGCAGAAATGATGCAACAGCGCCATGACATTGAACGGCAGAAGCTTCTCAATACTCAGGCACACAATCAGATCATGCGAGAGCGAATAGCATTACACAGAGGTATGCATAGTTAAGAGAGGTGAAAGAATGAATGCAGAAATGAATGAAGCTATGAATGAAGATTACAGAGTTGGAGCACCGGTCTTTGATGATGAGAGCTCTTTTGATGCTGGCACTTATGATGGTGAAACGATTGATAATGATGACATTACGTCTCCAGAGCCGGTTTTAGAGACCGTTGAAAAGCCTTCAGAGATTGTTCCTAGTATAGAACAGCAGCGTATGGAGCAACAAGCCAAACAAGCTCGTGAAGCGCTTGTCAAGCTTTATGAACCCCAATCCCAGACGCCAATGGTTGAAGGTGAAAATGCACCCCCAGACCCTACACAAGACATTATTGGTTATATGGGTTGGATGGGAAAAAAGATTCGAGAGCAGGATGCGTATATTAGGGAACAGAAAGAAGCGCTAAGACAAGCTGAGGAACAGCAGCAGCATGATATACGTCTTGGTCAGTTTTTCAACAATTCTGTTAAGTCGTTTCAAAATAAATCCAGTGATTTTGGTGATGCGGCAAATTTTCTTTATGAGAAGCGTGCGAAGGAATTGAGTTCTTGGTCGTCACTTTATCCTGAGTATGCAGATCCAAACACAATTTCTGAGATCATAAGGAATGAATTGCGTACGATTGTAGCGACTTGTGCACAAAGAGATCTCAATCCGGCAGAAGAGATTTATAGAATAGCGCAAAATCTTGGCTATCAGAACCAAGCA
>NZ_JBHIMQ010000073.1:0-956 GCF_042194225.1 Bartonella sp. MR110HLJHH | reverse complement strand
AGTGCATTAGATATTTTTGATCTTGTTTCGCGCAAGATCAGTGTCGGGGGTCCCATACAGGTCAAAGGAGATTTGGCTGTTATCGCTGGTCACAATCATTTTGATTATGACAAACGCGAAGCAACTTCTCTTGGTTCTGATGGCAAAGAGCCAGAATTGGCGATTGATTCCAGTGAGTTTGGTGGAATGTATGCGGGGCAGATCCGCGTGATTGCCAATGATAAAGGCGCCGGCGTTAAGATGCGAGGAGACATGGTTGCCAATGCAGGCGCCATGAGATTGACAAGTGATGGCAAGCTGGTGATTGCCAAAGCACGCGCCAAAGGAGCGGTAAAAGCGCGTTCTCACCACGATAGTGTGCATGTAAAAGATTTGCTTTTTTCAGAAGAAGCGGTTGAACTGAAGGCTTTGAAGCATGTTGAACTGGCTGAGCAAGCTCGCGTTGCGGCAAGCGGTGCTGTTGATGTGCACGCCGATGTGATCAAACTCCAGTCTCATGCTCTTCTAGCAAGCGGTATTGGGAGTGATGGTCAACAGTCAGCGACGGGTTCTTTGTACTTACAGGCAGCAAAGCTTGAGGCGGGGAATGGGCGGATAGCAGCCGGTGATCTTTTAAAGATCCAAGCAGCAACAATTGATCTAAGTCGTATGCAAGATAATGATCAAACAGGGGTTTCTTCCCTTGGCGATCTGACCATTGAAACCAATCAAATCACCGCTTTAAACAACCATATTGGTGCCAAGGGGAATATTGTCTTGAGCGCCGATGATGCGCTCACTGTAGGCGCTGGACATTATAGCGCCGGCGGCTCTCTTTTGGTGGAAGCGGCAGAGCTTACATCACGTGCGCGCTTAGTGGCAGAGCAAAAAATTGACCTTTATGCGCATCACGGTGCCCTGATCCAAGAAGGCACTGTGTTGTCCAATGGGGAGATAACGCTGGATGCCCATGGTGC
>NZ_JBHIMQ010000072.1:0-984 GCF_042194225.1 Bartonella sp. MR110HLJHH | reverse complement strand
ATAAACGCATAAGGTCCTTTTTGCATAAGTTCACGTTGTAAATCAGCATATATTTGCGCCCGTTTTTGCGGATCTTTTTGAAACAACGCATCTTCAACTTTTTGATTCATCTTGGCATCAAAATATCCATGCTGCCAACTAGGATAAGCTGTATTTTTTGCCTCAAACCGATTATCTGGATTATAAACAAGACGTGAAGCCATTGTATGAGGATCCGCAGAATCATTATTCCATCCAACAAAAATTGTATCAAAAGCTCGGGCATAAAGTTTGGAAAACAACTGTGTACCTGCCAATCGCTCAATTTTAAGACGCACCCCCGCCTGCGCAGCACTATCTTGGAGTGACTGAGCAAGTAACAAAGTATAAGGAGCATTTGATACGAGAAAATTTGCCTCAAATCCGTTCGGATAACCGGCCTCTGCTAAAAGCTGCTTGGCTTTTTGAATATCAAGCTTAAAGGGTTGCCCTTCTTTTTCATCCAAAGCCCCAAGATTGCCAAGAGGAACAAAACTTGCCCGTGGAATACCAATCCCTTTGAGAAGTTTCTTGCCAAGACCTTCATAATCTATAAGATAACGCATCGCCAAACGTACTTTTTCCTTAGCAAAAATGGGATTCGTCGTATTGAATCCCCAATACATCATGGTTGGCACCAACACTTTTTCAACTTTAACATCTGTTGTTTTTTGCAGATCTGCAAGATCTTCAGGTGTCAAATTACGAGCAACATCAATATCATGTTTTTGCAACAACAAGCGTTGTGTTCCAGGCTCCGCAACATGGCGAATTAAAATCTGTTTTAGTTTAGGTTCTTGTCCCCAATAATGAGAGCTTGCACGCAATAAAATCGCTTCTCCAGGGCGCCAACTTTTTAACTGATAAGGACCAACGCAAGCAGCATGAGTTTTCAAATACTGATTTCCCAAATCACCATTTTTTTCGTGTTTCATGATCGTCTTACGATCAAGCAAAGCTGTTGCA
>NZ_JBHIMQ010000071.1:0-996 GCF_042194225.1 Bartonella sp. MR110HLJHH | reverse complement strand
GTGAATTGCGCGCAATGTAGGAAATCAAGATGACAAATTCTACTTTTTTAAAAGAAATGGCAGAAAAATATGGATTTTCTGCTGAAGAATTTCGAACCACAATCATAAAAACTTGTATTGGAGATAAAAATGCTAGTGTCATCACTGATGCAGAATTTGCCGTTTTTCTTTTTGTTGCCAATACTTATGGACTTAACCCTTTAACAAAAGAAATCTATGCACTCCCTAAAAAAGGCGGCGGCATCATACCCGTTGTTTCTATCGACGGTTGGATAAAGATCATCAAATCAAATCCTGACTTTGATGGCATGACCTTTCAAGATCAACTCAATGAGGATGGGAATATCATTGCTATCAAATGTGCTATTCGTCTCAAAGGCATTAAAGACCCTATCGAAGTCACCGAATATCGCAAAGAATGCGAACAAGCCCACAGTGAACCTTGGAAAAAATACCCCGCACGTATGTTGCGCCATAAAGCCACTATACAATGTGCTCGCTATGCTTTCGGGCTTTCCGGTATTTATGAAGAAGATGAAGCCGCACGTATCCATGAAGCAAACCATAACGTACAAACGAAGTTAGTTTCTTATGACGTGCTTACGCAAATCAAACAATTAATAAACATCACTCAAACAGAAGAAGAAAAAGTGCTTGAGTATGGACGAGTCGACAAGCTTGAAGATCTTCCTGATGAAAGAGCACAAAGGATTTTGGATGTTTTGCAAAAGAGACAGCATGAAAAAGAACAATCTTTCCTACAACAAAAGCAAATAGAAGCGCCTATACAAGATGCCGAATATATTCACGTCCAAGATATAGAATATGCACCACAAGAACAAAGAACGGTGGTGTGAGATGGAACAAAGAACAGCAGAATGGTTCCAAGCACGCTTGGGTAAAGTCACCGCATCTAATGTTTACAACATTATCAGTAAGACAGCAAAAGGATTGCCTACAAGCAAATATGAAGACTACAAAATCAAACTCATAACA
>NZ_JBHIMQ010000070.1:0-1004 GCF_042194225.1 Bartonella sp. MR110HLJHH | reverse complement strand
ACTCAAGTTGTGAATAGAGCTTATGATGCTTCTGTAGAACTTACAACATCACAACAAATTGAAACTGTTGAAAATCAATTATTTGAGCTAGCAGAAAAAGGGAAATATGGAGGTGGATTTGAAAATTTTAATACAGCCATTACAAAAGCACTTAACATGGCAAGCGCTGCGAAAAAGCGTTCTTCAAAGCTCTCAGGGATAGCTACCCATATCAAAACTCTTGATGAGAAAATGGGGGGATTACAAGCATCTGACTTAATTATCCTTGCGGGACGCCCTGCTATGGGGAAGACCTCTCTTGCTACCAATATTGCTTTTAATATTGCCAATGCTTGCAAGCGTCATGATAACAGCCAAGCCAATGAAGGGGGTATTGTTGGTTTCTTCTCACTTGAGATGTCATCTGAACAGCTTGCAACCCGTATTATCTCAGAACAAATAAAGGTTTCTTCTTCTGATATGCGTCGTGGTAATATCTCAGAAGAGCAATTTGCAAAAATTATTCACGCAATGCGTTCCTTACAAACAATCCCTCTTTATATTGATCAAACAGGTGGTGTGTCTATTGCACAATTGTCCGCCCGTGCAAGGCGTCTTAAACGACAACATGGTCTAGATGTCTTGATTATTGATTATATCCAACTCATGACAAGCGGTTCAAAGCGTTCATTAGAAAATCGCGTTCAAGAAATTACAGCCATTACCACCGGATTAAAAGCACTTGCAAAAGAACTCAATATTCCCATCATTGCTCTGTCACAACTTTCGCGTCAAGTTGAAAACCGAACCGATAAACGTCCCCAATTATCCGATTTACGTGAATCTGGTTCAATCGAGCAAGATGCCGACATTGTTTTGTTCGTCTATCGCGAAGAATACTATCTCAAAAATGAAGAACCCAAAGAAGGCACTGCTGAGTATAGCAAATGGCAAGATGCAATGGAGCAAGCCAAGGGTAAAGCCGAGGTTATTATAGCAAAACAACGCCATGGTCCGACAGGAAT
>NZ_JBHIMQ010000007.1:0-104162 GCF_042194225.1 Bartonella sp. MR110HLJHH | reverse complement strand
TTTTCAAATACTGATTTCCCAAATCACCATTTTTTTCGTGTTTCATGATCGTCTTACGATCAAGCAAAGCTGTTGCAGGACTTGCAACAATATTATTAAGAATGAGCTCTGCTGGATAAGGCTTATCAAATTTCATCACCACTGTTTTCTCATCAACAGCTTGCAACGCATCATCAACATTTTGTTCTGTAATTCCATATTCATTAAAAATTGCCGCATTACCCATCTTCAATTTGACAACCCGCCTCATACCCCAAACAAGATCATTGGCATTGGCTGGCTTGCCATTATTAAACTTCAAACCATCACGCAAATGAAAGGTAATCACCGTACTGTGATCATCACCTGAAACATCCCAATGAGTTGCTAAAGCGGGAACCATTTTAGCAGGATCATCTGTCGCAGTACTGACTAAGTTATCACAAACATTGCGAACAATTTCACTTCCATAAACATCCGTGAGCTGCGCAGGATCAAACGTACTGATTGCATCAAGATTCCAAGCCATCACAAGGGTATCAGCCGGTGTTTTTGCTGAAACCTGTTGTACAACTACTCCCAGTGCAATAAGAGCAGCAACAAGAGATCCGCTACTTTTCAATATTTTTCTTTTTAAGTTCATAGACTTTTCCTTTTAAAGTTTATTGTATAAATTCCCCACGCAACAAGAATGTGCAAAATAATAAAATTAGACAAACCATAGGCTCTGAGAGATAACGTTTTAGAACTTTCAAATAACATCACTTATCAACCACTCCTCCTGCCCATAGTCCCCCCCCAATATGCACCGAAAAACAATCTAATATATGATGAATGACATAACCCATCACCAATTATTGATGATATTACAACGTCTACCATTGAAGGCTATAAGACAAAGATTTCTTCTCTCTTGTCGGACAAGTTCAGCTCTTCTTCACTCTAGCGTTTTTATGCCATCAAAGGACAATCCCCTGTTAGCTCAAAAACCTTAATAACAAAGAGCCTTCATAATAATTTGATATTTCAACAAAACAGAAAAATTTGCCCATCGCCCAACATCAACCACCTCTACCCCTTCTGCAAAAGGAATTTTGGATTTTTCCATAATTCCCCACTAAATAACAGCTTCTCATTATATCTTATTTCCAAATAAAAGGAGCACGGGCACCACAAACCTCTAACATTCCCTCACGCGTCCGTACATAACAAAACTTTTTTCAATACTGTATTTTAAATACCTTTGCTCCTTTAACAACACTCAATTCATTGCTTGATTTTTTTCAGAAAAAAATCTTTTCAATGACTAAGGTTGAAATACCTAAATATAATACCTATATAAGCACACCCTTATCAGAATAGATAGTCTTTTTTTAAGTAAACTGTCTTGAAATATTATTTCTATACACAACAATAATAAGTCGGTTACAAAATCTTCAACGAACAAAAACTCTCACCCTGACGCGGAATATCGAAACGTTATAAAATTTCTCTACAAATTCTCAGAAACAAAAGGATATCCCTTCATTTAATTAAATGAAGCGCTCTGAAAATATCGCGAAAATGCAATAAAATACGCGTATATTTCAAAAAACAGCACTGTTATTACACCAGTACTAAGGTAGTGAACTTAAAAAAGTAAGAAAAAATAAAAAATGTTTTTCTTTTATGCTAGTAACATCGCTGTACTATGATAATATTATAAAAAACACGATCTTCGAAAGTATATTAAAATGAACCGAAAGAAAAAGTTGTTAAATTCTTCTCATGCGTTTCTTGGAGGAACATTAAACCGTGTTAGTCTAAAGTTGCTTATCCTTTCATTCTTCATTGGCATTGTAATGAATTTTTTGGGATGGACACCTCGAAACCTCATACAAAGAATAGTAGATTTTTTTCAATCACTATGGGAAGCAGGATTTATAACGCTTACAAATTTCTTTCATATAACTATGACGGGAGCTATTGTTGTTGTACCTATTTTTCTTATCTCACGAATTTTTCATAAAAAATAAAAGCCTTAACATTTTCCTTGCGCTAATCTTTTCGGAAAATCAAACGACATAAAAATCCTGTAGTAATAGCAATAATCACTGCAACAATACCATATAAAAAACGATACTTGTGCGCTGCATAAAAAATTGTATAAGCGATATGTGCTTTAACAATTTCAAGAGTCGTTGTTGCACTATCAATAAACTGTCCATCACGAAAAAGATAAGCACGAACTTTATAATGTCCAACAGGAATATTTGCTGGCAAACGAAAATGTGCTGTGAAAAGTGTGTCAGAACCAAAACGAACACCACCTACTTCCTCGTAATAAAGGCTTTTAGCTTTTTGCAATTTTATAAGTTCATCGCGAAAGCTTTGTATTTTTTTCTGGTCTTGTTCATCCGTCTGTAATGGCAAATAGAGTAATCCTAACCCCAAGCGTTTATAATCTTCAATGCTCGTAATATCGTCAATTTCACGTGTTGTGACCATAGAGTAAAAAAGAGGAACCTTTTTAAAAATAAGAGAATCTGTATTAACCCATACACCGGCATTGCGTTTTTTTTCTCGCATCACCATTGTCCGATCTTGTCCCTCCAAGCTTACAACAATATCATAACGGTTTTGTCGAGAATATAACGGATCAATATTTTCCAAAACACCAGCAATATAAAGATCACGACCAGCAAAATTTGCATCCACAGTAATCGTATTCGTTGTTACGATAATTTGGACAGTTTCGTGGTCAAGTTGATCAATGGATGTAGCTGGCGTCCCAACATGTGACCATGTAGAAAAAGAAATAAAACAAAAAAAACCTGCAATGATGTATAAAGAAAATAATCTACCCATTTTTATCTCATAAGAATATCCAGAGAGAAAAGATTATCAGGGCGTATAAATAATTGAAAAGCAAGACGCATACACACAATCAACACTAAACATGCAAGCGCCATACGCAGTTGTTCAGCCTTTAACTTCCTTCCAGCCCTTGTTCCATATTGCGCACCAATACTTCCTCCAAGCATTAACAAAAAAGCCAAGACAATATCAACGGACTGATTAGTCATACTTTGCAAAACTGTCGTGAAAGAAGACACAAATGTAATCTGAAAAAGTGAAGTCCCAATCACCACACTGGTTGGAACACGCAGAAGGTAAATCAATGCTGGTATCATAAAGAACCCCCCACCAATTCCCATAATAGAAGACAACAACCCCACAATGAGACCAATCCCTAAAACTGGAATAATGCTAACATATATCATAGATGTCCGAAAACGCATTTTTAAGGGTAAGCGATGAATCCAGTTATGTCGACCAGCAAGACGAATATTGGCTTTTCCTGCCTTACGCTTGCGCATCATATCATACCAACTTTCAACGATCATTAAGCTTCCTACACTTCCAAGAAGAATCACATAAAGAAGCGAAATCATTAAGTCTAATTGACCTAACTTTTTCAAAACAGAGAAAACCTGAATCCCGATTAAAGAACCACCCCCTCCTCCAATCGCCAAAAGAATACCAAGTTTAATATCGAGCGTACGTCTTCTAAAATGTGTAATTGCTCCTGTTACAGATGACGCAATCATCTGGTTAGCACCTGTTCCAACAGCAATAGCAGGAGGAATATTATAAAAAATCAATAACGGTGTGATGAGAAACCCACCACCGATTCCAAAAAGGCCTGAAAAAAAACCAGCAACGACTCCCATACCAATCAAGATCAGCATATTGAGTGACATTTCAGCAATTGGTAAATAAATACTCACTTACAGAACCTTCAAGATAATTTGAGTTTTTTTTAACAATTAGAGAATCCTTCTCCAATTATCCTCTTTTCCCATAATCTTTGTTGCGTGTTTAAAAGAATAATTCTAGTTGCTATAGCTTTCGTACAAACACGAATGCGCAGTACATTTCACATCTATTAACATCAACATCATACAAATTAAAAAAAACGAGCTCCTTTTAAAAAGCTATAAAGACATAACGTTATCGCTAACACAAATACAACGGTTAAAAAACAAAGAACACTTTTTTTTACCAAATAAGATAAAAACGAGACATGTTCCCGAGACTGCACCTTTAAAGAAAAAAAACCATTCTCACTGCAATGATTAGATACCTGAACACCCATCATACCCTTTTCTTCTATCACAGCACGCTTCACTACTCCCTCATCCTTTTTAAAAGAAGGTTTCAGAGCATCACTGGGCAAAGAACTTCTATTTTCTTGCTGCAACGTATTTTCAACATTTGTTTGGAGTGGAATTATACCGTTTTGTTTCGAAAAATTTTGCATCTTTTGAAGGAATAAACGTTCTTGATTTTCCTGACATTCCATATGAGCAAGTTTTTGTACAACAGAATCAGGTGATTTTGAACGAGATACCCGTCGTGTTACCGCTTCTTCTTCTAAGCTTTTTTTTTCACTCTGCAAACTTTTGACAATTGTTTTAATCTGCTCTAAAGACTCAAAAAGCTTTTTTTCTCTTTGACGACGTATATAATGTTCAGCCAAAATGGCTCGGCTAATATCATCTAAATAAGATTTAAAATGCTCTTCTACAGAACTCTGCTGCATCAAAGAACGGGGCGGATGCTTCATTTGCATTTGCGTATAAACGGTGCGTAATTTTTGAGCAATATCCGACATCGTTACTTCTACAGAAGTATCCATTCTTTCTTTCTGTTCAACAAAAGAAAAGAATTTACCATTCCTAACCTGATTGGTCGCCTGATCGATCGTATGACCCTTCGTATTCACAAACGCCTACCCCTCATTAACCTTTTTGAAAAGAATCGCAACAAATGATAAGAAAGTGTGCTCTATTTTAGTAAATAGAGCTTTAAGAACTCCTAAAAACTTTTTTGTTAGAAATATTTTCCCCAATCTTTATCAAAATATTTGAAAGACAGATCTTTAATTTTTCTGTCTTCACAATTTGAAGAGCAAAATCATTCCCCCATTTTTATCTTTTTCACTTAATTTTTCATTGTATAAAGGACCTATTGCACCATCATAAACAAAGCATAAGAAACTAAAAAAGAATATTCTCACAAGACAGATTGATTTTTTTACTTTTTATTCAAGCAAATAAGGCAATTATAGCAATGCAAAAATATGAAGATTGAAAATAACGACGAGAAAGTACAAGTAAACGTAAAAAAGCTTATATGAAAGATAACACAGGTTATAAATGAGACTTCATTCTAAACAATTTGGTTTCTTATGAGTATTGCTATAAACTTGTGGTCATACAAACAAAGAGGATCATTATGAAGATAATTGTCGCTGTCAAACGTGTTGTTGATTATAACATCAAGATACGCGTCAAACCCGATAGTACAGGTGTTGATCTGTCTCACGTAAAAATGTCTATGAATCCTTTTGATGAGATAGCCGTGGAGGAGGCTATTCGCCAGAAAGAATCCGGTAAAATTTCAGAAGTTCTTCTTGTTTCAATTGGCCCAGAAGCAGCCCAAGAAACTCTACGAACAGGACTTGCAATGGGCGCTGATCGCGCACTTCTTGTCACAACGGATAAAACACTTGAACCCTTAGCAATTGCTAAGGTTCTCAAAGCTATTGTTGATGAAGAAAAACCCGATATGGTCTTTTTAGGAAAACAAGCAATTGATGATGATAGCAACCAAACAGGACAAATGCTCGCAGCTCTTCTTGGTTGGGGACAGGCAACTTTCGCTTCACATCTTAACATAGAAAATGGGCATGCTACAGTTACTCGTGAAGTTGATAATGGAACACAAACTCTTTGTCTTCCCCTTCCCATGGTTATGACTGCCGATCTACGGCTCAATGAACCGCGTTACACCTCTCTCCCCAATATCATGAAAGCAAAAAAGAAAAACATTGAACAAAAATCTCTTGCTGATCTTGGCATCGATACGGAAGCACGCTTAACAATTTTAAGCGTTGAAGAGCCAAAACCCCGTCAATCCGGTATTAAAGTGGCGAATGTAGTAGAGCTTGTCAGTGCGCTAAAACAAAAGAACTGCATTTAATATTCTCACTACTAGAGTAAAAGCAACACTCACATAAAAGGGCAAAAACTTATGGCAATTCTTTTATTGGCTGATCATAATACAGAAGAAACAGCAAAAGCGCTCACCGCTGCACGCGCACTCAGTAATGATATCGATATTCTGGTTTGCGGAGAAAAAATTCAAACGATAGCGGAAAATAGTGCTAAACTTAATAGTGTGCGGCAGGTTCTTATTGCAAAAGCAGACTATTTAGCCCATCAACTTGCCGAGCCTATGGCAGATACAATTCTCACGTTAGCAAATGATTATGATGTGATCATGGCTGCATCCAGCAGCACTGGAAAAAATGTGATGCCACGCGTAGCAGCCCTTCTTGATCTTATGCAAATTTCAGATATTACCGCCATTCTTTCACCCGATACCTTCAAACGACCCATTTATGCAGGCAATGTACTTGAAACTGTCCGTACCAATGATCATAAAAAAATTATAACAGTTCGCACAGCTTCTTTCACACCAACGCCTTCCCAAAATAATTCTGCTCCCATTAAAATAATAACACCAGCTCCCAATCCAAATCTTTCTTCTTTCGTAAAAGAAGAAACCAACAAAATTGATCGTCCTGATCTTACCTCTGCACGTGTTATTATATCAGGCGGGCGTGGTCTTGGTTCTCAAGAACAATTTATGGCACTTCTTCTTCCCCTTGCAAACAAATTAGATGCCGCTTTAGGTGCCAGCCGCGCAGCAGTTGATGCAGGCTACGCTCCCAATGACTGGCAAATTGGACAAACAGGAAAAGTCGTTGCCCCTGAACTCTATATCGCCGTTGGCATTTCCGGTGCAATCCAGCATTTAGCCGGTATAATGGATGCACAAATTATTGTTGCCATTAATAAAGATGAAGAAGCTCCCATCATGCAAATTGCCGATTACACCCTTGTAGGTGATCTCCACCAAATTATTCCAGAATTAGAGAAAGCTTTATAAGTTATGAATGCATTTCCGCATGACCAACGTGAAAGTATGGAGTTTGACATAGTCATTGTCGGAGCAGGACCTGCAGGGCTTTCTGCCGCAATTCGCTTTAAACAAATTAATCCTGAGCTTTCTGTTACAATTGTTGAAAAAGGGACCGAAGTTGGTGCACATATTCTCTCGGGCGCAGTTGTTGACCCCATTGGTATCGATACACTCTTACCAGAATGGAGAAATGACAACGACCATCCCTTCACAACCCCTGTCACCCAGGACCATTTTTTTTTTCTAAAGCCTCAAAAAGCGACACTATTGCCCAATATTTTGCATCCCAGAATCTTATCAAATAACGGATGTTATATCGTTTCGCTTGGGAGCGTCTGCCGCTGGCTAAGCAAAAAAGCTGAAGCGTTGGGTGTTGAAATCTATCCTGGTTTTGCAGCAACAGAGCCCATTATCCAAAAAGATAACGGAGCTATCATTGGTGTTCTCACCGGTGATATGGGGCTTAACAAAGATGGAACCCCTGGAAAAAATTATATGCCTGGTATGGCATTATTGGCAAAATATACTCTGATTGCGGAAGGAGCACGCGGCTCAATTGCAAAACAACTGATAAAACATTTCAACCTTAGCAAAAATCGTGAACCACAAAAATTTGGTCTTGGACTCAAAGAGCTCTGGGAAATTGATCCCCATAAACACCAACGCGGTTTAGTGCAACATTTCACTGGTTGGCCCTTAGACAATAATACCGGTGGTGGTGGCTTTCTTTATCACCAAGAAAACAATGTCATTTCTGTCGGTTTTGTTGTGCACTTAGATTACAAAAATCCTTATCTTTCTCCTTTTGAAGAATTTCAACGTTTTAAAACACATCCAAAACTCTATGAAATCTTCAAAGGTGCAAAACGTCTTTCCTATGGTGCACGTGTTATCAGCGAAGGAGGTTGGCAATCTGTACCAAAACTCACCTTTCCTGGTGGAGCACTTATTGGCTGCTCTGCTGGCTTTGTCAATGTTCCTCGTATCAAAGGCTCACACAATGCCATCTTATCTGGCATATTAGCTGCCGATAAAATCGCTACCGCTCTCGCGCAAGGACGTGCCCATGATGAGGTCAAAGAAATCGAAGAACAGTGGCGAAAAGGTCCCATTGGCAAAGATCTTTATAAAGTGCGAAATGCCAAACCGCTCTGGGCACAATATGGGACAAAATATGGAATTAAACTTGCCGGTTTTGATATGTGGTGGCAACAGCTGTTCGGATTTTCCTTATTTAAAACACTCCCCCACAAAAAGGAAGATTATGAATATCTTGAACCAGCAAAAAAATTTCAACCTATTGCTTACCCAAAACCAGATGGTGTTGTAACCTTTGATCGCCTTTCAAGTGTTGCCCTTTCCAATACGCACCATGAAGAAAATCAACCTTGCCATTTAAAAATAGCCTCATTAAGAAAACAAAAAGACTCCGAATATGCAATCTATGGGGCACCTTCCACACACTATTGCCCCGCCGCTGTCTACGAGTGGCTAGAGTATAATGATCATCTGACTTATATTATCAACGCTTCAAATTGCATACATTGTAAAACATGCGATATCAAAGATCCGAACCAAAATATCACTTGGACCTGTCCGCAAGGCAATGAGGGCCCCTTCTATCCCAATATGTAATGCCCCAATGTATAATCATTGTTCATTCTCCTAAAATTGAAATATACAATTAGCCTTAAACGTTTCTAAGGTACTTATTATACTGTTAAAGCTGTAGAGAATATGAAAAAATGAAATATTTTTCTGATAAGGGCTTATATTTGATCAATAACAATACAATTAGCTGTTTATGTTTCAAAACAGGCTGTTTACATTTGCTCAGAAAAACAGTTTGGATATCAATAGAATATTTGAAAGATAGGCGTTATGGAAATAGTCTAAAAAGCTTAGCTTTTAAAAGAGCACAGCCAAGCGTGAGATGGTGGCATAGGTAAAATTGTTTTTTGGTTCTCGAAGGAAAAACTTTATAGAAAATCGTGGAGCTGATAGAATATTGGTTACATCTGGAATTTGTTTTACTAAAAAAGATAACGCGGATCAAAATAGATAATAATGTTAGATTAAGACGTTAAATATGAGATTATCTTATTGTAGTGTAATCGATTATTCGAGTAAGGTAAGCCTTTATAATGATAAAAAAATGCGCTGATAAAAATGAGCCCAAATGGCTTATGGGTATGGATAAAACTCTTGTGGTGAGGGAAATTTGATGAAAAGAAAAGAGCATGTGTGAAAAAGCATATTTTATAGGTGCGCATGCTTATTCTGCACCCGTTATAGAATCAGGGCTTTATCTTGTGGCAACGCCTATCGGAAATCTTGCAGATATTACGCTTCGTGCTTTGCAAGTGCTTGCAAGAATTGATATTTTAGCGTGTGAGGATACACGGGTAACACGTATTTTGTTGGAACGTTACGGTATTCAAAAAAAAACTTTTCTCTATCATGAATATAATGCGCAAAAAGCGGGTCCGAAGCTCTTAGCGGCTTTAGCAGAAAACAAAACAGTAGCGCTTGTTTCAGATGCGGGAACACCACTTATTTCTGATCCCGGATTTCGATTGGTGGAAGAAGCCCGTAAAGCTGGTCATAAAATTATTCCTATTCCTGGAGCATCCGCTCTTTTAGCCGCTCTTATACCGACAGGGCTTCCTACTGATAGCTTTTTTTTTGCAGGTTTTTTGAGTGCACGCAAGCTACAGCGCAGAAAACGGTTGGAACAATTAAAAGAGATTCCAGCAACTTTAATTTTTTATGAATCACCGCATCGTCTTGTTGAAACTTTACAGGATATGGTCACTCTTTTTTCGGCTGATCGACCTGCTGCCATTTGTCGTGAATTAACAAAGAAGTTTGAAACAGTAGATGTTTCCAATTTAGGGAATTTGTTGGAAAATTACAGAAAACAAGCACATATTCGTGGGGAAATTGTTGTGCTTGTTGGAGAATCATCCTCTTCTTTAAATGTGATAAGTGATCAAGAAATTGATGAAATGCTATTAGAACGCGCGCAGACACATTCTGCTGCTCAAGCAGCAGCTTTGGTTGCAAAAGAGACCGGTTTTAAAAAGCAGGAACTTTTTCAGCGGTTAGTTTTTTTAAAAAATGCGTAAGATGATACAAAAAAAACGCAGACAAAAGTCTTTTTATCGAGGGATCCGTGCAGAAAAATTGGCAGCTTGGTGGCTACGTTGTAAAGGGTTTCACATTGCCGAAATGCGTTTTAAAACAAAATGTGGGGAAATTGATTTAATTGCACGACGTGGAAATCTTGTGTTAATTGTTGAAGTTAAAGCACGTTCAACGTTGGCTGAAGCAATGGAAGCGGTTTCCCGAATGAATGAAAAGCGAATTGAGGCAGCAGCCGATATTTGGCTCGCACGGCAAAAAGATTATGCCCTTTTATCTGTACGCTTTGATTTGATTGCAATTTTACCTTGGCGTTGGCCACAGCATATCCCTGCATTTTTTACATCTAATCAATAAGAGGCAGCCCCCATTTTAACCATACTCAATAAAAAACATTTCGTTTTTATGTGCATATGCGTTAAAAAGTGTGTAACCGTTTGAGCGCTATAAGGAGTGAAATATGGATGATTATGAAAAGTTTGCAACAGGTTTACTCATTGTTTTTGGAGCGCTGATTATTGGTGGTTTAATGGCAATGCATATTGTACTTATGAATAAACCAGGTTTTTTATTTGCATTAGCCGCAGCTGTTGTTGGTTGGTTTTCTGCTTTTGCCGTTCTCTTTGACAAACCAAAAATCTATTTGGGCTTGATTATTCTTGCTATGATATGTGTTGCCTCTTCAATTAGCGCTTATGTTAGTTAAAACACCTGAAATGTTGATTGAGATTCCTTTTAAAATATAAAACTGAGAAATAGAAATGAAACTTGGCTTTTTGGGAACGGGTACAATCAGTGCTTCAATGGTGAATGGACTCATGACAAGCACCTTTGATGTTTCTTCCATTATTGTTTCACCTCGCAATGCACAAACAGCAGAGCGCCTTTCAAACACTTATGATAAAGTTATAATTGCTGAAAATAACCAAGCGTTGCTCGATATTAGTGATTGTGTTTTTCTTTGCTTGCCCAACCAAATTGCAGAAGGCGTTTTGCGCTCTCTTCATTTTCGTCCAGAACAGCTGGTTATTTCCGTACTTGCTATGGCAAAAGCAGCAGAAATAGAAGAGTGGATTAATCATAAAGTTTATCGTGCTGTTCCATTACCTTTTGTTGCAGAATGCAAAAATTTGACACCAGTCTATCCCGATCATCCCTTTTTACGCACTTTATTTGATGCATTGGGGGGCACATTGGTGCTGGATAAGGAAGAGCAATTTAATCTTTTTATGACAGCTGGTTCTCTGATGGGAGTATATTTTAATTTTATAGAAACAGCCCATCAGTGGTTTATAACACAGGGGTTAAAAAAACAGCAATCAGCAGAATTCCTTACCATGATGTTTGGAAATCTTACGGATGAAATGCGTAAAATTATAGCAACGAATCGTTCTGCATTTCTCGATTTTGCAATGCTTGAAAAAGAGTTTTCAACAAAGGGTGGAACAAATGAATTTTTGTCAAATTACTTTTCTCATCAAGGGGGAAGGAATGCTTTAACAACGGCTCTTGAGGCTACTTTGCAAAAAATGAATGCTTCTAAAAAGACTTGACCAACATTTTTTTATCATCTCAATAAGAAAGAGCTAAATGTTGAAGATTTATATCAAGAAAACTCATATCGAAAAATGCTTTTTACACCTGAAAAAGATACCATCTTATGAAAAGAATTGATTTTTAAAATATTTTTTACAACCTTTTACAATTTTTCTAAATTATTTTTATTTTCTGTCTTCTTCTTTTATCCTCAATACCAATATTTTTTTCTACCTCATGGCTCTATCTCTTCTAATTTGGGTCCCCTTCAGGTTATCCAAACGCATGAATAATTTTTTGTTTATTTAACCTATATACTCCACTCACACATTAAAACCTCCCCTTACAAAGAAGCAACTATTTTTACGTCTTCCATGATTGTGTTTTAATAAACTTTCTCAAACAAATATCCATTTAAAAGAGTTGATTTTTTATTTGATCAACAATTTTACGATACAGTTTAGTATGCTCTTTACTAGGCTTAGCAACAAAAATAGGGATCCCCTCATCTGAAGAAAATCGTAAAGCTGCATCAAGCGGTATTTCCGCTAAGAAAGGGACTTCTCGACGTTCCGCTTCTGCCCGTGCACCACCATAGCCAAAAATATCATAGCGTTTTCCCGTATCAGGAGCGATAAAATAACTCATATTCTCAATAATTCCTAAAATAGGAACATTGACTTTCATGAACATTTCTATTGCTTTACGCGCATCCACTAAAGCAAGATCTTGGGGCGTAGAGACAACTAACGCACCTGTTAATTGTACCTGTTGTGCAAGCGTTAGTTGTGCATCCCCTGTACCGGGCGGCATATCAACGACTAAAACGTCCAGAGGTCCCCATAAAACGTCTCGTAACAATTGCGTTACCGCTGCCATAACCATAGGACCACGCCATACTACCGGCTTTTCTTCCTCAACCAAAAATCCCATCGACATCAATTTAAGTCCGAATTTTTCAAGAGGTTGAATCTTTTTTTCTCCAATGAGCTGTGGTTTTTGATTAACAAGTCCTGTCAAACGCGGCAAAGATGGACCATAAATATCAGCATCCATCACCCCCGTCTTGAAACCAGAATCTTGTAAAGCTAAGGCGATATTTATTGCCATCGTAGATTTTCCGACCCCTCCTTTTCCAGAAGCAACAGCAATCACATGCCGCACACCTTCTATGGGCATTTTGATAGGTAAGAGATTTGCTCTCCGTCTAGGTGCTGCCTTTGTTGTTTTTTCTGCTGTAAGTGTGATAACAACAGATTCCACTCCCTCCAAAGCACATACCATCTTTTCAGCAGAACGACGCAATGATTCCCATTCTTGCACACCTCCATCAGGAACTGTAATGGAAAAAAAAACCTTACCATTAGCAATCAATATTTCTGAAAGAAGCCCCAACGACACAATATCACTTTCAAGATCTGGTCCTTTAATTTTACGTAATACGTTGCGGACAGCCTCACTTGTAATAGAATCCACGTTCTTTCCTCTCTATAAAAATACCAGCAAATATAAGCATAAGAACGAAAAATACTTACAGGTTCATCACCTGATAATTTTCTACTTTACTCAAAATTATAAAGTATAAATTACTTATATCTTTTCTCTTTAAAAATATGAAACCATCCTTAAATAAAGAATCTCAAACATAAAATCTGCTATAAAATCCTATCAATCGTGTTTGTCTACAACCACTTTAATGAATGTTCTGATAAAAATTTTAATATTAAAGGATACTTTAAATTGAGTATACAATAATCAGTCACACTTTCTTTAATTCTTTAACGCCCTAGTCATTTATTTTCTATAGACTCAATCGTTATTTCTGACACTCTTACAGTATCGTAAAAAAAGTATCACAGACAATTATAAGGTGTTTTGTATTCTTTCAAGAGCGAGAAAAACAATCTAAGATTGACTTTTTTTATATTTTTCCTTATGGGTTAACAGCCGTATGATAGGATAAAATCGTTCATCTCGCGCATAACTGCTCATAAAACGAAGATTAAGAAGGGCCGCACTCCGCGGTATTTAAATAAATGAAACGTACTTACCAACCCTCTAAACTTGTCCGTAAACGCCGCCATGGGTTTCGTGCACGCATGGCTACAGCTGGAGGACGTAAAGTTATTGCTGCAAGACGTGCTCGTGGACGTAAGCGGCTCTCTGCTTAACCATTTAAATTTTCACAACCGTTGAGGATTGCTCACCGTTTCTTCGTTGTGAAACTTTTGTTATGAACCTCTAATGCCTGCTTGCAGGCATTTAGTGAAATTGCGAAATGTTCTTTTATGAAGAAAAAACATCCCTGCCGTATTCGCAAAAGAGCAGACTTTTTGGCTGTCCGTACAGGAGAAAAGCGGCGTGGTCCTTTATTTTTGCTCGAAGTTAAATCTCGTGAACAAACAACAGAAAGAAAAGATTCTCTTGTTGCACGTGTAGGCTTCACTGTTACTCGTAAAAACGGTAATGCTGTGAAGCGTAATCGTATCAAAAGGCGCTTGCGTGAAGCCGTAAGAGTTGGTGTAACAAACCACATGGAAGCAGGAACAGACTATGTCATTGTAGCATATCGTGATGCGTTACATGCGCCTTTTACATCCTTAATTAGTGAATTAAATCGGCGAATAAAACCAAAAATAAAACATCAGCAACAACAACAAGGGTGTACGGATGGAATATAACCGCAATTTCTTTATCGCTATTGGCTTATCTTTCGTAGTGCTCATCGCATGGCAATTTCTTCATGTTGCTCCCAAACAAGCAAAGTTACAAAAACAACAAGTCATCACACAGCAATTGTCAAAACAACAATCAACCCTTTCTACTACCACGACGAATTTTTCTGACGATACCTCAACGCATCAAGCAACATCTATCATCGAACAGCCAATGACACCTGAAATCCGGAAAGCTGTATTGGCCAAAACAAAGCGTATTGCGATCAAAACCAATGAACTGGAAGGCTCTATTAATCTTGTTGGTGCACAATTTGATGATCTTCACCTCAAAAAATATCGTTTAACAGTCGATAAAAAATCACCGGAAATCGATTTGCTGAATCCTAAGGGTTTCAAAACGACCTACCTTGCTGAATTTGGTTTTGCAAGTGCATCTTTACCAGCAAAAGCTTTGCCACAATCGGATACACAATGGCAAATAGAGGGAAACAATACAATCCTGACTCCTTCAACACCCATCACTTTAATTTATAATAATGGACAAGGACAGATCTTCCGGCGTATTCTTTCTGTTGATGATCATTTCATGTTTACCATTGAAGATTCTATCAGCAATGAAAGTGATCAACCAATATATCTCTCGTCCTATGCCCGCGTTGCACGTGCAGCACCACCAGAACATACAAATGCAACCTATTTACTTCATGAAGGTATGATAGGTATTGCAGGAGATTCGCTCAAAACTGAAAAATATAAAACCTTAGCAGAGCTTGACCCGAATCCTGATAATGGGCAAAAGAGCATGACTTTCTCAAAAGTAACAGGAGGTTGGATTGGTATTACCGATAAATATTGGGCTGTAGCAGTTATTCCCCCGCAAAATAAAGAATATACAAGCCGTTTTATTTATTTTGATCGTTTGCAAACGCATTATCAGTCTGACTTGCTAGGATCGCTTTTAACGATTGCCCCAAACGAAACAAAAACTATTACAAATCGTCTTTTTGCTGGTGCAAAACAAGTTGAAATTATTAATAACTATCAAAATGACCTAAAAATCAAAAAATTTGCTCTTTTAATTGATTGGGGCTGGTTTGATTTCATTACCAAACCAATGTTTTCTCTCATTGATATTCTTTATAAACAAACAGGAAATTTTGGTATAGCCATCCTTCTTGTCACAGTGCTCTTAAAAACTCTTCTTTTTCCTCTAGCCAATAAATCTTACAAATCTATGGCACGCATGAAGCTTCTACAACCGCGGTTGCTAGAAATAAAAGAAAAATATCCCGATGATCGAACCAAGCAACAACAAGCAATAATAGAACTATATAAAACCGAAAAAATTAATCCCCTTGCAGGTTGTTGGCCAATGTTGGTTCAATTCCCAATATTCTTTGCTCTTTATAAAGTTCTCTATATAACCATTGAAATGCGCCATGCCCCTTTCTTTGGCTGGATTAAAGATTTAGCGGCACCTGATCCAACTTCTCTTTTTAACTTGTTTGGTCTCTTACCGTATACAACGCCAACATTTCTTATGATTGGTGCATGGCCTTTGATTATGGGAATAACGATGTTTTTACAAATGCGTATGAATCCCGCTCCTCAAGACCAAACCCAAGCGATGATATTCACATGGATGCCTGTTGTCTTTACTTTTATGCTTGCCTCTTTCCCTGTTGGTCTCGTCATCTATTGGGCATGGAACAATATATTATCAATCATTCAGCAAGGTATCATGATGAAGCGCCAAGGAGTGAAAATTGAGCTTTTTGATAATCTGAAAGCCATGTGGAGAAGATCACCCAAAAAAGAAGTGCATGAATGACAAGAAATTCTTCCCTTTCTGGAATTTTTTCTCGCAATTGGATTTTTATTCGTGGTGTACCAGCGATACGCTTTCTCCCCCCTGAAGGACCACCAGAAATTGCATTTGCAGGACGTTCCAATGTTGGAAAATCATCTTTAATAAACGCACTCGTCCAACAAAAAAGCTTAGCACGCACCTCAAATACACCAGGACGGACTCAAGAGCTTAATTATTTTGTTCCCGATGGCTTCAGTGGGCAGCTAGGAGATCTTCCCCCTCTAGCATTAGTAGATATGCCTGGTTATGGTTTCGCTGCTGCTCCTAAAAATCTGGTTGATGCGTGGACAAATTTGATTTTTAGCTATTTACGGGGGCGCACAACATTAAAACGTGTATATATTTTAATTGATTCACGGCACGGAATCAAAAATAATGATGAAGATGTTCTTGCTCTCCTTGATAAAGCAGCCGTTTCTTATCAAATTATTTTGACAAAAAGCGATAAAATCAAATCAAATGCCTTGGAAAAATTAATTATGAGCACACAAACAAAGCTTCTCAAACGTCCGGCAGCTTATCCTGAGCTTCTTGTAACCTCTTCAGAAAAAGCTCTCGGTTTAGAAGAATTACGTGCTGCCATTTTGCAAACCATCGCATAAAAGAACAATTGCTATTATTAACAATTTATTAATTATAATTACTAGCAGCTGCTAATGATCTTGTACTTCTAGTCAAGCATCTTTATAAAAATGATTACTTGAAAGAATTCTCATCAACTCTATTTGATAGTGTAAATTATGCTGACACTTTTTCACTCTCCCCTATCCGCTGCCTCGCGCTTCATACGCCTCATTCTTGGGGAATATGGTGTAACCACTCAACTGATTGAAGAATATGAATGGGCAAGAAGACACGAATTTCTAGCCCTCAATCCCGCTGGTCATGTTCCTGTTTTTCTCGATGAACACGAGGTTCCATTATCAGGTCCTCTTGTTATCTGCGAATATTTAGACGAAACACATGGAAGTTTACGACAAGACAATAAGCTCTTTCCGGAAAATCCTTTAGATCGTGCGGAAGTACGCCGTCTCAATGACTGGTTCTTAAATAAATTCGAAAATGAAGCAACGCGCCATATCGTACGAGAACGAATCCATAAACGTGAAATGCCACTTGCCATTGGTGGTGGTGCTCCTAATTCACAAATTTTACGCAATGCACGTGCCAATATTTTACCACATATGAACTATCTCAACTGGCTCTGTGCCTCTCGCGATAGCTTAGTCGGTTCTGCCTTGTCCTATGCAGACCTAGCAGCAGCAGCCTCTATTTCTGTACTTGACTTTCTAGGGGAAATTGACTGGGAACAATCTCCTGCTGCCAAAGACTGGTATATGAGAATTAAATCACGCCCTTCTTTTCGTTCTCTTTTAACAGATCGCGTCCGCGGAATTGTTGCAAGTGCTCACTATGCAGATCTTGATTTCTAGCCTTCTCCCACAAACAAAAGTAAAAACGATATTTTATCTAAAGGATATTTATAGGCTTATGAATTTTTATGCATGCGTATAAACAATACGATAATACATTGATTTAGAATCATATTAAACAGAGAATAAGCCCCCCATAATATTTTCTTATTTTATCCCCCCTTATAATGCATGAAAAAATCACTTTCTTGACGTGTCACAAAAAAGATTAGCATAGGAATAATAAGAAAGGATTTTAAAGACTCTCTTTAAATATAAGAGCTGTAGCATCACTGGAAGCTAGGAAAATGAAATAACAATACTTAACGCATGTTATCCTCCATTCTCCCCAATATATGAAAAAACGCATTGCATAACATATATACTCTTTGCTCTATAATAAACAAAGCCTCATCATGCGTTTTTACAACACAACAATTTTTTCAACTGACTTTCCTAAAAGATAAAGAATCCGACAAACTCTCGTGTGTAAACAATCCAACTTCTTGTTGTCCCCTTATTTCTACACCTCTTTTACGTGATTTTATTTATGTGTAACCTATTGATGTACAACGATAAATAATCGTTTTTTTTAACTTGAATCATCAATTCCAAATACCTTTTTCTCATTACCTTCATCAAATTTGAAACAATCAAAATCGCTTGCTTATGCGTCACACATGGAATTGGTTCGTGAAAAAATATTAAAGAAAAGAATGGAAATGCCTAAGTGCCAAGGATTGTTAAAACATTAAAGGCTAACAAAACGTACGGTAGTGCTAATTTTCTCTTTTATGAAGCATAAAGATAGTGGCGCAGAATAGATTTTATATTATTCATGGATACTCTCTCGTGATACCACTCACGAGCACTATCATAAAATAAGTTTAGAAGTATTGAGAAATATTTTTTAAGACAAGCGCATGAATTGACAACATAAGTGTATTTGTTTGGGAGATCTTGTTTTGCATGAAGAACGCCCCTCCCCTTAAAGAACGAAAGAAACAAAAACGTGAAATAATACACAATCTTCATTAGGTTTCATAAGCAAACCTTATTTAGGAATATTCATCACACACTCTAACGAAAAACATCTCTATTTAAATTTGTAGATCTTATATTACTTTCTCTAAACAACAGTGTTTTACAGCACAAGAAGATAAATTAAAGCAGGAAAAATTTTTTCCTATAAAGAAAAAGAACTATTGGAAAGAAGGCAAGAATTTGCCTATACTGCACAGTGAAATGTCATAAGGAGATAAGAATGCGCCTTACAGTTGTTGGTGCAAATGGAAGAATGGGACGTGAACTCATTACAGCAATCCAACAAAGGAGAGATGTAGAGCTTTGTGCTGTCCTTGTACGCAAAGGCTCACCGTTTGTAGGAAAAGATGCCAGTGCCTTAATTGGTTCAGATTTTCTTGGAATTGGCATTACTGACGATCCTGAAAATGCCTTTTCTAACACAGAAGGTATTTTAGATTTTTCTCAACCAGAAGCCAGTATTCTTTATGCTAACTACGCTGCTCAAAAAAGTCTTGTCCATATTATTGGCACCACAGGATTTAGCAAAACAGAAGAAGAAAAAATTGCAGATTTTGCGAAATATACAACAATTGTCAAATCCGGAAATATGAGCCTTGGAATAAATCTTTTGGCCAACCTTGTAAAGAAAGCCGCTAAAGCATTAGGCGCCGATGATTTTGATATCGAAGTTTATGAAATGCATCACGCGAACAAAGTTGACGCCCCTTCTGGAACAGCCCTTCTTCTTGGCCAAGCAGCAGCTGAAGGGCGCAATGTTATGCTTAAAAATGTGCGTGTCAACGAACGCAATGGTCATATAGGTAAACGCGAAAAAGGCTCCATTGGCTTTTCTTGTTCACGTGGTGGAACAGTTGTTGGAGAACACAGTGTCATTTTTGCCGGTTCCCATGAGCGCATTATTCTTTCACATACAGCGCAAGAACGCTCTATCTTTGCCAATGGCGCATTAAAAGCAGCTTTGTGGGCAAAAAATCATGAAAACGGTCTTTATTCCATGCTCGATGTTTTGGGATTGAACGATGAATTTTAAACAATCAATAGAATAGAGGCAATTCATAATGGAACGCATACTTGTACTAATTCGTCATGGACAAAGTGAATGGAATCTCAAAAACCTTTTTACCGGTTGGAAAGATCCCGATTTAACAGAAAAAGGTCATGCAGAAGCGATAGCAGCAGGAAAAAAACTGAAAGAATATGGTTTGAAGTTTGATATCGCTTATACATCTGCCTTACAGCGTGCTCAAAAAACGGCTCAGTACATTTTAGAGCAAATGGGACAATCAGATTTAGAAGTGATAAAAAATCCCGCATTAAATGAACGTAATTATGGTGATCTTTCTGGTTTAAATAAAGATGAAGTACGCCAACAATGGGGGCAAGAGCAAGTGCAAATGTGGCGCCGCTCTTATACGATTGCGCCTCCGAATGGAGAAAGCCTACGCGACACCGGTGCGCGCATCTGGCCTTATTATCTTTACCATATCCAGCCTCATATTTTGCGCTCCCAAACTGTTTTGATCGCAGCGCATGGAAACTCTCTTCGTGCTCTTATTATGGCGCTTGAAGGTCTCTCCGGTGAGGAAATTATATCTCAAGAATTAGCGACCGGCATTCCTATTATTTATACATTTAATCCGGATTCAACAATTTTATCAAAGACAGTTCTCACACCTTAAACTTCTAAAATCATGATCTCCCAAAAAATTTAATTCAATCGTTTTAAGCAAAAAAATAAATTCTATAATTTCATTGACAGAATTGCTTCATACGCTTAGATCAATTTTATGAGCCCAGATGGCGGAATTGGTAGACGCGCAGGTTTCAGGTACCTGTGCCGCAAGGCGTGGAGGTTCGAGTCCTCTTTTGGGCACCATTTTCATATTTAATGTATTGAAATACATAGATTTTTTAAATAACCATTTTAAGACCACCTTTTGAACCGCCTTCTACGGTTTATACAACTTTACCTAATTTACTCCTATTTGCTCCTTATTTTTCTTTGGAGTGACGGTTAAGATCTTCTTTCTTTCGTCCACCTCACTGCTCTACCTAGCTTATATAGTTCTGGAAATACCCCTTTGAAGTACCCAATTACAAATCGTGGTTGTGGATACACTAAAAAGCTTTGCACATTCACGGGTTGTTACATATCTATCTCCATCATCAAATATCATCTCATTACCTTTCTCTTTTTTATGTTATACAAATGGGCGGGGGTGTTGGGGGAAGAACCCCCATAGGTTTAAGCAGCTTTTGTTAAAATCTTTTGCATCTCTTGTTCTATTTCCGCTAAGAAGGTTTCAACAGTTTTATTGATCTCTTCAATGTGTTTCTCATCACGGAGGATGCGTTTGATTTTCATTCTCAAACCAGTAGATTTACCTACAAAGTTTGGATTATAGCTAATGAAATCACACCATTTGCGTCCTGTGCATACCATTTGGAATTGCATCTGCGCGTGATATTCAGGCTTGATTTCGTCATACACAAAAAACGAAGATGGGTCGTTGATTGTGGACATTTGACTTCAATTAAACCGTCTTCTCCAATAAGCTCCTTTTGTAAAGGTGAATCGTGATGGAAAAATCAATTGGACGCGCAGTTCCAACAATGAACAAACCATCACAACAATTATCCGCGAAAACGGTTATCGTCTTTGGGGCAATCGCACTCTTTCAGGCGATATAAAATTTGCTTTCTTATCGGTGGTGAGAACCGAGGATATGATCAATGACGCCATTTTGCGCGGGCATCTATAGGCTGTCGACCGCAATATCAAAAAAACTACATGAGTGACGTGAGTGAAAACGTCATCCATATGGATAAAGAGGATACATGATAGGTTATAAACCAGATGTAGAGCCCCTCATTAAAAAGGTTGCTTAAGTACCTTCCTTCCCCCATCTTTAAAAGTGGGAAGCAGATCAAGCTGCTTCTTCTAAAGCCGCTTGTTCCTTACAATTATTTTGGATAGACGTTAAGCTAATCTGCAAATTTAAAGCACTCAAAACACTGAGAAAAGTAGAAAGTCGTGGGTCACCCTTGTCGCTTAAAGAACGATAAAGAGACTCTCTTGATAACCCTGTATTTTGAGCGATTTTACTCATTCCTTGATTTTTCACTATTATGCCAAGAGCATGCGCAAGATACTTGCTATCCTTGCTTTCAAGAGCATCTTGTAAAAGAATTTTCTGAGTCTCAGGCGTTTTGAAATATTCCCTTGTATCAAACTTGGTGATTTCCATTTTTTATTTCCTTTACTAATTGAAGAGCTTTTTCAATATCTTTTTGCTGAGTAGATTTATCGCCGCCATTAAGTAACAAAATAATCTCTTTTCCTTGTTTGAAAAAATAAACACGATAGCCTAGTCCGCGATTTATTTTTAATTCTCCAATTCCACGAAAGAATTTTGCGTTACCAAGAAATCCTGTTTCTATTCTTGCAATCCATGTAACAACATGTGCTTGCGCAATCTCATCTTTTAAATAATCTAGCAATTTCATAAAGTATTTTGTTTTGTACACTGTAAATAGTTGTGTCTTATCAGATACAGAATAAATACTGTCAAATACATTATTTTGTTCCAGTGAAAAAGCTACATAGGTTTTAACAAGCCATCCTTTCGAATGAGAAAGATGTCAATTTTTTAATCCAGCTCTGCTTTTTGCGAAGCTTTTTTTATGAAGAAGCATATGCGAAAATATCATCAGAAGGACTAGCACTTATCAAACAATGGGAAGGTTTGCGTTTGAACGCCTATAAAGATGCCATTGGGGTGTGGACAATCGGTTATGGACATACAAACAGTGCTGGAAAACCTTTTATTTACGAAGGCATGACAATCACTGAAAAGCAAGCAGAAGAACTTCTTTGCCAAGACTTAAGACAATTTGAAAATGTCGTTGAACGCGCTGTTACAGTTTCATTAACAGATGAACAATTCGCGGCGTTAGTGTCATTTTGCTATAATGTAGGAACAACAGCCTTTTGTAACTCGACACTGTTAAAAAAGCTCAATCAAGGTGAATATGAAGCTGTCCCTGCAGAACTACAGAAATGGACCAAAGCAGGCGGAAAGCGTCTTGAAGATCTAGCACACCGGCGTGCGGCAGAAACAGGCTTATGGGCTAAAGGGGCTTATGTTTCCTCCAATCATCAAACAGTAGAAACGCAAGCACCAACGGGGGTTTTCAAAGCAGAAGCTCTTGCACCGATTATTGGCTCTTTTTCAGGTCTTGGCGGCTTGTTAGCAGGCAATGGACCAATCCAATGGGCTTTGGCAACCATCATGGTTTTAGCCGCATGTGCTGGTATTTTCTTTGTTGCTAAACGCTTTCAGGAGCACCGTCTATGATCTTATGGATAAAAGAAATCTGATGCTAACAGGCGCGGCTTTAGCCGCTTTTTTTATGATTTTAGCAAGAGCTTTTACCCTTGGTAAAAAGAGTGAACAGCAAAAGCAAACGGAAAAAGCTTTAAAAGCAGCCACAACACGTCTGGAGGTGGAAAGTGAAGTTAATCAAAAAAGTGATGCTGATGTGCGTGCTGCTCTCTCTGACTGGTTGCGCGACAAATAAATATGTTTCTTCTTATGTTGGCTGGTTGCCAATTTATTTAAGCCGGCAAGATCTGAACGCCATCAGTTCAAACTTAGCAAGAGAAATCTTAAAGCACAATAATCTAGGTGAACGCGTGTGTGGGTGGAAACATGGCTAGAAAAAAAACACAAGACGATATAGAGCTTACAGAAGCAGAAAAAGAAATACTTCAAGAAATCATCATGACCTACAAAAGTGTGAAAATGATGTCTCGCTTGATGAAATGGATAGCGTTTTTTATCTTTTTGTTGGTCCTTGATTTTGCACGCCTTATGGATGCGATAGACAATATCTTCGCACATTTAAAACAGTGGATTTCAAATAATTAATCTTTGAATTAATTATTTCATGAATTTAAAGCTTCTAATAAACTATATTTGATATGAACAGTTTCGAAATTTTAATCCTTTAAGAATGAAGAGGAAGTCAAATCTCCGTAAAACAACACAATTTCTTGTCTTTTATAGATCAGGATGGATAATGAAAACAAATTTAAGTGGCCGCGTAAGAAATACATCTTTACCAGAAAATCATGCTCTACTGCCTCTTTTTGAAGCAGTTGTAAATTCTATTCATTCCATTGAAGAAATAGGAAATGATTTTTCCTCAAGTCACATTATAATTTCAATCATACGATCTGACCTTTACTACCACTTGACAAAGATACAGAAAAACTAAATGAGACAGAAATTGTAGGTTTTAAAGTGATCGACAATGGTACAGGCTTTAATGATCATAATTTTCAATCATTTGAAACTTTAGACTCAGATCATAAAAGAGATAAAGGTTGCCATGGTATAGGACGACTTTTATGGCTTAAAGCTTTTGATAATATAAAAATCAGGAGTATTTATGAAACAGATAGAGGATTAAAAGGGCGCACATTTTTATTTGATGCTGTTGCAGGTATAAAAGAATTAGACGAATTTCAAGATAATTGTACGAAGAGAGAAACTATTGTTGAGTTAACAGGTCTAAACCAAAAATATAAAAATCGTATTCCTAAAAAACTACAATCTATCGCAAAAGCACTCTTAGAACATTGTCTCTGGTATTTTGCAAGGATTGGTGGTTTCCCTTTCATAACTATTGAAGATGACACAGAAAAGATATTATTGAATGATCTATATGAACAATGCATGCATGGAGCCGTTTTAAATGAAAAAATAAAAATAGAAAATTATAATTTTTCTATTATGCATATTAAATTTAGATCCTTACCTTTAGAAAATCAGGCTTTATGTTTTTGTGCAGGCAATAGAGCTATTACAAAAGAAAAGTTATCTGAGAAAATTCCGGGTATGCAATCAAAACTGCAAGATGATATAGGTGAATTTATCTACTCTTGTTATGTAAGCTCTCTTTTTTTAGATGAAAGAGTACGTTCTGAAAGAATAGGCTTTGATATTGAAGAAAATGTTGAAGATAAACAAGAAGATTTATTTGAAGGAAAAAAATATCATTTCCGATAATGCGACAAGCCATTTATGAAAGAATTCAAAAATATTTAGCTGTAGAATTAAAGCAAAACATTCAAAACAGTAAGGAGATAGTTGAAAAGTTCACACATAAAGTACCACGCTATCGTCCACTCCTAAACTATTTGACTGACAATGACTATATGATTTCACCTAAAATAAATGATAAAAAATTGGAACTACATTTGCATGAATGTCTTGCTAGAGTAGAAAATGAAATTTTAGAAGAAGGTCATAATGTTTTAGCAGTTCAACAAGAAGAAAATCCAGAGCGGTACGCTGCAAGAATTAATAAATATGTAAACGCTGTCGGTGATCTTAAAAAGTCCGATTTGGCTAATTACTTATGCCATAGAAAGACTATTATAGAGCTTTTGAAAGAATCTTTAAATTCTCTTTCTACAGATGATGGCAAAGAAAGATATGTTAAAGAAATGTTATTCATCAACTCATAGTGCCCATGAAGTGCGATTCTGACTCTGTTGCTATGAATAATTGTAATTTATGGTTGATTGATGAAAAATTAGCATTTCATGATTATTTAGCTTCTGATCTTCCATTAAATAGAGTCCCTTTTACAGGGTCTACGGATAAGGAAAGACCTGATATATGTAGTTTAGAAGTATATGACAATTCTACCTATTGTACTCCTCTATTAGTATCAGACAATAAAGAGAATTCAACATCTCCTACTTTGGCGTCTCTTACTATAGTGGAAATAAAGCGTCCAATGAGAAATGATGCAGAATCTGGTACCGACAAAGATCCTATTGAGCAGGTCTTTACTTATTTAGAAAAAATTCGTGAAGGTGAAGTACGTACCCCAAAGGGGCGTCCAATAAATTTGAACGGAAAAGTTCCTGGTTACTGTTATGTCATCTGTGATCTAACTGAAAAAATACAAGAGTGTTGCAAACGTTGGGATTTAACAGAAGCGGGTGATCATATGGGATATTTTGGTTATCACAAAAGATACGAGTCCTATATAGAAGTGATTTCATTTGATAAACTCATAGCTGATACTGAAAAAAGATATCAACGACTCTTTGAAGCTTTAGGATTGCCATTACGATAAAGCAATAGCGATTATATTTCTGATTTAATGATTTTGAATATTTTGTCAAACCACTCCCGATATAAAGCTAGCCTACTGCTCTAAAAGAACACGCCGTTGCGCTAAAAAGTCTGTTCGCATATAGGCTTTCGTCACTGAATTCCCAACTGAATGCGCAAGAACAGATTCTGCAATCTCAAACGGTGTTGACGTTGTTTCTGCTATCCAGCCCCGTAAGCTTGAACAAACACCATGAGGTCTATAATCAAAACCTTTGTCTTTCATAAATTTAGAAAGTGTTATATCAGATATAGGCTTTCCAGAACTCCCAGCAAATAAAAAACCATTTTTTCTATTTTTTTTTGCTGTTTCAATAACAGCAAGCGCTTCAGTTGTAAGCAGCACACGAAAATCAGAAACCTTTCCAACAATCCCCTTCATATTTTCTTTTGGAATAATTCATATTGATCCATAAATTTCTTCTGACCGAATATGCCTGATTGGCATAGAACGAACACCCGTCAAAATAAGAAGTTTTAAGGCTAGATTTGATACAAGCTCATCATTTAAAGATTGAAAAAACTTAGGTACTTCTTTCCATGGCATTGCTGGAATATTTTGGGTATTTTGAATAAACTTTCCTAATAAAGCTTTTGCTTTTGGTATCAATTGCATATCCACATCTATACTAAGTGCCACCGCATGTTTTATAGCTATATTCACGCGGGATAGAGCTTTACTTTCTATTTCATTTTTTGTCTTCCAAATAGGAGAAATGCATCCTTTTATATCGACTTGCGTCAGTTCAGTGATTGGCATATCACCAAATTTAGGAAAAACATATAACTCAAGAGATGTTAACTACCTTGCTGCTTTTTCTTCATTTTTCAATTCGTTTTTTTTCGCTTCAAAAGCACTGGAGGCAATTTCTCGTAAAGAAACACCCCCTTGCCCGACGCAAATTTTCTTTTGTTTTTGGTGAATTGGGTCAATTCCTTGATCCCAAAAGTCATAACAAGCTGAAGCCTTGAACCGTGCTTCTTTTAAAGATACATTGCTACAAAAGCCTAATCCCGTTTCTCGTCGTCTTTTATTGAGGTCAAACCTAAAAATCCATCATCCTTGATCTGATGCAATTTTTATAAGCCATAAACCAGCTCTGTCAGCATATTTGCCTTTAGATAGATTTTTTACAGATAAGACTAATAGTCTATCACATGTTCTTATTTTTCGAACCACCTTTTAAAAGCCACCTTTTGAATCGCGCTTGGAGCACTTTCATCTGATACCAAGATTATATAAAAAGAAAATTTAATAAATAAAATAAAAACAATTAGTTATTAAATAGAAAAAAGATAAACCGCGCTATCAGGTGATATTGTAGAGAATTCTAAGGGAAAAAATTGGTGCATAAACGTGCACACCATCCGCATCACTCTATGTGAATTTTCTTTATCTTCTAATTGTTTAGATAGAAAAATAATCTTTAAGTTTACTTTTTTAACGCTATAACGATATTATCATGTGATAATCGTAATAATACAAAAAACGAATCATTCCTTCTTTGCAAATAAATATTTTAACTATACCTTGTGAACCAAAGAATTTTCATTTTTAACAATTAAGAATTTTAATAATTCTTTCGTATCTCCTCATCATCACTCAAAATCAAAGACCCTTTCTTCACCATAAAATAGCATTTACAATGCATAACATAAAAAAAAATAAAGGCCCTATCAAAGAGATAGGACCTCTTAAATTTAAGCTCCTTTATCCTACACAACTAGAATTTGTAAGCTATTCCTGCGCGAAAATCATTCGTCTTATACTTAACTTCAATCTCGTCTTTAAATTTCTTTTTACCAAAATCTGAGTAACGATATTCCGCACGCACAACAAGATGATCTGTCATTGCAAAATCAACACCACCGCCGAGAGTATAACCAATCATCGTTTTTGTTGCATCCGATGTCCTATTAAAGGGCTCACCTCCCGTAATTACTGTCGACAAAATATCTTGAAACTGTCCATAAGCAATACCACCAGCAATATAAGGCATCACACGCCCCGCAGAAAACCCAACACGCACCCGTGTAGCACCTGTCCATTTTTGTTTTAACGTATGATTAAAAGTTAAACTGTCTTTATCCTCTGCAACAGAGCGAGACAATCCTCTACCCTGTCTACTGACAAGTTTTGCCCTTTTTCGACTTTTTCCTTCAGTACCCGCTCCTTCAGTACCCGCTCCTTCAGTACCCGCTCCTTCAGTACCCGCTCCTTCAGTACCCGATCCCTCAGTACCCGATCCCTCAGTACCCGATCCTTCAGTACCCGATCCTTCAGTACCCGATCCACCAGTGCCAGGGCCACCAACACTCGATTCATCAGCCTGAAATCTTGTTTTTGTATCCTTTTTTTCCGTTAAAAGAATATCCGTATCAATCCCCACAATAAAATTATTACCGAGATCAAAATTAACACCCGCATAAAAACCACCTATAAATCCAGAAAGCTCAGGCATATACTGTTTCTCGACGGGTATCCATGGTTTACTTTTACTCTCTTCATCAGGATAGAGAGGAATATCAACATCACGCGTTATCGCAGAAGTCTTACTTGAAAAGCCACCCACTTGCCCCCCGAAATAAATACCTGCCCAAGAAAAAGGTGAAGAAGCAACAACTTCTGAGGCAACATGTACTGGCTCTTCATGAGCCACCACATCTGCAGCCTGTACTATAGAAGGTGAAATTAAAGAAAAAACAGATGCTGTTATAAATTTTGTATTCATAAAATTATACCCCATTGCTAAATTTAAATATAATCAAAAATCACATTTAGAAAAACAAAGTTTTATAAATTCTTATGCTGAAAAATCACATGTACTCCTTTATAGTTACATTTAAATCTATCACTAGATTAATATATCTTTACATCAAAATTTAATATTATCAAATAAATTTTAAAATATTAGAATAATGAATACTCCAAATAATAAATATTTAATAAAAATACTTATTATATTTTTTAAATGATGAAATATAAAACATTGTGTATCAAAACAAACGCAAAAAAAATCACAAAATAGTATATTTTACACCTTTTTTCGTGAGAAAAATTCTAAAAGTGATGTAACTATTTTTTAAAAAATCGATATTCATTAAAAATATTATAAATACCTCAATATTCTTATATCCAAAATGCATACTGTAGATTCTACATAGTATTAAAAAATACACCCATTTTATACTAAAATCATACCTTTTTTCTACCATTTTCTAAAGGATGAGATTATTAATACGACAATATCATTATCCTTCTAAATCTTGTCTCCAAATAAAAATTCTCAATCATTTTATTTAAAAACTGCTCTTCCCCGACTGATTTCTATATTATCATCTGCCTTTATTGCAAAACGGTCTTTATTAGGAAAAGTTATAAAACATCCCTTCATACAAATTGTAATTGTTTGATGAGTATTTAAAGAAACTTTTGAAGGTATACTTCCCTCGATAACAACGAGAGATTGTACCTTTAAATCTGTATTCTTCACTGTTGCGGCAAAAGCTGTTATGGTAAAAATATTCAACAGAATAACTGTAATCAAAGCATAAATATATTTCAGCATTCTAAGATTCCTTCCTCAGCAAAACGCTTATATAAGACAAATCGAAGAGCATTGGTTACATGAGAAGGTGAGGTAATATTAGGCACATAAATAGCTAAATTAAAGGAAAAACTCTTATGATCAAATGCTGTAAAACTCACCTGCGGGGTAGGATTTTTTAAAACGCCTTCTGTCGCAAAAGCAATCTCCAACAAAATTTCAGCAACATGCTCTGGAGCAACCTTAGATGATACAGTAACTGGTATATCAATTCGTCCTACTTTATTACGTCTAGTCCAATTACTAACGTTGTTATTAATAAGGCTTGAATTGGGAATGATAATCGTCTTACGCTGAATGGTCTCAAGTTCCGTCGCACGCACACTAATACGCTTAACAACACCACCTACTGATCCAGATTCTATATAGTCTCCTATTTTAAATGGTCTTCCAACTAAAATAATAAGTCCAGAGACAAAGTTTTGGACAATATTCTGTAAACCAAAACCTATACCAAGTGAAAGCCCTCCAGCAATAAGAGCGAAATTTCTAAGATCCAAACCTGCCATTGACAATCCCGTCAAAGCAGACACAACAACGCCTCCATAACTTATCACTGTTTTGATAGAATTACGTATACCAGAATCGAACTCTCCATGAACCAACACCACACTATCTAACCAACCAATAAATCGGCGAATAAGAAACCAGCAAACACAAAAAGAAATAATTCCTGTTACAATAGAAATCAAAGAAAGAGTAATATTTCCAATCTGAAAACCAGTAACCAATTGCCACAATACTGCTTTCAAATCAGAATAGGAAAATCCAAACTGTACAGCAATTGGCATTGCACAAAATACAACAACAAATAAATTGAGAAAAACGCTCACAAAAACTCCCAATTGATTCATCGTTTTTTCTTCTAAATGAAACCTCTGCATCAAAAGATGACCAACCGTTGTTTTCATAAATTGGCCTTTAGTTCCAAGTTCTTGAGCGCTTTGTATTCCTAAATACATGAGAACTAAAAATGCTCCACCAATCATAATTTGCTGCATAATAAAACGTGCAAGACCAACATAACCTAAAAGATTCAACACAAAGAGCAGTAACCCCAAGCCAATAAGAGGAATGCGTATATAAAATGGCCAAAAGTATGGTTCTTTTTTTTCTCCTTGAAAACGCTTACGTCTAAATCGCAAAGGTACAAATGATATTATAAACAGCAATATCGCTACAAGAAAAACAGCAATAAAACTTTTAGCAATTGTCAAAGATAGAGGCGCTGAAATAATTTGATAAATACTATTAAGAACAGCATCAAATGCCAACACACCCGCTAAAGAAGTGAGTAAAATCACTAATTGATAAGCAGACGATGGTGCAATACTGAGAAGACGCGCATGGAGCATATTCGAAGATAAAAGAACAATTGCTAAGCGATTGATTAAAAATACTAAAATAATCTGACAACCTATCATATCAAAAACTGTTGTAAGCTTACCTAGATCTAAGTTAAAACTACGAAACAAAAACAACACAAGATAAACGCAAAAAGTACATATAAGCGAAGGTAAGAAAACTGAAATAAAGGCGATCAATAAGCGTTGTAAATAAGATATTTCCTCATTAGACTTCCTAAAGTGGCAATACACATGAACAAGAACTTTTCGAGAAAAATACGAAAGACCCAAAGTGATAAAAAGTGGAATTAAAAAGGAAAGAAATAGTTGTAACAACTTGAAATAAAATATAAAATTCCACCAAGAATTTAACAACAAAAGAAAATCTGATGAAGCCTCTTTTGTTTTTTGGGCGAGCTGTTTAACCATCGGAATCGAAAACTCAAGCCTATACGTAAGCGTGCGTTTAAAAAGCTCCCGAGATTGAGAAATAGAAAGTTCAGCTATTCTATTTGCCGCTAAGAAAATTTCTTCAAAACGAAGCATGATACTGTTAATTTTAGCTTTTTGCTCTATCAAGTAAGAATACTCTTTCACTGAGCTTTTCAGTTTTTTTACGTCACGATGGATCTCCGTTAATTGATCAAGAAGTGTATTAATCTCATTAAGAGGAAGACGCAAAACAAATGCTGCCTCAATAGCACGTTCACTGATATCTTGTGCACGTAACCGCAATTCTTCTAAAGAACGCTCATCTTCTGACTTTCTGTCAAAATCTCTTTTTAAAGTTTCACTATTTTCTTCAAGAGTCTCAATAATCAACTGTTGTTGTTGAATAATTTCATCAACTGAATAAGAATCTATTGTTTGTTCGACAATTGTATTTTGTGCCCCCCTATTCCCCCATGCACCAGAATTAAATACAAAGGTAATCCCCAAAAGAAGGAAAAGTATGTGGATGTTTTCTCTACAAAATGAATACATATCTACCTTATGCGCACAAAAAGGATTCTATCCCCCCCTCTTTAATATGGTATAAAGCAGATATTTTCAACTTTTGTAGAATAATCTTATAAAAGCTTTCCCTTATCCTATAATACTGATAATAAGAGAAAAGGATAATAAATAAGCTGAACTCAATAAGATTAAAGAAGGCACTCTAGTATGTGTTTTTTGCACCTCTATTGCAAAAAAGAAAATTTTCTTCCTTTGACAACTTGGATTTTTCTATCCAGTTTAGGTGTATTCTTGACGAGCAACCTAGGAACGCGTGCTTATTTAATCAAACAATCACACACCAATAATATCATTAAAACGAATAGATTTAATTTACACAATAAGTGTGATCAGTTGAATGTTACCACAACTGAAAACAAAAAACTTGTAATACTCCATACAGAATCTATTTTTACGAAAACCTTTCAAAAAATCCTAACATTGGATTTCTTTTTAATAAAGATTCCAGCTATTGATACACAATTTCTTAGCGTTAAAACGCAATATTTCTCAAATAAACGCGCTCCTCCTAATGAACACACTTAAATTCTCTTCCTTGAATTATAAAACGATCATCTTATTTTACTTGTGCTTTTAACTTTGAATAACTGTTAGATTGCCTATTAGCGGAATATATCATGCGTACACCTGGTTGGTTAACTACCCTTTATTGTTTTATTCTTTTAAGCAGCATTTATGTTGCCTTGCCCAATTTATTTTCATATGAACAAGTTAAAAACTCGAAATTCTTACCCGACACCCGTGTAGCACTTGGTCTTGACCTTCAAGGAGGCTCTTCTCTCCTGCTCGAGGTTGATAGCAAAACGTTAAAACGCGATCAGCTACACATAGTTTTAGGCAGTGTACGCAATGTATTGCGTGAAAAACAAATCCACACCTCAAGTGTGCGTATCGTTGAAGATAGCATTATTGCCCTTATTTCTGATCCATCGCAAACTGAAAAAGCACTCTCTGCTTTGAAAACATTAATAACCCCCATACACAGTAGCTTTGGTACAACAGAACATAACATCACGATCAGTGCTCAAAATGAAACTCTCCGCGTCACATTAACGGAAGCTGGTATAAAAGACCGTGTAAGCAATGCTATTGAACAAAGCTTAGAAATCATCCGTCGCCGTATAGATCAAGTTGGTGTTTCAGAACCAGCCATCCAAAAGGTCGGAAATGATCGTATTATGGTCCAATTGCCCGGACTACAAGATCCAAAACAACTACGTGATCTTTTAGGAACAACCGCTAAGATGAGTTTTCATCTTGTTCCTTCTAATGTGGACCCCAATAATCCCCCTATAGGTGTTTCTATTCTTCCTGGATATACTGATGCAACACAGCATTATGCAATTTATGATCAAATCGCTTTAGATGGAAATGTCCTGAAAGATGCCCGTGCAGGTTTTGACCCCCAAATACCAGGGCGTTCCATTATTTCATTTACTCTAGATTCCGCTGGTGCAAAAATATTTGCCGATATAACACGACAAAATATTAACCGTCCTTTTGCCATTGTTCTGGATAATAAGGTTTTAACCGCTCCTACCATCAATAGTGTCATTCCCAATGGACAAGGTCAAATTACAGGAAACTTTGACCCCAAAGAAGCCTCAACTCTGGCTGCTCTGCTTCGTGCCGGCTCCCTCCCCGCACCACTCACGGTCATTGAAGAGAGAACCGTAGGTCCAAATCTTGGTGCTGATGCCATCCAAATGGGACTTTACACCGGCATAATTGGCTTTATTCTTGTTGCAATTTTTATTTTTCTTCTCTACCGCATTTGGGGATTAATTGCCAATATAGCACTAGCTCTGCACACGATTTTAACATTTGCTGCACTGAGTCTTTTGGGAGCTACGCTTACGCTACCTGGTATTGCTGGTATTATTTTAGGCATCGGTATTGCCGTTGATGCTAATATTCTCATCAATGAACGTATCCGTGAAGAAAGTCGAAAAGGTGTGAGTGCTTTTGCAGCCCTAGACCGTGGATTTAAACACGCTTTTGCAACCATTGTTGATGCCAATGTTACAGCAATTATAGCGACTGTCTTACTATTTTGGTTTGGCACCGGTCCCGTTCGTGGTTTTGCCGTAACAATGTTGCTTGGTATTATCATCTCCATGTTTACAAATATCACCATTGTACGCATCATCATGATTTGGATCGTTCGTAAATGGAAAATTAAAAAATTGCATATTCACTCTGCTTTCAACATCATGCCAGAAAACACAACTTTCCACTTTATGAAAGCACGTTTCATTGGTATTGGCGTCTCAATTGTTTTATCAATGGCTTCAGTCTTTCTCTTTTTTAAGCCTGGATTGAACTTCGGAATTGATTTCATTGGCGGAAGCCAAATGAGTATTACCACGAAAGCACCAGCAGATCTAGCAACTCTGCGTTCCAAGCTTTCTACTCTTAATATTGGTGAAGTTACCTTGCAAAATATTGATAACGAAAACACCGTATTAATTCGCATGCAGAAACAAAGCGGTAGCGAAGCACAACAAACCATCGCCATTGATAAGGTCAAAACAGCTGTACAAAATATCTATCCCGATACCACATTCGATCAAATAGAAGTTGTTGGTCCCAAAATTTCAGGCGAGCTCGCCACAGCTGCTTTTACTGCTGTTATCCTTGCGGCTATTGCCATGTCTCTCTATATATGGTTACGCTTCGAATGGTTCTTTGCTATTGGAGCAATTATCACTCTCATTCTAGACACCACAAAAATGATTGGCTTTTTTGCTTTATTTCAATTTGATTTTAATTTAACGGCTATCGCTGCACTCTTAACAATTGTTGGATATTCTATAAATGATAAAGTTGTCGTCTATGATAGGATGCGCGAAAATATGCGTCTTTATAAAAAAATGCCGTTGCGCGAGCTGATTGATCTGTCAATTAATCAGGTTCTTGTACGTTGTTTTTTTACATCAGCCACAACAATTCTTGCTATGCTCCCCATGGCGATATGGGGTGGAAGTGCTGTTCATAATTTTGCATTGCCCATGGTCTTTGGGATTATTATTGCAACATCATCCTCTATCTTTATTGCTGCTCCTATTTTACTCCTGCTAGGAAATTGGTGGCGTGAGCGAAATAATCGTGCAAATACCAAAGTGAAATAAAAATGCCCTTTAATACGTATGATACATTTCGCTTCTCTTCTCATAGAAATATAGTCATTTTCATTCATTCGCTTTTTGATCAAGAATAGTAAATAATCCATGCTCCACGACACACCACTTATCACAACTATTGTTGCAGGTTTATGTTTAGCATTTCTCTTGGGAATGATTGCTAGCCGTTTGCGTATTTCACCACTTGTAGGCTATTTGTTAGCCGGTGTTATTGTGGGACCCAATACAGGCGGATTTAAAATAGATTCCGTCATCATTAATCAACTTGCTGAAATTGGTATTATTTTGCTGATGTTTGGTGTTGGGCTCCACTTTTCATTAAAAGATCTTTTATCTGTCAAAGCTATTGCTGTCCCCGCTGCTATTGCACAAATGGCATTTTCTACTTTTCTAGGTTTGTGCCTTGGTTTGATTATGGGCTGGGGCTTCGGTGGTAGTTTGATCTTCGGCCTTGCTTTATCCATAGCAAGTACTGTTATCCTTCTACGTGCTTTGCAAGAGCGTCATCTTATTGAAACAGAAAAAGGACGCATTGCCGTTGGATGGTTGATTATTGAGGATTTAGCAATGGTCCTTATACTTGTCCTCATCCCTTCCTTGGCAAGTGCCCTCAGCAACACCAAAAAAGAAGCGTTGGATCCTCTTGTTCAATGGTTGGATTTAAGTATTTGGGGTATTTTTGGTCTCACCATCCTGAAAGTGATTGTATTTATTGCACTTATGCTCGTCATTGGGCGACGCGTTATCCCATGGCTTTTAAAAATGAGCGCACAATCGGGATCACGTGAATTATTTCGTCTTAGCGTCTTTGCTATTGCATTAGGAGTGGCTTTCGGAGCCGCTCATTTATTTGGTGTTTCTCTTTCTCTTGGTGCTTTTTTTGCTGGTATGGTCATGAGCGAATCAGAATTAAGCCACCGTGCCGCGGAAGAATCTTTACCACTGCGCGATGCTTTTTCTGTTCTCTTTTTTGTTTCTGTAGGCATGTTATTTGACCCAGAGAAACTCTTAACTCATTTTTTTCCTCTCTTAGCAACCTTATTCATTATCGTAATCGGAAAATCTGCTGTTGCCTTTTTCATCGTTAAGGCTTTTCGCTATTCTAATGCAACAGCTTTGACTATTTCTGCAAGCCTTGCCCAAATCGGAGAATTTTCCTTTATCCTTGCTGGTTTAAGTTTAAGCTTAGGACTTTTAAACAATGACGCTCATGATTTAATTCTTGGAGGAGCAATTTTTTCTATTTTGCTCAATCCTCTTGTTTTCATTGCCTGTAATAAAATTAAAAAACGTCTAGAAAAAAATTCTGCATCTTCACAAAATACCCAAACAATTATTGATATTGATCCACAAGATCCTGACCAAGATTTTTTGCCGATGACCTTAAAAAATAACCATATCGTAATTATTGGCTATGGTCGTATTGGTAAGTGTGTTGCATTATCTTTAATAAATAGAGGTAAACCTATAGTGATCGTAGAAGAATCAAAACGCCTCTCTGATAAAGCGATTGCAGATGGCTTTGAGGCTATTTGCGGCAATATCATTCAACAAGAAATAATGAACGCAGCAAATATAAGTAATGCAGATAAAGTTGTTATTACAATGCTAAGCACCATTGAAGTAGGAGAATGTATCGTTAATATAAGGAATATGAAGAAAGATATCCAGATAATCACACATGCATTATCCGACATAGAAACAACATATCTCATTGATTTAGGTGCTGATGTTGTAGTAACGGATAATGAAGAAATTGCCAATGGCATCATAGAGTATATAATGGAACGAAGATCTGTACAGAATATGCTCAATCATGAAAATTTACAGAAAACATAAAATGGATAAAGAATCGTGAAAATAAAGCAGTTTATATGGCCATTGATTGGTATCTTAGCAATGCTGATATCTATTCGGATTCTTTATATGAAACTCTCTGCCATTTCATTTGGGGATGTATTGGAGCGCTTGAGCGATTTAAATGCACAGCACTGGTTATTAGCCTGCTTATGTTCTCTCCTAGCTTATGCTGCTCTTGCTGGATATGATCGAATTGCCTTGCAACATCTAGGCCATAAAATTTCTTGGGTTTTTATCGCTATATGTTCATTTACAACCTACGCTCTTTCACACAATATCGGTGCTTCAGTTTTTTCTGGTGCCGTTGTGCGCTATCGTGCCTATAAAATGAAAGGATTAAACGGAACAGAAATCGCAATATTAGTAGGTTTTTGCTCTTTTACTTTTGTAATCGGCACAGTCTTACTTTTGGGAATCGTTTTGGTGCTACAACCCGAAATTATCACCCTCATTCATAAAGAACTTCCTGAATGGCTAGGAACAACGGTTGGAGCAATTTTACTCAGCTGTATAGCACTTTATACGTTTGGCAGCTGGCTTCAGTTAAAACCCTTACGCTTGGGTAAGAAAATTCAACTTTCCTATCCACGGCTAAAAATTGTTATTCAACAGCTTCTCATTAGCCCTTTAGAGCTTTTAGGAGCAGCAGGAATTATATATGCTGTTCTCCCACACAACGCAGATATTCATTTTATCTCTGTTCTTGGTGTTTTCCTAGCATCTTTTACGATAACTCTTCTCTCCAATGCTCCAGCAGGAGGAGTAGGAGTTCTTGAAGCTCTCTTCATAACAGGCATGCCCAATATAAATCCAACCGATGTTATTGCAGCACTTATTGTCTTTAGAATGTTTTATTTGATTATACCGCTTATCATTTCATTATTTGTGGTCGCCATTTTTGAAGCGCATCAATACTGGAAAAGAGCCCCCAAAACACCTCCTGAATAAATAAAAGGCTATCAACTACTTCTTTTTTGTGTGCCTATAAGAGATTATCATCCATGCTAATCGATTGTATATGTAAATTAATACAATCATTATTTTTATTTATCTTTTTTACATTGAAACTTGAAGGTCCCCTTTTATAAGAATCTTACTTTACGAAAAATATAGAAATATTTATCTATTTTCCTTCAAAAAAACTCCCATAAACTTGAATATTAAAAGTACTATTTTATTATGTAATCGATTTTTATGTTGGATAAAGCACATCATTGCAAAAAACAAATACTCAAATTTAAAAACCTCTATCTGAAAATAACTTCATTTTATTATTTAAAAAAGAAAAATTATATAAATCAAGAATACTTAAAGAACCCTTTTAATAAAAGAATTTTTCCTAAACGATCATATAAAAATACAAGGAAAAACTTTACAAAATTTTCATCTCTCAAAAATATAGGAATAATGTGTATACATATTGTGTCACGCTTTTGTTTGTCACGTTCTTTAATAGAATCAAGCCTCTCAAAGAAAAAACACCATCGTGTTGCCAATTTACATACCTTTTTTAAGAAACCTCTCTCAGTGCTCTTCCCCATTACACAATAACACCCGTAAATGGATAATAGTAAAGCCATTGTTGCACCATCATCTTTATACTTAATAAAAGAGCAAGCCTGCACCATTATACTATTTTTCCAATGTTGTGATAACTTTTAACGCTTAAGAACTTTAATAAGAATTATTTTTATGCTTTTCTTTAATAGTCTTTATCCACACGTTAATCCCATTTATAATGCACAAATAAATGAGTTTAATTAATTCATTATAAGAGAGATTAAAACAAAAGAAGTTTATGGCAGTAAAGTTTTCTCAAACAAAGAATAATTAATTATTATAAATCAATATATTATAATGATTCTGAGCAGCTTTCTTAATGTTTATATTTTTAACGGTTAAGCTAACGGAAAGATAGTATAACGTAACCGCACGGTTTAATATTCTAAAACTTAAAGCCCTATTAAAGCTTATTTTCTGTCGTTTAGCAGGTATTAGTTTTAAACCATTAAACTGATCTAATTTTATTCCTGTTATGTCCAGCTAACTACTTTGTTTTATCTTGATTCACCCTCTTGGAATACTGATGATTATTACAGAGATCTTTTGTTTAAGTGGGAGAGTTATCAAAAAATATCCACGCTGCTGACACAACTAAAGTGTAAAGTTTCTTCTATCTTTAAACAATATGCTAAAAATCCAAAAAAATTTAGTCAATTTATATTAAAAGAAGTGAAAACTGTTGATTTTTATACCCCTTTAAATAGCACAATTGTCGGTAAGAAACTTCTCCTTACCAATTGCGATTTAAAAAAACAATACGCATTAAAAGATCTTTAAATGTCCTTTGAAGTTCTTTAAGCCCCTAAAAGTACAACACCCGATGACTAAGCTATATCGACAATCTTCACTTTTAAACAAATGCATATAGGGAAATCCTACTCCCCAATTTTATTTAGCAACTCGTACCTTAAAAAAATTTACGCAATCAATAAGTTGTTTACGGTATAAAATCGAATGGTGGGTGATGAGGGGATCGAACCCACGACCCGCTGATTAAGAGTCAGCTGCTCTACCGACTGAGCTAATCACCCATAAGCTTCTCAAAAGATGAGAATGAGCGTTTCTATAACGCTCCTAAGGATGGATGTCCAGATATTTTGTTGTTTGTTATATAGACTCATTGTCTGTAAGATTAAAAATATGATATTCACCACTTGATCTTATATAAAAATAAACCCATTATAAGGAACTTTCTAAATAAATGTTCTGATTGTTATACAGAACCTATAGTTGGAGGATTATCGAGTATAATGCCCGAGCAAAATTTAGAGGAACCTTCTTGTGGTTGTAAGCGGGATGGGGCATCGTTTTGTTTTATCAATAATCACATGCATTCAAGCAATATTTTGCTGTTTTTTTCGTTGAATATAAGTTTTTTTACATTCAATGTTCATGATCCAATATACGAATAAAAGCCTATGAATTTTTTTTGTCAATCGCGCGCTTTTAAGCTTCTAAAAGGTAAGGAATGATGGAATGGATCACTGATCCCCATGCGTGGTTTGGTTTGATCACGCTGGTTTTTCTCGAAATTGTTTTAGGAATAGATAATCTTATCTTTATTGCAATTTTAGCTGAAAAATTGCCACTGCGTTTGCGTGACCGCGCACGCTTTCTAGGTCTTACTTTAGCATTAATTATGCGGCTTTTCCTTCTTACAGTTATTGGATGGGTTATGAGACTCGATAGGGTAATTCTTTCACTTTCATCTTTTGTATTTAGTTGGCATAGCTTTATTTTAATCGGTGGTGGAGCCTTTTTGCTAGCAAAGGGAACGTTAGAATTACATGAAAGGTTAGAAGGGGTATCACATGAAAGAAAAACAGGCGTTGCTTATGCTGTTTTTTGGCAAGTAATCGTTCAAATCGTGGTGCTGGATGCCGTTTTTTCACTAGACAGTATTATTACCGCAACAGGTATGATTGCAAAAGAGCAGGCAGCAGTTATGTATATCGCAGTCATAGCTGCTATGGGAGTAATGATGTGCGGATCTGGTGCTCTTATGCGTTTTATTAATCGTCATCCCACTATTGTAATCCTCTGTCTTGGTTTTTTGATGATGATTGGTTTTACTCTCATTGTTGAAGGATTTGGTTTTCATATTCCAAAAGGGTATTTATATGCTGCTATTGGTTTTTCTGTTCTCATCGAAGCTTTTAATCAAATTGGACGTCGTAACCGTGAAAAAATGATTAAAACGAATGATCTACGCAGTAGAACAGCTGATGCTGTTTTGAGGCTCTTAGGAGGAGGAAGTAAAGATAGTCACCTTGCTGAGACTGTAGATGTTATTGCGGAACAGGCCGCAGCTTCTGAGTTGTTTAGACCAGAAGAAAAGGAGATGATTCGTGGTGTTCTCGATTTAGCTGATCGCCCTGTTCGCTCTATCATGTCGCCGCGTAATGAGATTGAGTGGTTAGATTTAAATGCTGATGAAAATGAAATGCGTGAAGAATTACAAAAGGTTAAACATAGCCGCTTAATTCTTGCGCGTGAAAAAGTAGATGAATTTGTTGGCGTTGCATTGACAAAAGATCTTCTTTTGAATTTGGCTGAGGGGAAAAAGATTAATTGGAAAAAAGCTATGCGAGAACCCCTCGTTGTTCATGAAAATACAAGTGTTTTACGATTGATGGAGCAATTACGTCATTCTTCGATTCAGCTTGCAATTATTGTTGATGAGCATGGATCTTTTGAAGGAATTGCAACACCAACCGATATTCTTGAAGCTATTGCAGGAGACTTTCCTGATGACGATGAAGAACTCATGATCGCAGAACGACTTGAAAATGGCAGTCTTCTTGTTGAGGGATATGCTGATATCCGCCGTTTAAGTAGTTATCTTGGGCGTAACCTTGTAGATGAAGCAGATCGTTATACGACTCTGGCAGGCTTTATGCTTTGGCAGTTTGGTCATTTACCAAATGAGGGAGAAAGTTTTGAAACTGATGGTTTACACTTTAAAGTGATTGAAATGGAACGTCGAAACATATCTAAAATCCTTATTTCTCCAATTGTCTTACCAGAAAGAATCTAATTCTTTTTATAAGCAAGATGAATAAAAAGATTTTTTTATGATTAAAAATTGAAAAGAATAAGAAGTTGATGACTTAATTGCATTTCATTATTTTTATATTTTTTTAAGCGTAAAGTAATGAACATACAAAGGTTATGTTATCAATAAACTTTCCATTATAAAAATTTCCATTGATGATTTACGAAAAGCTGTAAGAGAGAAAATGATGCAAAATTATTTGTCAATGGTCATTAATCTCAAAAATAATGAATATATAAAACATATTGATTTATAATAATTATTTATTACAATATTACCTTCACATCAAGAACCCCTCTTTCAAACATCAGATTTCCGCCAATAGATAGAATTCCCCCATTGTTGGGTTCACTCAATTGATGATGGCAGCGTTAAACTAGACTCTGCCTCCTATAATCTTTTGAGATCTTTTTGATATTTCTTATCTTTTGTTTCGATAAAATTAGCTATTTTTTCCTTCCAAGAATAAAGCTCCACCTCTCTGGAAAGCTCTTATTAAGAACTTTGTTTTTCTTCCAGATGGCTCATATTTTTTGCTACTTTTGCAATTAAAGTGTAGCTGAGTTGCTTAGATTTCACTACTTCTTTGGCTAAAGCCAATGCACGTTCAAGATGAGTCTTTTGGGTATTTTCATCAAAGCCTAAATGATTCCCTGCACTAAAACTTTGATAATAAGATTGTAAGGTTGCAACATCACCCAATAAAGCCAGTGCACCAATATGAAGTAAGCTATAACCTGCATCATCTATCTTGATAACCTTATGTGCCTCAACTTCACTCTTTTGCCAAGGTAGTGCTCCATATCTGGAATAAAAGCATTTATGAAGATCAATTTTTTCCATCGCCCATTTCAAGACATAATCAAGCTCTAATTCCAACCAATCCGCACATATTTCTTCTTCACAAACTCTCAACCACTTTTTATCAAAATCAAGTTTTAGATCTTGTAAGTGCTGAGAATTGATAGGAATCAATTACCATGCAGGCAGCAGCTAAAATACCAGTACTAATCGAAAATCCAACATCAAATTGCGGATAACTTTTGATAATTGCGTCATTATAAAGAACTTGTACTTCACGATCTGGTAGTTGATAACGTGCTGAGTAATTATATACCTCTTTAATTTCCTCAACAGACCAATCAAGATTTTTGAAGAGCGCTGTTGCACTCTCTATGGTTAAAAAATTCTTTACTCTACCTCAAAAGAGGTTGTATCCATATCAAAAGTCAAAAGCCAATCAGCTTTCTGCAAATAAAATTGATAACGCCGTATAAGAGAAAAATCTTATCAATAAGGTCTTTGGTGATTTCTTTTGCAACGTCTAAACGAGATGGAATCTTATCATAAAAAACAAACAACTAAGTCAATAGTTTGTGTGAAATTATTTTATATGAATTCCATTTAGAATTCACACTTTATACGTGATTCAATTGACCATTTTTTATAAACAATTGCCATGTATGAATAGACTATAAAAAGCAAATTATGATGCAAATGTTATAAGGCATGTAAACATTCAAATGAAGTGAAAAGCAGCTATCATAAGATAGATTTTAATTCATTAAGAACACATAAAAGGATTTAAAGACAAGTCGATTTTAAAGCGCCACTTACTAAAAAGTTAGTAAATGACAAGCAGGCATTATATAGATACTATCATCACAACAGATAATAAAATTGATAATGTTATGTCTTATGAAATCAAAAGTCTTTTAATGATATAACGCAAGCAAACAAGCAAAAAACGTTTTAAAAGAGGCATTTTGATAATGTGCTTTGTTTCAAATGCCCCTCAAAAATGAGGGCGTTATTCTTAATGCGTTTTATAGCCATAAAAAAGTGTTTATAGGTTCTGTAATTCAAATGAGTGATTAAAAATCATACCTGTCATTTATGTTCCTTTTGATAAGTTTTAATCAATAAAATAGAGCGCTTGCAATATGATACGTTGTATATATGCATTCATTATTGATTTCTTTTGTATGATCTGTAGCACCTCTATTTAAAAGCCGCGTCATATCAATTGGCACAGTTTTCTTTTATGACAGGTTTTTATAGCCATCAAAAAGGCACTCCCCACGTCTGTCATTTATTCTGTTTATCAATCTTGACAACATTATCACTTTCATAAACCTCACAATTTATGGGAACCGAATATAAATCGCTATGTCTTTTTATCCTTGCATTGCCATATACATTACCTCTAATCACGAAATAACCAGAGATCTTGGCATTGCCATAAACCTTGCCATACTAACAACAGCATGATCATAAACCTCGGCATTGCTATGAATAGATACACTACCGGATAATTTTGCATTTCCATAAACCCACGCATAATGATAAACTCAAACGTTATAAGAAAGATGAGCATTGTCATAAACATGAGCACCAAAATACACGCGGGTTTTATCACATATAAGGGCATTGCCATACACATAGCCACCAACGGCAGCATTGCCATTGCCCCTTGCATTTTCATAAACACGACCAGATTTTACAACACAGGCATTATCAGCAACCCAGCAATTGCCATCATGAGAGAGGTTGCTTTCATTTTCAATAAAACCATCTAGATCACTTTTTTTACATCACCAAAATCTTTTAAAGCACAAATGCGATACAATATATGACCAGTCACGAAATCCATTTGATTGGTCAATTCATATTTTTTGAATGTTTTTTCTTATTAACAGGAGCGATTTCATTTGCAATGAAATAAATAACGGGAGTGTTTTTTGATATTGTTGTCATAATTAAACCTGTATGTTTTTAAAAGTTTTGAACAAACATTAAGCCGATTTCAAACCAAATGTTTGTCGCATCAAGCGCCCTGTTCAAACTAATAATAACATATTCATTACCTAGTAGAATACCAACTCCTACACCTGCATAAAGCGAAGCAATAATCCGCCCATTATGGCTATGCTGCATGACCATAATAGAACCCAAAACCATCATTACTGCACTCGCAACACCAGAAGCAAATCGGATCAAGTGCTACCGCCATGGAAATAAAATAATAAGTGCACTCATTACTATAGCTGCACAAGATAGCATGTGAGGAGCAAGAGATATATTCCCAATTTTGCCAAACGTAAAGAACATACTCCCCCACCATAATTAGCGCTAGCTATATAAGAAAGTTGATTAAAGGTAAACAATCCCTTATCCAATATAACTGGCAATATTGGTGTATAGAGAAATTTCCCGATACCCATTCTCAAAACCATAATAACCATACCGAATACAGCGTTTTGAAATAATTCAAATCTTGACGATTATTTTTATCCCCATTATTATTCCTTTAACTGGTGATATTCCTCATCCGCGTTCCATTTCACCATAACAGCCTTTAGCTCCCAAAATAGAATAAAAGCAAATTTAGCTATCTATTTTAATGCTCAAAACAATATATTTAGCGATCTACTGTCAAAATTGCCAGATCAATTATACAATAACATATTGAATTAATATGTATTTTTATGTTATAAATGTTTATAGTTAAATTGAAAGCATATTTAGATAATCTTGCTTTTTATCTCGATATTCAAAATGACTAACCGAAAAGTTATATACGCAATCGTAAATTTTACTTCTCTTAAAATCATTTTCTTATTCGCTATAAAACTTAATAAACAACTCAAATGACCATTTTCATAAAAGAGGAAATTGACTTCTTTTTAGGTAATATTGTTATTTAGGATGATATAAAGTTGAAGAATTTGGTGCACCCGACAGAATTCGAATCTGTGACCTCTGCCTTCGGAGGGCAGCGCTCTATCCAGCTGAGCTACGGGTGCTTTAAACTGATTATTAAAATCAGTTATGGTCTTTTAACTAATCATACTCTTAGCTTCAATGCTAAATTATCATTCTAATAAAAAAATTACTTGTTTGTAACTTATCTAACAACGCACTCCTCTTACTTTTCAATGATACTTTACCTTGAAATAACTTCTCTTTATTCAATGCTCTTTTTATTATAAAAAGAGCTTTTGTTACAACTTCAAAACTCTCAAAAATAAGTTACAACATACATTATAAATATCAGGATAATTTTTTAATGACTACATTACCAAGTCGCTTTCATTTTATTTCCGCAGAAACTGAGGACGCTATCAAAGCTACCCATAAATTAATTTCCGTTTATGGTCATTCTTCTCTGGAAGAAACTGATATTGTTGTTGCAATCGGTGGTGATGGGACAATGTTACAAACCGTACGAGACGTCATGAACACAGGCAAACCTATTTATGGCATGAATCAAGGTTCCGTAGGATTTCTTATGAATGAATTTCATGAAAAAAAATTGCCCAATCGTATTGCTGTCGCACATAAAAAAGAAATTCATCCCCTACGCATGATTGCAAAATCTGAATGTCAAGATTTTATCGAAGCGCTTGCAATTAATGAAGTATCCCTCTTTCGGCAATCTTATCAAGCTGCAAAAATTCGCATTACCATTGATAACAACGTACGCATGGAACAATTAAGTTGTGATGGTGTCCTCGTCGCTACACCAGCTGGATCGACCGCCTATAATTTATCAGCGCAAGGACCTATCTTACCTCTTATGGCCCCTCTTATGGCCCTCACTCCCGTTAGCCCTTTTCGCCCTCGGCGTTGGCATGGAGCTTTGCTTCCCAATACAGTAATAGTGCGCTTTGATATGCTTGAACCTGACAAACGCCCTGTCAACGCTGCTGCAGATAATATTGAAGTTAAATCTGTTCATTCAGTTACTATTTCAATGGCAACAGAAGTAACAGCTTCAATCCTTTTTGACTCAAATCATTCATGGGATGAGCGCATTTTATCAGAACAATTTCGCTATTAATGATTGTATTATGCGTTTTATATGTATATGATTGTTATAGTTAGTTTTTTTGTGAAAACATCTTAACACTTTTTAAGAGTGTAGAATATTGGTTATAATCATCATTTAGATAGCGCAGTTAAAATCACAGAGCAATTGATAAAAAAATGATACCATCTTTAAACAGTTTTGATGATTTAGGTCTTTCCGCAAAGGTTATTAATGCGGTGAAATCAGCGGGATATACAACTCCAACACCTATTCAAAGTGAAACAATTCCGCATGTCCTTCAAAGAAAAGACGTTTTAGGAATCGCCCAAACGGGAACGGGTAAAACCGCTTCTTTCGTATTGCCTATGCTCACTCTCCTTGAAAAAGGTCGTGCAAGAGCACGAATGCCCCGTACGCTCATCTTAGAACCAACACGGGAAATTGCAGCTCAAGTTGAAGAAAATTTCGATAAATACGGAATAAATCATCGTTTAAATGTTGCTCTTTTGATTGGTGGAGTTTCTTTTGAACTCCAAGATCGCAAACTTGAACGGGGAGCTGATGTTCTTATCGCAACACCAGGGCGCCTTCTTGATCATTGCGAGCGCGGTAAACTGCTCCTGATGGGCGTTGAAATCCTTGTTATTGATGAAGCGGATCGCATGTTGGATATGGGCTTTATTCCTGATATTGAACGCATCTGTAAGCTAACTCCTTTTACGCGTCAAACTTTGTTCTTTTCTGCAACAATGGCGCCAGAAATTACAAAACTAACGAAACAATTTTTACATTCTCCTGTATCTGTTGAAGTTACAAAAGCATCCTCAACCGCAACCACAATTACACAACGGCTCGTCAAATCTGGAAGTAAGTCATGGGATAAAAGAGCTGTTTTGCGAGAACTTATTCATAATGAAGGTGCTGAGCTTCAAAACGCTATTATTTTCTGTAATCGAAAAAGAGATATCTCTGAACTTTTTAGATCTCTCGTCAGGCATAATTTTAGTGTAGGTGCACTTCATGGAGATATGGACCAATACTCGCGCATGAGCACATTGGCCGATTTTAAAGACAATAAACTCACACTTCTTGTTGCATCTGATGTTGCCGCCCGTGGACTTGATATCCCAGCTGTAAGTCATGTATTTAACTATGATGTTCCTACACATGCTGAAGACTATATCCATCGAATTGGTCGTACAGGGCGTGCAAATCGTAGCGGAAAAGCTTTTACAATTGTCACAAAAGCTGATCAAAAATATATCAATGCCATTGAGGAAATGAGTAATGAAAAAATTGAATGGCTCAATGGAGATCTCTCAACTTTAATAGCCGATGATCAAACAGAAGATATTGTTGTAAAGAAAAAATCTTCAAAATCATCAAAGAAAACTGCTCAAAAAGAGCCTGTTGCTCACACTAAAAAATCTGTAGAAGAGAATAAAACAGAATATATCAAAAATGCAAATAATAAAGAGAAGCCATCTGAGCAACAACGCCCACGAAAAAATAAGAATTACACGCCCCTTGGATTTGGTGATGATATTCCTGCTTTCATGCTTATAAAAACGTGTAAATAAACCCGTTCTTTACTCTCTTTAAGAGTAAAATGAACGAAATGCTTTTAAAAAAGCCGCTCTTATTTCCTAGAGAGTCTTTCTGCTACCTTTTCACATCCCAAGAGCGGCAAAATTTTTCCCATTTCAGGTCCATGATCCATCCCAGTAAGTGCCTGACGTAATGGCATAAACAAAGCTTTCCCACTACGTCCTGTTTTTTCTTTTAATTCTGTTGTCCAAATTTTCCAACTTTCCTCATTCAAAGCACCTTCAGGTAAGAAATCGAGTGATTGGCGCACAAAAGCACGATCCTCTAGTGCCACTGTATCAAAATTCTGTTCATCATGAATGATTTTCCACCACAAAACAGCATCATTGACTTTATTAATATTACTTCTTATCGCGTTCCAGAAATATTCCGCCTTATCTCCCCCAATAGAAAGTTTTTTAAGGCGCATTTTTACTTCCTCATAGTTTAACTCATGGACAAGATGACTATTCAAAGCAAGAAGATCAGCAATATCAAATTTTGCAACGGATCTTGACGTATCTTGGAGATTAAAATGCTCTAAAAGCGCTGCTTGATTGGGATAGGGATGCACATTTTGCGATGTCCCAATCAAAACGGCAAGGCATTGAACAGCTATAGATTCAAAACCTTCTTCCCGTAGAGAACGAATAGAAAGATCATTGTTACGTTTTGAAAGTCCTTTTCCTAAAACTGTCGCCAATAAATTGATATGACCAAAAACCGGTAATTCTGCATTAAGAGCTTTAAAAAGAGCAATTTGAGCGCCTGTATTTGTAATATGATCATCCCCACGAATAATATGCGTAATAGCCATATCTACATCATCAACAACAGACGGCAATGTATAAAGATAGCTTCCATCTTCACGAATGAGAACAGGATCTGAAAGAGAAGCCAAATCAATCGTCTGCTTTCCCTTTACTGCATCATTCCAACAAACTGCTGTTCGCTTTGTTTGTAGAGGATCATTTTCAAAATTAGGGAGAAGAAAACGCCAATGGGGTTTACGACCTTGTGATTCAAAGTTTTTTTTCTCTTCTGCTGTCAATTTTAATGCTGCACGGTCATAAATAGGAGGCAATTTGCGTGAAAGCTGGATTTTACGACGCCGTTCTAATTCTTCTGCAGTCTCATAACAGGGATAAAGAAGCCCGCGTTGTTTGAGAATTTCCGCAACTTCATCATATCGATTAAATCGCTTAGATTGGTAATAAATTGCATCTGGTTGAATACCAAGCCATTCAAGGTCAACAGCAATAGCATCGATATATTCTTGTTTAGAACGTTCAACATCTGTATCATCATAGCGCAAGATAAATGCTCCATTATGCGCTTGCGCATAAAGCCAATTGAAAAGCGCAATACGGATATTGCCAATATGAATATAACCTGTTGGAGAGGGAGCAAAACGAACTTTAACCATAAAATAATACTCAATTTTTATCGCGAAAATGATTGACTATGGGATAGCGACGATCGCGTCCGAAACTCTTGTAACTGATTTTTACACCGAGTGCAGATTGTCGTCTTTTATATTCGGCACCATAAAGAAGCTGTTCAACTTTCTCAACAGTTTCCCGTGAATACCCACGTTTAATAATATCACAAATACTCATGTCATTTTCTACAAGAGATTGCAAGATATCATCTAGAATAGGATAAGGCGGTAGAGAATCTTCATCTTTTTGATTTTCCCGCAGCTCTGCAGAAGGCGCTTTTTCTATAATATTGGATGGAATGACAATCCCTTCTGGTCCTCTCAAATTGTGCAAGTGATTTTTATTGCGCCACTCAGCTAATGCATAAACCTGCATTTTATAAATATCTTTAAGAGGATTAAACCCGCCATTCATATCACCATACAGTGTCGCATATCCCACAGCCATTTCCGACTTATTGCCTGTCGTTACCACCAATGAACCGAATTTATTTGAAAGAGCCATTAAAAGTGTACCGCGTATACGACTTTGAAGATTTTCTTCTGTTATATCAGGGGGTAACCCTAGAAAAACTGGCGCCATTGTCTTTAAAAAAGCTTCAACAGGTTGCTCAATCGGTATTATTTCATAATGACATCCTAGAAGTTGTGCACATTCTTTAGCATCTTTTAACGATTCTTGTGAAGTATAGTGATAAGGCATCATAATGGTGCGAACTCTCTCAGAGCCAAGAGCATCCACCGCCATTGCCGCACACAGGGCTGAATCAATTCCTCCTGAAAGACCAAGAATAACATCCTTAAAGCGATTTTTATTAACGTAATCTCTCAAACCTAAAACACAAGCTTGATAATCGGCCGCTAATCCATTGAGAAGACTTTCATTAGGACCTGAAATACAGTGCCATCCCGTCGTTATTTTTTGCCAATGGCTTAAAGCAATATGGCTATCAAAGTGCTTCATTTGAAATATCTTTTTTCCTTCTCCATTCAAGGCAAAAGACCCACCATCAAAAACGAGCTCATCTTGACCTCCAACTTGATTAGCATAAATAATTGGTACCCTAGATCGTAGAGCTTGCGTATGAACAACATCTATACGTTTTAAGGTTTTATTACGATAGTAGGGAGATCCGTTAAGGACAAGAATAATTTCCGCTCCTTTATTACCAAGCTCCGCACAAAGTGAAGAATCATTCCAAATATCTTCACAAATCACTATTCCTAGTCCTACCCCACGATAGATAAGAGGCTCAGGTCGTGGGCCTGAAGAAAATAAACGCTTTTCATCAAATTCAGCATAATTAGGTAAATCAAACTTCAAACTTTCGGCAATGACTCGCCCTTCATCAAGAAGCATGACACCGTTGTAAATATTGCCATTGCGTCTTAATGGAAGACCAATGACAATTCCTGGTCCGCCTACGGTTATCTTTGCTAATTTCTTAACAGTCTCTTCACATGTTTTTGTAAAAGCAGGTTTTAGAACAAGATCTTCCGGCGGATAAGCGCTTATAAAAAGTTCCGTGAATAAAACAAGATCAGCCCCCTCTTCTTTGGCCTTTTGATGTGCCATGACAGCTAAAGAAAAATTCCCCTCAATATCACCAACAATAGGATTTAATTGGGCAATTGATACCCGAAAATCATTTTTCATAAGCCTTTGTATCATTTCATCAGTTTAGCAAACACAACTTTACTCTTCATCATCAGTAAATATCACTTTTTAAAAATTCTCTTCTGCCATAATGACCTAAAAGTATATTAGGAAAAATTTTCCTACCCACCAGCAGCAACTCCTAACGAATCAGTCACACGATTTTTTTTAAGGAGTTCAGCAACAAGAAAAGCCAATTCTAACGCTTGATCTGCATTTAACCGTGGATCACATTGCGTATGATAACGATCAGATAAATCGTCTACAGAAATAGCATGCGCCCCTCCTGTACATTCAGTAACATCACGACCTGTCATCTCAATATGGATACCTCCTGGATAAGTTCCCTCTCCACGATGTACTGCAAAAAAATTCTCTACTTCTTTTAAAACATAATCAAAGGGACGCGTCTTATAACCATTGGCAGTAATCGTATTGCCATGCATTGGATCACATGACCATATAACCGCACGCTTCTCACGTTCAACGGCACGGATGAGTTTAGGCAGATAACTTTTAACTTTATCATACCCAAAACGCGTAATGAGAGTAAGCCGCCCCAGCTCGTTTTCTGGATTTAAAATATCAATTAATTTTAAAAGCTCATTAGACTCAATGGAAGGACCACATTTTAATCCTATAGGATTTTTAACGCCGCGACAATATTCAACGTGAGCATGGTCAATCTGACGTGTACGGTCACCAATCCATAACATATGACCGGATGTTGCATACCAATTTCCTGAAGTTGAATCAATCCGAGTCAAAGCCTCTTCATAACCAAGCAAAAGTGCTTCATGACTGGTATAAAAAGATGTTTCACGCAATGAAGAATGTGTTTTGGATGTAATCCCTATAGAACGCATAAAATCAATTGCTTCAGAAATACGCTCTGCCAATAATTCATAACGTTCCCCCTGCGGACTGTTAGAAACAAAACTCAACATCCATGTGTGTACATTTTCTAAATTAGCATAGCCACCTTGTGAAAAAGCACGCAATAGATTAAGTGTTGCCGCAGATTGGCGGTAAGCCATAGACATCCGTTGCGGATCTGGAATACGAGAATCGGCTTCAAACTCAATGCCATTAATAATATCCCCCCGATAAGCAGGAAATTCAACTCCCTCTTTGCTTTCGATATCAGAAGAGCGGGGCTTTGCAAATTGACCAGCAATACGACCAATTTTAACAACCGGTTTAGAACTACCAAAGGTTAAAACAATTGCCATTTGCAAAAATACACGAAAAAAATCACGGATATTATCAGCTTCATGTTCTGCAAAGCTTTCGGCACAATCACCACCTTGCAATAAAAAAGCTTGTCCTTTTGCAACAGCTGCTAATTCATTTTTTAAATCACGTGCTTCACCGGCAAAAACTAAAGGAGGATAACTTCTCAGTTTTCGTTCAACATCTTCTAACATAGACTTATCCGGATAAGTCGGAACTTGTTTAATTGGCCTTGTTCTCCAAGAGTCAGGTGCCCATTCTTTTATCATTACACTCTCTCTAAAGATTAATCTTACAGATTGGCATATCAAAAGCTTTTTACCGCAATATATGCTGTTTAACTTTCTATTTTCTTCCCATTTTCATATATATAACTTGGTTTATACATCGTTACCAATTCTTCTGCCATCGTTGGATGCACTGCCATCGTTTCATCAAAGATATCCTTCGTCAGCTTTCCTTTGAGAGCTATCCCAATAAGCTGTGCCATCTCACCAGCGTTTTCCCCTAAAATATGAGCGCCCACAACAATACGGCTTTCACCATCAACAATGAGTTTCATAAGCATTTTCTCTGAACTATCAGAAAAAACATTACGCATAGGACGAAAAACTGTACGATAAATTTCAAGACGCTTATAACGACGTACCGCATCTTCTTCTGAAAGACCAACTGTTCCAATCTCTGGCTGAGAAAAAACTGCCGTCGTAATTAAATCATAATCAGGTGTCGTGGGAATATTCTCAAACGCAGTCTTCACGAAACACATTGCATCATGAATCGCAATAGGTGTTAATTGAATATGACCTGTTACATCACCAACAGCCCAAATATGGGGTATATTCGTTGTCATTCTTTCATCAACAACAACTGCACCAAATTCATCCACTTGAACACCTGCCCGCTCAAGTCTTAAACCCGTTGTATTTGGTACACGCCCCGTAGCCAACATAATCTGATCGGCACTAATCGTTTGCCCATTTGATAAAATAACTTCATAACAATTTTCTGCAGCCTGCACTTTAGAAATTGTTGCGCCATAGAGAATAGAAATCCCTTTTTCAGTCATTTCATCGCTGAGCAATTGCCGCAAATCATGATCAAAACCACGAAGGATTAAATCACCACGATGGAGCAGCGTTGTTTTTACACCTAATTCATGAAAAATATTAGCAAATTCAACACCAATATACCCTCCACCAACAATGACTATTGATTTTGGGAGTTGATCAAGGTCAAAAATCTCATTAGAAGTGAGGCAAAATCCACCGCCTTCTATGGAAGTATTTGGTGCAACTTTTGCCCCTGTTGCAATCAAAATTTTTTCTGCACTTACCCGCTCACCCGTGGCAGAAAGCTCTAATGTGTGATCATCTACAAAAGTAGCACGACTTTCATAAATATGCACATTGTTATTCTCTAATCCCTTACGATACAGCCCTTCTAACCTTGATATTTCTTTATTTTTAGCTGCAACCAACTTTTCCCAACTAAAAATTGGATCCGCATATTTCCACCCAAAACCAATACTTTTCTTAAATTCTTTTACATATTGTGATGCATAAACATAAAGTTTTTTCGGAACACAGCCACGAATAACACAAGTGCCCCCTATCCGATATTCCTCTGCTATAGCAACACGCTTACCGAGTCCTCCAGCAAGCCGTGCTGCACGTACTCCACCAGAACCACTTCCAATAACAAATAAATCAAAGTCAAAAGAGCCCACGAATTATTCCTTCTTATGTATCTGCAAGAATAGGCTAAGATCATTTATTATCAAATGAAAGTCTTTTTTTCTTTTGAAGAAGCATTTTTTTATAAAGCCGTATTCTAAAAAGACCTACTCTCATTAAAATATTAAAAACGGCGGAAAAACCGCCGCTATTTAAAAAATCAGAAATTGCCCATTGGTTGTCATGATATCAATCAAGCTATTTTTTATTTTCTGAAGATTCTGATTTTATAGGCATATTTGTAGGCATAGTAGAATTATTCAAATTAACTGTTTCAGACATTTCTTTTTTCACATTTTCTACAAGATCCCGCATAAGCGCAGAACGCCATGCATCAAATGCTGAATAAGAATCACGTGCGATATTGGGGACCTCTGTCAAAAACTTTTTACCGGTATCAGAATTGTAGAATGCCGTTATTGCATCAAGCTCTTTTTGAGTAAAATATTTTGCATATACATGAGCAATCTCTTTTTCTAGATCAGAGCGCCTTTTAATTAAAGCAAACGCCTGCTTATCAACAATATCAGAAATAGTCTCTGCCAAATTTGGATCAGCCCTCATCAGTGCAGTTTTAAGATCATCTACCGCATTTGGTAAAAAACTATCAAACTGATCCGTTGCGTGAATGGCACTTATAGCCTTTCTAGCTGAAGCTAAATGCTGATCGCTCACACCTTGTGCATAAGCCATTCCAATATTCACAACGAAAACGGCAACTACACCTAAATATACGACAAAACGCTGAAAAGAAAATATTGTTTTCATTTAATGATTACCCCGATAATTAATTATAATTCAAATGCGTTATTTATTCAAAATTTCAATACTCTTTGATTTATTGTATTGTGCTAACATATCGTCATGAAACTGTCTTCTCTAAAAATCAAAAGATTCTAAAATTTTTGTTTGACCATCAGCCATAGCTACAATTGCACGTGAAGCCAATCCCAAAAAAAGTCCATGCTCAACAACACCAGGAATGGCAAGAAGTGCATCCGATAATGGTTTTGGTTGCAAAATGCAGCCCCAAAATGCATCAAGAATAAAATGGCCACCATCTGTTTCAAAAGGATTTTTTCCATTCATTCGCAATGCAATTTCTCCAGAAAGCCCTAAATCCTCAGCGACTTTTTCGATGGCTCTGCATGTTGTATGGATACCAAATGGATTAACTTCAATTGGTAGTGCAAAAGCACCAAGTCGTTTTACCACCTTTGTTTCATCAGCAATGACAAGCATTGCACGAGATGCCGATGCTACAATTTTTTCATACAACAATGCTCCCCCTCCACCTTTAATGAGCATCATCTCAGGACCAATTTCATCTGCTCCGTCAATATCAAGATCCAGTTCAGGTATTTGTTCTAAAGTGCTAACAGGCACTCCAAACTTACGACAGAGTTGTTCAGAATATCGTGAAGTAGCAACACCAGTCACTCGCAAACCATCCGCAACACGCCCACCAAGAAGACGAATAAATTCATTGACTGTCGAACCAGATCCAATACCAAGCCGCATATCATCTTCAATAAATTCAAGCGCTTTAATAGCTGCCATTTTTTTTAACTGCTGAACATCCATGAATGACTTTGCCTTTTATCCGTATAAGCAGCATTTATCACCCCTATTACCACCGATAATAATGATAATAAAAGATAACCTCTTGACGCAATCTATTTAAATTTACCATCATCTTTTGCTTGGAGAGATGTTACTCGTTATAGAAATATATGATAAGAATAAAATAGAATAATCAACAATTATCTTTTTTATTTCTTTGAGAAAATTTATTAGCATTTTTCTCATTCAATAAGAATTTTTGATTTATCTTGTGCTATCAATAGGATGCACATATCAATTTTTTTGAAAAATTTAAAATGATCAGATATAAAAATCATCTATTTCTAGAAAACTGTAGATTATTATCTCGTTTCAATAACTTTGATAAACTTACTAATTTAAATACCGCAAAATTTTATCAGAAGAGTCTTCTATTATTTTTTGTTTTGTCATTATCCAAATGTGAAGCAAAATATGATAGATTATATTTTTTATGAATGCTGTCTGTGCATATTCCATGGTCTATGAAACCCTAGCGAAGACCAAATAATATCTCCACCTTTGGTCATCATAACGCTTCCTCGTGATAACAATTGTTGAGGCGTAAATATTATTTTTGCCTTCTTATAACATGTTGGATTACGCATTACAAATGTATGAATGAGAATATCTGCCTCTACACATTGATCTATTTCTCTCTGTAAAACAACCACTTTTAATCCATTCTCTAATAATGACGTACATACATGATAATCACAAATAAATTGTCCGTGCAACGAAGGACCATATTTTGTTGGTTTAATCGTTTCATTCACACGAAATGACTTTTTCCATATGGATGTCGTGAACTTAGAAATATGGTAACGATCAATATATAATTTTTTATCATGGATAACGCCCACGAGACGCATATTATCTGCTATAATCAGTTGTACAGGTGAATGCATTACGCAAATAGAAATACCAGCCAAAATAAACAAACTAAAAAAGAGCCGGATGAGTGTTTTGCAAAAAGTCAGTCCAACCAAGCCTATACTCAATAAAACCAACGCAGATAACGGCATAAAACCAGGATTCAAATCAGGAGAAATAGCCTTGATAACATGCGCAATCTTTATCACAATATCAACACCAAACCCCATAATTTGAAGGGGGAGCCATTCGAATCCTCCTAACATTGCGAGGACTGCAATTAATCCAAAAGGAATGACGAAAATTGAAATGACAGGCAAAGCAAAAGCATTACTGATAATGCTCAAAGATGCCGTATTAGAAAAATGATACGCAGCATAAATTCCACTTGCACTCCCTGCAACAAGGGAAGAAGCACATGTTGAAAGCATCGATAAGAAAGCAAAATTTATCACTCCTCCTCCAACATAAGAGGGTGTTGTTTTTCTTTTACGAAAAAATGATCTTCCACTCCACCAATCAAAAAAAGCGATCAAAGCAGCAGTCGCAGAAAAGGACATTTGAAAGCTAGGACCTAATATTTCATGGGGTGTCATCGCCAGAGTTATCAACCCTGCAATAGAAAAATTACGCATTGTTATAGCAGAGCGATTACACAATATAGCAACCAACATAACAGCAATCATCACAAAACTTCTTTGCGCTGATATTGCTAAGCCCGACAATAACAAATAAAAAGCTGTTATCATAAACGCAACGATAGCAGCAAATTTTTTACTGGAATAATAGGAAGAAAAAACTGGAAAAAATGCTAAAAAACTACGGATACTCAAAAGAACTATGCCGCTTAACAACGCCATATGTAAACCGGATATTGATAAAATATGGGCTAATCCAGCCGTACGTAATGCTTCATTTGTCTCATTTGAAATGCCAGCACGCTGCCCTGTTATAAGAGCAGCAGCAACACTCCCCTTTTCTCCTTCAAGGGCTATACGGATTCTTTGTGTCATCTTCGTGCGTAAATTTTCAATTTTCTGTAGAATGATAGCGAATATTCCATCAGGCTGCGAAACCGATATTTTTCTTGGTTTTCCTAAATAAACGCCTTGTGCCCCAATTCTTTTAAAATAATTATGAAAACTAAAGTCGTAGCCTCCTGGACGCACTGGCCCAGAAAATGCACGAATCTTAACTTTCCCATATAGTCCATCACCAATTGCTAAGCCAGATGGCAAATATCTTGCCGATAAACGAATACGATGAAGACTATGGCATAATATGGGCTTTTCTGTACTCAAAACATCCAAAACTAAACGAAATCCCCCTTTGGTGCCTAACTCAATAGAAACAATTCTTCCCGTCAATGTGGTGACGATGTCACTGCTTAACATGGGTGTTGCAATACGCCACGTTTCTATTTTTGCCGCCAAAACACCCAATATAATACAAAACAAAAATCCCACGGGAATCCATATTTTTCGATAAAAACGTGCAACATAGAATATTCCCAGAAAAATACTGACCAACGCCCCCAATTGTCCCCAACTTGGCTCCCACTCTAAATGAAAATAAAAAATGATTCCTAGAGCAAAAAAGATTAAAATCAGCGAAAAAAGGATACCAAAAGAAACTTCTTTATTGATACAATCTTCTAGCCATTTGCGAAAACGAATGATTACTTCTTTTGAGAGTGTCAATAAAAAAAGTTTTTGTTGGTTATAACTGCCGTTCTTTGCATCATCATATCTAGAAAAAATACTCTGCCCTATTTGACATGGCTTTTTTCTTTCTGTAACAGATTTTTCGGATAAACCCTCTTTAACTTTACTTTGATAAAACATCCGCCCCCCACTTTAACTCGCAATATGGCTATTGCACACCCCATCACCTATGCTAACATGATTTTTCTATAAAGTTCTATAAGTAATATCTCAGTTTAAAGGAAAATATTTCGTGTCTGTTATTACTCGTTTTGCCCCTTCACCCACTGGCTTCCTTCATATTGGTGGCGCTCGTACTGCTCTTTTTAATTGGCTTTATGCAAAACATACCGGTGGAAAAATGCTTTTACGAATTGAAGATACAGACCGAGAGCGCTCAACAGAAGCAGCTGTAAAAGCTATTATAGATGGCTTACACTGGATGGGGCTTAGTTATGATGGCACCCCTATTTCGCAATTTGAACGTGCTGAACGTCACCGACAAATCGCCGAACAGTTGGTCAAAGACGGCAAAGCATATTATTGTTATGCTTCACCTGAGGAGTTAGCTGAAATGCGTGAAAAAGCCCGTGCAGAAGGGCGCCCACCACGTTATGATGGACGTTGGCGGGACCGTGATCGTTCTGAAGCTCCTAAAGGTGTTAAGCCTGTTATTCGCATCAAAGCCCCTGAAGAAGGAGAAACGATTGTACATGATCGTGTTCAAGGTGATGTTCGTTTTCCTAATAAAGATCTCGATGACTTTATTATTTTGCGTTCTGATGGTTCGCCTACTTATATGCATGCTGTTGTCGTTGATGATCATGATATGGGCATCACACATATTATACGTGGGGATGATCATCTTACCAATGCTGCCCGACAAATGATCATCTTTAAGGCAATGGGATGGGATATTCCTGTTATGGCACACATTCCTCTTATCCATGGTGAAAACGGTGCAAAATTATCAAAGCGGCATGGTGCACTCGGTGTTGATGCCTACCGAACAATGGGATATCTTCCTGCTGCTTTGCGCAATTACCTTGTCCGTTTAGGTTGGAGTCATGGTGATGACGAACTGATGTCGCTTAAAGATATGATTTCTTGGTTTGACATTGAGGATATTAACAAAGGTGCTGCTCGTTTTGATCTCAAAAAGCTCGATTCCATCAACGGACATTATATGCGCATGAGTAATGATCAAGAACTTTTTGATGCCGCTCTTAATATTCTACCAGAAACCGATAGGGGAGCACAAATTATTGAAAGACTTGATGAAAAACGCCGTGTTCAATTTTTAAAAGCAATCCCACATTTGAAAGAACGTTCAAAAACACTGTGCGAACTGATTGACAATGCCTCCTTCATTTTTACGCAACGACCTTTACAACTTGATGAAAAAGCACAAATGCTCTTAGATAAAAATGGACGAACCATTTTAAATGATCTTTATCTTGCCCTGAAAGCTTGCCCCTCTTGGGATACAAAAAACCTAGATGAAACACTTCGCTCTTGTGTACAAACACAGAATCTCAAATTTGGATCTATTGCCCAACCACTTCGCGCAGCTCTTACAGGATCTGCAACATCACCAGGTGTTTTGGATGTTCTTATTTTATTAGGACGCGATGAATCCCTTCATCGCATCAAGGACCAACTTATCACAACAATATGCTCATAATGTGTACTGAGTATATTTCCTCAAATAGGGATCTATACAGATATCTCAACGCGCCCTAGAAGAGTTTTTTATGTTATATCATTGAAATACATTTTTTATTGAGTAATAATGATCAATAAGGAAATATTTTTAGATTGCATGTACTCACTTTTAGAGGCAATCTACCATTAAATATAAGTAAGAAAAGCTTCAGTTATACATCCCCCACTCTGATGAAGCAGAGTCTTAATTTTTAGCAGTGAAGGATCTGAAAGGAATACCGAATGTCTGAGAATAACGCATATATTATTGTGAATGATAAAAAAGTAGAGCTTCCCTTGCGTAAAGGCACGAGTGGACCTGAAGTCATTGAAATTGCTTCTCTCTACAAAAAAGCCGATATTTTTACTTATGATCCTGGTTTTACTTCAACAGCTTCTTGTGAATCAAAAATTACTTATATCGACGGTGATAAAGGCATATTGCTTTATCGTGGTTATCCTATTGATCAATTAGCTGAAAAAGGAGACTTTCTCGAAAGTTGTTATCTTTTACTTTATGGTGAACTCCCAACACAGCAAGAAAAAAATGAATTTGATCGATGTATTATGCAGCATACCATGGTACACGAACAGTTTGCACGCTTCTTCCATGGCTTCCGCCGTGATTCTCATCCTATGGCCGTCATGGTTGCCTGCCTTGGCGCTATGTCTGCGTTCTATCACGACTCTATTGATATTACAGATCCTCACCAGAGAATGATTGCTTCTGTTCGTCTTATCTCAAAAGTTCCAACGCTTGCTGCTATGGCCTATAAATACAGTATCGGACAAGCATTTGTTTATCCACGTAATGATCTTAGTTATGCTGCAAATTTCCTCCGTATGTGCTTTGCTGTTCCTTGTGAAGAATATAAAACAAACCCTGTGCTTGCTCGGGCGATGGATCAAATCTTTATCCTTCATGCAGATCATGAACAAAATGCTTCTACATCTACGGTACGTCTTGCTGGATCCTCGGGTGCTAATCCGTTTGCCTGTATTGCAGCAGGTGTTGCATGCCTTTGGGGACCAGCACATGGTGGTGCCAATGAAGCATGTTTAAAAATGCTACAAGAAATAGGTTCTATTGAAAGAATTCCTGAATTTATTGCACGTGCAAAAGATAAAAATGATCCTTTCCGCCTTATGGGCTTTGGGCACCGTGTCTATAAAAATTATGACCCACGTGCAAAAATCATGCAAAAAACCTGTCATGAAGTTTTAAAAGAACTCAACATTCAAGATGACCCGCTTCTTGATATTGCAATAGAACTTGAAAAAATTGCCTTAAGTGATGAATATTTTATTGAGAAAAAGCTTTATCCCAATGTTGATTTCTATTCCGGCATTACATTAAAAGCTCTAGGTTTTCCAACTGAAATGTTTACTGTTCTTTTTGCATTGGCGCGCAGTGTCGGGTGGGTAGCACAATGGAAAGAAATGATTGAGGACCCTGCACAAAAAATTGGTCGTCCTCGACAACTCTACACAGGCCATGCTATGCGTGACTATGTTCCTATAGATGAACGTGCAAATTAAAAAAAGAAATCAATAAAGCTTCAGTTTACTGAAGCTTTATTGAGAATAATCCAAAAATATCCTTTAAGAATTTTTATAAAACGTGATTTTAAAACTCTTTCTACAGAGGTAACATCATCATAAAAATTTACTAAAAAATTCTAAGTTTTAAATTGAGAATACTCTTCTGCAAATTAGCCAAACATTTAGCAAAAAGAAATTGAAAATTTTACCTTATAATTCCCATTATCTTTAATGGAAGTGTATTCCCTGTCATTCCCTCATGTTTAAAAACCTTATTACATATTAAAATCTAGCAATGTCAGAATTTTACTTTCTATCTTCTCCAGATAAAATTGCAAAAGGCTTACATTAAGTGCTTCTTTAAAATGCCAAAAAATTCTTATCCCTTTTCAAGTAGATTAGAATAAAAATACTTTACATTTTATCCTGTTCAGAGCTGAAATTTTCTTTGTATTTAAGTTAATAGTTTTCCTTTTAAATATAACTTATTGATTTTTAAATAAAATTATTAAAAATCATCATATAATCAACAAGAGGTGTACTTCTTTCCTATATTTTTTATCCCCATACTTAATAAGAATAAATCATTTTTTTTGATAATGATATCCAGCATAATGATAGCAAAATGAACCCAGATAAATTTTTTACATTGCTCCAAAAGAGCTTACAGATTATAAAAATGCATGATGGTTTCATATTTGCCAGCTTATCTAATAGGAGAACATAATGAAATTATTAGCAGGAGCTCTTATAATAAGCGCAACACTGTTTACCCTATCGGCCAATTCTCAAACGCTGAAAATTGCAAGCGATGCCTCTTATCCGCCATTTAGTTATATTGACTCAAATAACGAACTTCAAGGGTTTGATATTGATATATCTTATGCGCTTTGTAAAAAAATGAATGTTGAATGTACTATTGTCACACAAGACTTCGAGGGGATGATTCCTGGTCTTCTTGCCAAAAAATACGATGCTATCGTTTCTTCCCTTTCTCCTACAAAAGAGCGCTTACAAAAAATTGATTTTACAGATCCTTACTACAATACTGTACTCGCTGTTATCGTTACCAAAAATTCGGGAATTAAAGAAATCTCAACACAAAACTTTAGAGGTAAAAATCTTGGAGTACAATCGAATACAACACAAGCTGCATATGCGGAAGATCATTATGCCTCTGAAAGAGTGAATATCAAACTTTATCCTACAGCAATAGAAGCTAATCGTGATCTTTTAAGCCATCGGCTTGATATCATTATCTTTGATAAATTAAAAGCATTGAATTGGCTTGAAAATGAAGGAAAAGATTGCTGTATCCTCCTAGGAACTCTAGAAGAAACAAAATTTCCTGTTGCAATTGCACTCCGTCAAAATAATAACGATCTTAAAAACAGTTTTAATAAAGCAATAGAAGAAATCCGCGCCGATGGAACCTATGAAAAAATTATGAAAAAATATTTTACTTTCAATATCGATTAGATATCACTATGAATTAAAATTCAGTTTTTATATTTAAGGAGTATTTTTTAACTCTTTATTGGACATGCAAAGATAATTGGAAATTCGGCAGTTTTATAAGAAAATTTACATTTATCAAAATAGTTTTTAATTGTTCCTCGATATCTAAACATTTTATAGAATATAATGACAACAATAAGGTTGTATTTTTATCGTATCAAAATCTAATTTTTTCTTTATGTTCAAATTGAATAGCCTTACTTTCAAGAAAAATCCTTAGTTTTTACTCATGAAATGATTCAAATCTATCATTTCGTGAAAATTAACCTATCATACAAGCAATAAGATATTTATTCTTTTTTTATCAATAAAAAAGATAATTTTTTTGATAATAATGTCCAACATAATGATCTAAAATAAACATCAATAAATTTTTGAATTGCTCCCAAAAAGCTTACAGATTATAAAAACATAGTGATTTCATATTTGCCCGCTTATCCAATAGGAGAACATCATGAAACTATTAGCAGGAGCTCTTATAATAAGCGCCGCACTATTCACCCAATTGGCTGATGCGAAAACATTAAAAATTGCGAGTGAAGGCACCTACCCTCCCTTTAGTTATATTGACTCAAATAATAAATTGCAGGGACTTGATATTGATATATCTTATGCACTTTGTAAAAAAATGAATGTTGAGTGTACTGTTGTCACACAAGACTTCGAGGGAATGATTCCTGGACTTATTGCAAAAAAATATGATGCTATCATTGCCTCCCTCTCTCTTACACAAGAGCGCTTACAAAAAATTGACTTCACAGATCCTTACTACGATACAGCACTGGCTGTTATTGTTACCAAAGCTTCGGGAATTAAAGAAATCTCAACACAAGACTTTAGAGGTAAAAATCTTGGTGTACAATCAAATACAACACAAGCTTTCTATGCAGAAGATCATTATGCTTCTGAAGAGGTGAAAATTAAACTCTACCCTTCCACAATAGAAGTGAATCGTGACCTTTTAAATCATCGACTTGATGTGATTATTGTTGATAAATTACAAGCATTAAATTGGCTTAAAAATGAAGGAAAAGATTGCTGTCTCCTCCTAGGAACTCTAGAAGAAACAAAATTTCCTGTTGCAATTGCACTGCGTCAAAATAATAATGATCTTAAAAATAAGTTCAATAAGGCGCTAAAAGAAATCCGTTTAGATGGAACTTATGAGAAAATTATGAGAAAATATTTTACAAGTGATATCTATTAAATATCAATATGATGTTTAAATAAAACCCGCTAGTTATTTCTAAAAAATATTATCTAACTCTTTCATGAGGAACACAAGAATGATTGAAAATTTAGCATTGCTATCATTTAGCAATGGTGGATGGGGAGCGGTTATACTTTCTAGTGCAGGAATGACATTGTCATTGGCATTATGTTGTGGACTTCTAGGACTTCCTCTAGGTCTTCTAAATGCAGTGATGATTCGATCCAATATTAAGATGGCCAAAGCGATGGCACGCCTCTTTTCAACGGTATTTCGTGGACTACCAGAGCTTTTAACTTTGTTTTTAGTTTACTACGGGTTACAAAGCCTTATTCAAAATGTCTTGGACTATTTTAATTTTGAAATCATGTTCAGTATCAATGCTTTTGTTGCTGGTGTTCTTGCGCTTAGTATGGTTCTTGCAGCTTTTTCTTGTGAAGTTTGGCTTGGAGCATTTAATATTTTTGATAAAGGCCAATATGAAGCGGCTAAAGCTTTAGGCCTTTCACGGTCAACCACATTTTTTCGTATTGTCTTCCCTCAGCTCATCCGAAATGCCTTGCCAGGACTTTCTAATAATTGGCTTACTTTACTGAAAGATACATCCCTTGTTTCAACCATCGCACTTGTTGACCTCATGCGACAAACGAACTTAGCTGTCGCTGCTACCAATAAACCCATGCTATTTTATCTTGTAGCATGCTTACTCTATTTGTTATTTTCAGCGGTTTTTACTGCAATCTTACGCCATTTGGAAACATACACTCAAATAGGCGATAAAAAGGTGCTACGTCAATGATTCCTGAGTGGCTTTATTTCCTTTTCAATCCTGATCTTTTAAGCCATTATGGACCAAAATTTATTAATGGCTTTATTGTTACTGTTGAGCTTGTTTCTATTTCTTGTTCTCTTGGTTTTTTTCTTGGTATGCTTATCGCTTTTGCACGTTTATCAAAAAATACATTTTTACAGTATTGTGCAAATGCTTATGTCTATTTTTTCCGTGGCTCTCCTTTATTAGTTCAACTCTTCCTTTTTTATTATGGACTTGGTTCAATGAATGACTTCTGGCAGCAGGTTGGTTTGTGGTGGTTTTTTAAAAACGCGTGGTATTGTTGTCTTTTTATTTTTACTCTCAATTCTGCTGCCTATCAATCTGAGATCTTTAAAGGAAGTTTTCTATCCGTAACAACTGGGCAACGTGAAGCATCAAAAGCTTTAGGTCTAAGCAACTCTGTCACATTTTTTAGAGTTATTCTTCCACAAGCAATGATTGTAGCATTACGCCCCCTAGGAAATGAGTTGACTTTAATGATTAAATCCAGTGCTCTTGCCTCACTTATTACTGTTTATGATTTAATGGGGGTTGCTAAACTCACTTATTCACGGACTTTCGATTTTCAAGTTTACGTTTGGGCTGCTCTTATCTATCTCTTTATCGTTGAACTCATTCATCGTTTTATTGTTTTTATCGAACAGCGCCTCACTCGATATTTACGGTAAATAAAATGATCATAAAAAACTTTACAAACAAAAATGTTGAATTAATCAAGTTATTCATCAATGAAAGAATAAAATAAGATGAATTTGAAAAATAATAAATCGATCTCTCCCTGTAAAAACCCTGTGATCTCTATTCGAAATCTAAATAAATGGTATGGAAACTTTCAGGTCCTACATGATATCAACTTTAATGTTCAAGCTGGTGAACATATCGTTATTTGTGGACCATCGGGATCAGGAAAATCAACGTTAATCCGTTGTATTAATCAATTAGAACAAGCACAAAAGGGTTCAATCTGTATCCATAATGTTGATATCCATACCGCTCCTATACAACAGCAAAAAAATGTTCTTCGTAAGATAGGAATGGTCTTTCAGAACTTTAATTTATTTCCCCACATGAGCGTTATACAAAATTGTATTTTAGCACCTATGACAGTTCAAGGACTTTCCAAACAACAAGCACAAGAACGGGCAATTCGCTACTTAACGCATGTTGGTATTGAAAAACACTGTGAAAAATATCCTTTACAACTTTCTGGTGGGCAACAGCAACGTGTTGCAATTGCCCGTGCACTTTGTATGGAACCTGAAGTCATGCTTTTTGATGAACCAACCTCTGCTCTTGATCCAGAAAGTGTGGGAGAAGTTTTAGACGTGATGGCTCGATTGGCCGATACAGGGATCGCAATGCTTTGTGTTACCCATGAAATGGGCTTCGCACGTAAAGTCTCAGAAAGAATACTCTTTCTAGAAAATGGAAAAATTGTTGAAGATACAGCCTCTGAAGAATTTTTTACTAATCCTAAAAGCCAACGTGCTTGTAATTTTCTTGCTAAAATTAAATATTAATCATTAACATATTGCTTTATTTATACAATTTTATTCCTGCTTTTTAAAAGAGTGATAATTATTTGTGCGCCAACAACCCCCGATGGTACTTCAGTTTTCATTTTCTGTTCTACCATCTCAAAGGCATCGAGTTGTGCCTGTCGTATTAAAGGATTAAACAAAAGTTGTTCTACTTGTCTTGCTAACATACCAGGGCGTAAAAATTCATCAAAATATTCCGGTACAATAGGCTTATCAGAAATAATATTGGGAAGAGCTGCACTCCATAAAATTATTTTAGGGAAAATAAAGAATTTAGAAAAACGATCAAGTTTATAGCAAAGGACTGTTGGAATTTTAGCTAATGCTAATTCAAGTGAAACCGTTCCAGATGCTGCAAGTGCAACATCTGCTTGTGCAAAAGCACGCCATTTTGCATCTTCACCAACTATAATTTCCACTTTGCTTTTCCAGCCTTGTACAAAATCACGAATTTTATCCGCTAAACGTGGTAATGTTGGTAAAATAATACGTAAATGAGGAATCCGTTGTACAAGAATCTCTACTGTTTCTCGAAAAATAGGCATTAAAGAACGAATTTCTAAATTGCGTGATCCTGGCAAAATAACTAATGTAGGCGATGATGTTTGTGTATCGCTCAAATTTCTTTGTTCTAATTGGCATTTTTTTTCTGACTGAACTATCAAAAGGGGAGGATATGTCAAAAGACGATGTCCAACATAAGTCGTGGGAGGACCACCCAAATCTTGCATAATCTTTTCTTCAAAAGGAAAAACCGCTAAAACATGGTCAACAAACTTGCGCATAGCTTTAGCGCGCTCTGGACGCCATGCCCAAACGGTTGGTGCAACATATTTAATGATAGGAATAGAAGGCGCTAAAACGCGCACCTTTTTTGCAACACGATGCGTGAAATCAGGACTATCAATAATAATGAGGCAATCAGGTTGTTCTTGTGCAATAAATTTGGATAAATTGCGAATATGTAGCAACAATAATGGTAGTTTTTTCAACACCTCCTTTAAACCTATTAAAGCAATATCATGGGAATCAAAAAAGCTTTTTAAACCTAATGCCTTTAAATGCCTCCCCCCAACACCAATCAAATGAATATTGCATCCTGTTTGTTGTGATAAACAAGAAATTAAATCGGACGCAAGTAAATCACCAGATTCCTCCCCTGAAACCACAGCAATCTTTAAGAAACAATTATTCATGAGCAAACTTTTCAAATGTCTCTATAAATAGAGAATATTTATTGGCTTTTTCTATTGTTGTTTTCACCGATAATATTAGACTTCTATTTGCCTCCACTGCAACACCAGATAAACCACTTTTTGCAATATTCATTATTGTCGCGGGCCCAATTGATGGTAAATCAACGCGATTATCCTGTTGTGGTTTTGCACATTTTACAAGAACGCCACCTTTAAGGGGAATTTGCCCTCTTTCTCGCATTTCACAAACACGCCATAACATATTATCAGTTCCCTCAGCGCCCTCCAGTGCAACCACCCTTCCTTGGACAACAACAACGGCTTGCCCGATATCTAATTGACCTAAAAGCTTTGCTGCTTCTGCTGCTAAAAAAATATCTTTTTTCTCTTTTTGCGTAGCACGCCGCACTGTTAAATCAAACTCCATAGGAGCTAAAAGATCTGCGACTATCTCGTGAGCACCAACAACACGAAAACCATACGTTTCAATAATCCGTATAAAAGCTTTTAATAACGCATCATCCCCTCTCTTCAAAGCTCCGATTAACTTAGGAAGAGCTAAAAATGTTGTCCAGTCCAGTCGCAATTGTTTAAGAAGTGGGCGCTTTTTCACACCACCTGCCAAAACAACATTATAAACTCTAGCCTCTTTTAAGATTTTAATGAGTCGCGCTAACTCTACAATTGATAGCTCGCAATGCTCATAGCGAGAAAGAACAGAATCTGCCTCACCACGCAAAAGCACAAGAAAAGGATTCTCTCCATTCTTCTCAAGAGCCTGCGCAACAGTAATCGGCAGAACACCATTTCCTGCTATAATAGCAGTACGGCCGGAAAGAAAACCTCTGGCTCCCCAAATAGGCATTTTTAATCCTTATATTCTTTTATTCTATCACCTTCAAATTTTGGTGTACAATAAAAACGTTTTCCTTCTTCCTTAATAAAATTAACTATATCAAGAACAGCCTGAGAAAAAGAATAGAAAGAAGCAACATCACTGACACGCTCTTTAAATGGTTTGCTATGATCAAAAAGCATGGCAACCGCATGACGGAGTGCATGAATATCTTGACGCTCAAGTCCTGCACGCTTCATGCCAATAATATTGAGGCCAGCAAGTTTTGCCTGTACCCCAACAGCTGTTCCATAGGGAATGAGATCACCAACCAATGCCGATACACCACCAATAAATGCATGATGCCCAACACGAACAAATTGATGCACAGCAGCACCCCCACCAATAATCACATAATCACCAATAATAACATGACCAGCTATCATCGCATTATTTGCGAATGTTACATGATTCCCTACATGACAATCATGAGCGATATGCGCATAACAAAAAAATTGGCAATTATCACCAACAACTGTCATTCCTACACTCGAATCGGAACCCCTATGCATTGTTACGCCTTCACGAATCGTACAGTTTTTACCAATCGAAAGAGTCGTAGCCTCTCCCTTATGTTTATTATTTTGCGGATCTCCCCCCAAAACTGCATGAGAAAATACTTTACTCTTGGCTCCTAACGTTGTCTTCCCCATTATCACAACATGACTCATCAAACTGCATCCATCACCAATAACAGCATCTGAACTAATATGACAAAACGGTCCAACTTGTACATTCTCACCAAGCTGCGCTCCCTTCTCCACAAGAGCAGTTGGATGGATTTTTGTACCGGACATTTTTAAATTCCCATCAAATATCGTTTATTCTTCTTCGACAATCATCGCAGCAATTTCTGCTTCAGCGACGCGGACATCTTCTACTTTTGCAACGCACGAAAAACGTCTCATACCAGATCTTTTTTTTAAAAGCTGAACATGAATCTTGAGCTGATCACCAGGCATAACCGGCTTACGAAATTTCGCATTATCAACCGTCATAAGGTAAACTAAATTTGTTTGCTTATTGCCTAAATTTAAAAGTGCTATTGCTCCTGCCGTTTGTGCCATAGCTTCTAAAATCAAAACTCCAGGCATAACAGGCTTTGCGGGAAAATGTCCCGTAAAATGCGGCTCATTAATCGTTATATTTTTAATACCAATAGCTCCTTGTTCACCATCAATATCAACTATACGATCGATTAATAAAAACGGATAACGGTGCGGTAATATTGATAATAGTTTTTCAATATCGACAGCCTCTAAGTTTTTAGTCTTTTCACTGCTGATCATATCAGCGTTTCTCCTTTTTAACTTTTCCCATACTGCGCAACGTCGCTACTTCACGAAACCATTGTTTAAATGGTCGCGCTGGACTACCTCCCCATTTTTCGCCATCCGGAATGTCATTCATAACACCACTACGAGCAGCAATCTGAACACATTTACCTATTATGATGTGATCGGCTACTCCAACACCCCCGCCAAGCTGAGACATATCCCCTATCGATGTACTTCCCGCAATGCCACATTGAGCAGCAATAAGACAATAGCGGCCAATTTTTACATTGTGGGCAATTTGTACAAGATTATCAATCTTGCTTCCTTCACCAATAACAGTATCTTGAAATGTCCCACGATCAATTGTCGTGTTCGCACCAACTTCTACACCATCCTCAATAATAACGCGACCAAGCTGTGGAATTTTCTCGATTCCAGAAACGCCCCCAACATAACCAAAACCATCTTGCCCAATACAAACACCAGGATAAAGCTGAACCTTATCACCTATTATAGAACACTGAACTGTTACCTTAGGAGCAATATAGCAGTCACATCCAATACGGCAATTTTCACCGATAACAGCTGTGGATGAAATGAGAGTTCCTGCACCAATCTCAACATTTCTACCAATAACAGCTCCCGCTTCAATACACACATCATGTGCCAACTTAGCCGTTGGATGAATATGCGCATGCGATGAAATCCCCTTCGATCCTAACCAAGGCATTGGCTTGACAGAATCTGGAAACAAAATACGACCAATCTGAGCAAAGTCACGCTGTGGTGTGGATGTTACCAAAATTGCCATAGTTTCGGGAACTTTAAAAACAATCTCATTCGTACAAAAAACAGCAACAGCGGAACTGTCCAGTAAAGCATCAGAAAACTTCCGATGCTCTACAAAAACAAGAGAACCTTCCACAGCACTCTCAAGTGAAGAAAGAGTATTGATAACTTTATGAGAAAACTCTGGATTAAGAAGCTTTGCACCCGTCAACTCAGCAACATTTGCAACTGTCAATTGCCGGGACGGCGTAAAAAAAAATGTATCCGCCATCAAAACACTTTCTCTCCCAGCTTAAGCTATTCTCTTCAAGTTTTTCCTTCTTAAAATCACTCAAATCAGAACTTCGTAGAAATACCAAAATTCAATTGTTGCAAACGATCACCTTCCTGCTTCGTTATTGGCCAAGCATAATCAAAACGCAAAGGACCAAACGGAGAATCCCACATCAAACTCACACCTGCAGATGAACGCCAAGCACTTTTGGTATTGGTAACAGACGGTTCACCCTTAAAAACGGCTTTATAATTATTGCCATAAAGCGTGGCAATATCCGCAAATAAAGCACCGCGCAACCCGAACCCTTCAGGCACAACAGGGATAGGAAACTGTACTTCAGCAGTCGCATTCATATATGTTGTTCCCCCCAAGAAATAAACCTCACCCTTACTGGAAACCTGACGCGGACCTATTCCATTATATTTGAACCCTCGAATCATATCAGTATTCGCTTTAAACATATCGAAAATACGAACACCATCTCGGCCCATTCCGTGGATATAACCACCCCCAAAGGAAAGCAAACCAACAATATCCTTCTGGTCAGAAAGAGTCTTGTACATCATCGCCTTACCCGTGGTCTTCAAGAACTTTGCACTTCCACCAAGCCCTGCATATTCCTGAAGAAGATGCACGTACCATCCATCATGGGGGGATCTCATATCATCAATCGTATTATAGGTGAAACCATAACTAATTGATGAACGTTTCCAAGGGCTTTGTTTTGCAGCTTGAACAATCGCACCAGAATATTTCCCATATAATTCTATTACGTCACTCTCTTTGTCAAAATCGTACTCTCCGCCAAAATCATATTCTTCCTGTACATAAGAATAAGCTACATTAGCAGATAATTGATTATTAATAGGTAATGAAAACCGTAGCGATCCACCTGTCTGTCGTACATCATAGGCCTTATCAGCACGGTAAGTACTACGAAAAACATCAACGCCAGCAGATAAACGATACCCTAAGAAATAAGGATCAACAAATGATAAATTATAATTACGAGATTTTTCTTGCCCCGCACCTAATCCTAAACGAACATATTGACCACGTCCCCCAAGATTACGTTCGGTAACAGAAACTTCAAGTGACATACCAGGACTTGTCCCCCCTGTTGTATATCCTCCAGAAAGAGAGAGATCTCCTGTTGAAGCTTCAACGACATCTATTACCAAAATAACTTGGTCAGATTGATCTGTGGGAACCATTGAAATATTAACGGCTTTGAAGAAACCTAAACTTTCTAGACGACGTTTTGCCCGCTGTAATAAAGTTTGATTGTAAGCATCCCCTTCGTTTAAATCAATCTCACGGCGAATGACGTAATCACGCGTTTTCTCATTGCCACGTATATCAATACGCTGAATATAAGCACGTGTACCCTGTTCAATATTATATAAAATTGAAATTGTATGATTTGCTAAATTACGATTTCCCCGCGGCTCAACTTTAGCAAAAGCATATCCCGAATCAGCAACCTTGTTATTAATAATTGCAACAGACTGTTCAATATCTTCTGCGCTATAAACATCACCTGGCTGGGTTTTAAGCACCCTTTTCACAGATTGAACGTCAATTCCATCAACATCACTTTCAACCTGAATATCACTAATTTTATAGCGCACACCCTCATCAAGAACGAAAGAAATTTTATATGTATTGCTTGCTGCATCAAAAGTCGCTTTAGAAGAGACTACACGAAAATCTGCATAACCACGATTATAATAAAAGCGACGTAAAGCTTCTTCATCAGCAGCGAGACGCTCTTCACTGTAAACATCACCTCCCAATAACTTCGAAAAAATTCCTGAAGTTTTTGTTGAAATCACATCACGCAAACGACGACTTCCAAAGACACTATTCCCCTTAAAAGTGATATCACCAATCTTTGTTTTTTGCCCTTCAACAACATTAAATACTACATTAACCCGCCCTTTTCCAAGGTTAATCGTTTGAACGTTGACAGTGATATTATTACGACCAAGAGTTTTATAAGCTTCACGAATTGTATTTATATCAGCAGAAAGCTTAGCAGAATTAAAAGGCTCATTCGGTTTTAAAGAAATAAACCGCTTAAGATCTGGGTCTTTAAAAGATTTATTTCCCTGAAACAATATCTGATTGACAACCTCATATTCTTTTACGAATACAACCAATTTATCACCTACCGGATTTATTTTAACATCATAAAATAAACCCAATTCGAAAAGATTCTTCACAGCATTATCAACATCAGCACTGGAAACCCCTTGTCCAGCCTTAATCCCCATATTGTCTCGAATCGCCTGAGAACTTACAAACTTATTCCCACGAACCTCAATAGAACGGACTACAGACGCTTGCATTTCTCCAACCGCAGCAATTGACATAAAAACCGTTGCTGGGGCAATCATCCCCATCTTTAACACCAATACAGATGCTGCATTTAAAAACTTTGAATTTGTAGTCATTGGCTTTTTTACCTTACTCTTGTTCCTTGGACATGATGCCTTAAAAAGCTAACTGCCATAACAACCTTTTTACAGCGAGACTTTTCATTCCTTAATTACTCATTATAATGTACGACGCCACAACATTTTGCAGACATGGTAAACAACCTTCAATTTGTTTTCGCTATTATTACTCAATTTATAAAGCGTTTTCCATAATTTAATTAGCTAAACCAACAAAAATAATCATTAAAAAAGACAAAGATCATAAAAAGGAGAAGAATGGAAAAACCTAAACGAAAAATAATTCCCTGAATTTTAGCAGATATTTTCCTCCTAGTAATGACCTCAATGACATGCAATAAAAGATGCCCACCATCAAGCGGTAGAATCGGAAAAAGGTTAATAAGCCCAACACTTATTGAAAGAAAAGCTGCCAAATTCAACAAAGAGACAAAACCTGTCTCGCTCACTTTCCAAGCAATTTTAACGGTTTTAGAAGGTCCACTTAGCCGACAACGGTCCTCTTTTCCTCCTATTAAACGACTCATAAAAAGAACGGTTTGAGTGACGATAAACACAGTACGATCTGACGCTTCTCTTACAGCTGTTACAAAACCATAGCGAATATGTTTTATATAAGTTGGATCTAAATGTGCAGGATTATTTAAATCAATAGGAACACCTACACCTATCATAGCACTTCGTGTTCGATTACCAAATCCATCATCTCGCTCAACGATTTTCGGGGTAATCACCGTTGTAAAGAATCGCCCCATGCGTTCTATTTTAAACTCTATGGGTTCTCTTCCGTGAAAAGCTACATAATTCATCAAATCTTCAAAACTTTCAACCCGTCGTCCATCCATTTCAACAAAACGATCACCTAACTCCAAACCGGACTGAAGAGCAGGGCTATCTTTTACCAAAGAACCAACAACGGGCTCAATGGCTACACGACCATAGATAAAGAAAAAAAATGTTAGAATAACAACAGTAAAAAGGGCATTGAAAAAAGGACCGGCAAAAACAGTTGCTGCTTTTTTCCAAGCATGCGCACTAGCAAATGAACCATCAACAATCAGAGATGATTGGGATGATACCATATCGATTTTTTCCTCATCCCCAACAAACTTTACATACCCTCCTACGGGGATAAGTGCTAAGCGCCACTTCGTGCCATGCTTATCTGTATAACTCGCTATTTCTGGCCCAAATCCAAGCGAAAAAACTAACGCCTTAATACCACACCACCGACCAATGAGATAATGCCCAAATTCGTGCACAAAAATGATAATCATAATGATGAAAAGAATACTCAAACTTCTTAAAAGAAAATCACCCATAGTGACGATATAATTTAAAAGTCCCAAACTACCTTCTCCCAATTAGATCATACTAAAAAGATTAAAAGGTGCATCCATATCAGACATAAATGAACCAATTAAATAAAGAAGAAAAGCTGCCCCTACCAATCCATCTATACGATCCATAAAACCACCATGTCCAGGCAATAAAGAACTAGAATCTTTAACAGAAAACCGTCTTTTGAGCCATGATTGCCCTAAATCACTCAATTGTGAAACAATTGACAAAACAAGTGTAAGAAGTGGCACAAAAAAACTTGCTAAATTTATATCAAAAAATCCAAAAGAAACCCATATACCACCGAAAACTCCGACAAATGTACCACCAAGTGCTCCTGACCATGTTTTATTAGGAGAAAATTGTGGTGCTAATTTAGGTCCCCCTAATGCACGTCCGATAAAATACCCACCAATATCTGTTCCCCACACTATCGTAAATAAGAAAATAACAACTTGGAACCCCAACATTTCATGATCCCGTAGAAAGCATAAAGCAACAACAGGAAAAGATGCATATAAAAAACCACAAAAAACCCAACCACTCTTTTTTATAGATATAATAGCCAACACCGCAGCCAAAACGATTAAAACACAAAAAATCAATGAAGCAGATACACTCAACACTAAAAAAAAGCCAAAGATCAAATAAAAGGTACTTGCTAATATTTTTTGTAAAATACACCATTTCTCTTTAGTAATACTCATCCACTCATAAAGAACAAAACCGCCAATACACCATACAAATAAAAAAAAGAAGATTCCTCCCAACCATGTTAGATACAACGCAATAACGCCAAACACAAAAGCTGTCAGAACACGATAAACCAAATTAGACAAAACAACATCCAAACAATAAAAATAGAAAATACAAGCTCTAAAATTGACGCAAGAAAAACTTCCCTACGCAGTATTTTTATTTCATACTTGTATAAATTTCTCTTATAATTTATCATAAATAATTCAGTCTACAAAGATAGCGCTTTTGAGACCAATAATCAATGAAACCAACTTCAAAAATCTCCGTCAGGATTAATCCTAAAATATTTTTTTTAATATTTTCTCAAATATAAAATGAAAAAGCAGCTATCTATCTCCCATATGAATTAACTAATATAGCTTTCGTATAACAACACTTCTCTATCAACTATTCGTCATTGAAAAACGAATTACGCCACATAACATCTGCTTGATCGATTATACTCACATGTTTTATAATGGGAAAATAAGAGAAAGGTTAGGCTTATTTTTTGCGTTATATTCTTTCCCCAACCCTCATCTTAGAATATTTGAATAATTTCTAATAATACTTTCATTATGTAGTTTAACAAAGACATGCTAAACTAAAAGCCCTCACCATGCTGCTCAATAGTGTCTTCCTGCAAAGAGCTTGATTTACCATGCAGATTAAAAAATAAAAACATCTGCCCTTTCAAATCAATCCCTCCCATATCAAGATGATAAAACGATAAAATACCTTCCTGCATCACACCTTGCTATCACAGAGCACTCTACTTCCTACTATTATCCATAGAAACAATTTACAGGCTGGAAGTATAACATCTTTCTCTAGCGACAAAACCGTCTTAAACGTGCATAATTTCAGATTCTTTTACGGCTAAAATTTTATCAATATCAGCAATCGTTTCATCTGTGAGTTTTTGAACTTTTTCAGACAAACTATGGGCTTCATCTTGTCCAATTTCACCATCTTTTTCTAACTTTTTCAAATTGTCCATACCATCCCGACGAACATGACGTGTAGCAACACGCGCTTGCTCTGCATAGTGATGTGCAATTTTTACAAGTTCTTTACGGCGCTCTTCATTCAACTCAGGCAAAGGAATACGTAAATTCGTACCATCAGTTATGGGATTTAAACCAAGACCAGAATCGCGAATAGCGCGCTCTACAGCTCCTACCATCGTTTTATCCCATACAGAAACAGAAAGCATCCGAGGTTCGGGAACAGAAATATTAGCAACCTGATTTATGTGCACAACAGAACCATAAGATTCAACGGTCAACGGTTCTAATAAACTGGCCGATGCACGTCCAGTCCGCAAACCACCTAATTCATGTTTAAAAGCCGCAATAGCACCATCCATGCGACGTTTCAGATCATCCATAATTGATGTAACATTCATATTTCTGTCTCCTTCAATTGTCCTTTGAAGCTTACCCTTATTCCGATACTATTGTAAAGCGTCCTGTTCCATTCAAGACCTTAGCCAAACCGCCTTTTTCATGAATGGAATACACAATAATCGGTACATTGTTCTCACGTGCTAAAGTGACCGCCGTTGAATCCATAACAGATAACCCCCATTGTAAAACTTCAACATGTGTTAATTGGTCAAAACGCTTAGCCGTAGGGTCTATCTTTGGATCTGCTGAATAAATACCATCAACTTGTGTTCCTTTAAGAAGGACATCCGCACCAATCTCTGCTGCACGTAAAGTAGCAGCAGAATCAGTGGTAAAAAATGGGTTTCCTGTACCACCCGCAAAAATAACAACTTTTCCCTGATTCATATAAGCTATTGCTTTACGTTGCGAGAAACTTTCACAAATTTGTGGCATAGCAATCGCAGAGAGTACAACAGTTTCAACCCCTAATTTTGTCAAAGATGTTCGCAATGCTAAAGAGTTAATAGCAGTTGCAAGCATTCCCATATGATCCCCTGTCACTCGGTCCCCACCACGCGAAGCAACAGCAACGCCACGAAAAATATTTCCCCCACCGATAACAACCGCAACTTCTACCCCCATTGTGCGCACTTCTGCAATATCAGCGGCAATACGGTCTACAACAGAAACATCAATGCCAAAACTCTGCCCCCCCATAAGAGCTTCACCAGAAGCCTTTAAAAGAATACGTTTATACGGAAGTGCTAATGCCATTAATAATCTCCCCAAAAGCACATTGACTTTTTGCTTTTGACATCACGAAGGGCACCACTTTTTTCACGTGACGCCCTCTCAACAATTACATTGCTCCCATCAGAGATTCTACAACCAACGATATGATTTTAAATCTCTGATCAAGAGTTTGCAATAACTAGCCTTTTACAGCAGCAGCAACCTCTGCAGCAAAATCAGACTCCTCTTTTTCCACACCTTCACCCAATGCAAAACGAATAAAGCCTGTAATTTTTGCTGGTGCGCCAATTGATTTTTCAGCATCCTTTAAAGCTGCCTCAACAGTCATATCAGGATTCATAACGAAAGCTTGAGAAAGCAAAACAACCTCTTCAAAAAACTTACGCATACGTCCTTCTACCATTTTTTCAATGATATTTTCAGGCTTTCCAGACTGACGTGCTTGATCTGAAAAAATTGCTTTTTCACGTTCAACAGCAGCAGCATCAACATCTTGTGCTGTAAGCGCTAAGGGATTGGTTGCTGCAATATGCATCGCAACCTGCCGACCAAAAGCAAGAGCAGCCCCTTTATTTCCTGTTGTTTCAATCGCAACCAAAACACCAAGCTTACCAAGACCATCAGCTACACTATTGTGTATATAAGTCGCAACAACACCATTCTCAACAGACAATTTAGCGGAACGACGAAATGTCATATTTTCGCCAATTGTACCAATTGCATCTTTAATCGTAAGCTCTACAGTCTTCTCAGAACCTGGATAAAGAGAAACAGAAACAGATTCAACATCACCTGGCGTATCTAAAGCAGCAGTTGCTACATTGCGCACGATATCTTGGAATCCGGCATTGCGTGCAACAAAATCTGTTTCAGAATTAATCTCAACCAAAACCGCATTTAAATCTTTTGATACGACTCCGATTAATCCTTCAGCCGCTGTACGACCGGCCTTTTTATCTGCTTTAGCTATTCCTTTTTTACGAAGCCAATCAACAGCAGCTTCCATATCACCACTGGTTTCAGCTAGAGCGGCTTTACAGTCCATCATACCAGCGCCAGATAGTTCTCGAAGTTCTTTTACTTGTGCAGCAGTAATGCTCATATTTGCCTCTTTATTCTGTAATAGTGAAAGCGTGCAAAACCCCTCTGCACGCCTATAACTTCTTCTTTAAACAATAAAAGTACCTTAATTAGGCGTTTTATATTATTCAGAAACTTCTGAAACCGCATTTTCTTCCAAAATAGGCTCCACAGGCGCATCAACTTGAGCTCCTAAATCGATACCCATTGCTCCTTGCTGGCGTGCAATACCATCAAGGGCGGCACGAGCAAAAAGATCGCAATAAAGAGAAATTGCACGTGAAGCATCATCATTACCTGGTATCGGATGCGTTACGTCATCAGGATCGCAATTGGTATCAATAATAGCGATAACAGGAATGCCTAAACGTTTTGCTTCTTGAAGGGCAATATTTTCTTTATTCGTATCGATGACAAATATAAGATCTGGAACAGATCCCATATCTTTAATACCACCAAGCGCACGATTAAGCTTTTCACGATCACGTTCAAGATTTAAACGTTCTTTTTTGGTAAAACCTTGCGCCTCAGCAGCAAGAATTTTGTCAAGCTTTCGCAAACGATGTATCGAATTGGAAATCGTTTTCCAGTTTGTGAGCATACCGCCAAGCCAACGTGCATTAACGTAATACTGGGCAGAACGATTCGCCGCATCAGCGATAATATCAGATGCTTGCCGTTTCGTACCAACAAAGAGAATACGACCACCACGCGCAACAGTATCTGAAACAAGTTTAAGCGCTTGGTATAAAAGCGGAACGGTCTGAGCAAGGTCAATAATATGGATATTATTACGCTGACCATAAATATAGGGAGTCATTTTGGGATTCCAACGATGAGTCTGGTGACCAAAATGCACACCTGCTTCTAAAAGCTGGTGCATAGTAAAATCGGGTAGTGCCATAAATCTTATCCTTTCCGGTTCAACCTCCGCGGAAAAAGCAGGAAAACCTACTACCGGCGGATGCTTGCTAGAATTTTCTCACAAATTATTTGCAAACACCCAAACTCCGCGTGTGGAATAGCGCAAACATACTAATATTTGATTCTTTTTCAAGTCATTTTCTTTAATCATTTAATATTTGCATTTTCACATTGATTAAGATCTTTTCCAAGTTCCAAGAATTCGAGACTGTTCAATTTTGCACGCACTGAAAAAGTTCCATAATCTATATGAAGATCACGCATGATACCATTCTCATTTAAGAGAAAACTACTACGATAAACCGGCAAACCATCTTTATTTTCTCCATCATCAAAATAAGAAATTGTAACAGGCCAATATTCGTCTTCATCCAATTTTCTCACTTTTTCCGTTTCGCTATCAGATAAAAGCGCCTTCTTTTCCCCTATGACAATACTTTCTTTTATAACTTTATCTGCTTTATTTGTCCCATCAAATACAGTAACATTGTAAAAATGATGCCCTGCTTTTGCATGGCGGATAATATTTTTTAGTTGCATCATTGGAAATTCAGCCATTGCAAGCTTATACTCTTTTTCCTTTGGCTTTTTTAAGGTAACTGTAATACCATCTTGAGTACGCTCCGCGACCCCCTCAGCACGATGCGCAACCTCTTCTCCCTCTTGATCTGTAATATTAAAACGAAATGTACGGCTATCTCCTGTTTCATAACTCGTCGTCTGTTGATCCGTTAAACGTACCGGCATATCTTCAATGTGAACACGACTAATAAAACGAAAACGTGTGCTATAGCCTTGGCATGCCGAACCAGTAAGCTCGTAAACCATTCGCCCTGACATCGCAGAAATTGTCATGTCATGAGAAACGCTATCGAGATGAAAATCATAAATTGCTCGATGAGGCACAATAAAAATAGGCTCTTCAGCTCTCGCTGTACATAAAAAAACAATATATAAAATTATTATAAATAATGATCTAATCATTCCCAAATTCCAAACTTTATCCCCGTTGCATAACATCATACAATAAGGCAAAAAAGGCTAATTTCTCAATTAACCACACATTTCCTTAAATCAAAAAATAGATTATACAATGAATGTATTATAGAGCAGCTATGGAGTTTAAATTATGACCAATATGATTGAAAAAAACTTAGAGAAATTCGGAATCACTCTTCCTGAAGTAATCTCCCCCCTTGCCAATTACATCACCACTTCACAAAGTGGCAATCAACTCTTTATTTCTGGACAACTCCCTCTTATTAATGGAAAACCAATAGCCATCGGTAAAGTTGGTGCAACTGTGAATACCGAACAAGCCCAAAAAGCATCCGAAGCTTGCGCTCTCAATATTCTCGCTCAACTCAAGGCAACTCTGGGTGACTTAAATAAAATAAAACGTGTGGTAAAAATTACTGTTTTTGTGGCTGTAGATTCTCATTTTACCGATATTCCTTTTGTTGCCAATGGAGCTTCTAATTTATTCGTCAATATTCTTGGTGAAATTGGAAAACACGCCCGTTCTGCTATTGGTGTTGCCTCTCTTCCTATGGATGTTCCTGTAGAAGTTGAAGCCATCATAGAAATCTAAGCCTTTATATAAGACAGTGCACCATCCTAAATATAACTAAAGTCAAAATACTTCTTTGTCTTACACTCTGATAAAATTTGTATTTTTTCGTTTTTAATTAAAATCTTAAACTTACAATAAAAGGAAATATTTGTATGAAACAAGCTTATGATAATAACAATATTTTTGCTAAATTGATTCGCAATGAAATCCCTTCTGTTCGTGTCTACGAAGATGATGATGTTATTGGATTTATGGATATCATGCCACAGGCACCAGGTCATACGCTGGTCATTCCTAAAAAAGGCTCTAGAAACTTACTTGATGCAGATACTGAAACATTATTTCCTGTTATTAAAGCTGTTCAAAAAATTGCAAATGCCGTCAAAAAAGCCTTTCAAGCAGATGGCATAACTGTCATGCAATTTAATGAAGCAGCTAGTCAACAAACCGTTTATCACCTCCATTTCCATATTATACCACGTATGGAGGGAATAGAACTTACCCCTCATAATAATATAATAACGCCTACAGAAATACTTGAAGAGAATGCAAAGAAAATCCGTGCAGCCTTATAACACACTCTTAAGTTGTTGTGCTTTTTTTTCCTACACGTTTTTTTGTAAAATTTTCCGTTTTACTTTTCTTTGAACTTGCAGATATATCGGAAGATGAAATTTCTAACTGTAAGCTTTCTTTTTTGCCATTTGATTTTTGTGTCAATACGCGAACAATGCCACCGTTGCGTAACTTTCCAAATAAAATTTCATCAGCTAATGGCTTTTTAATATATTCTTGTATAACACGCCCTAATGGGCGTGCTCCCATCTGAGAATCGTATCCCTTATTGGAAAGCCATAAAGTTGCAGAAGGGCTTAATTCAAAACAAATTCCCCTATCAGCTAATTGTGCTTCAAGCTGAAAAATAAATTTTTGCACTATCTGCTTGATGATTAAATGAGATAAAGGTGCAAACGGAATAATTGCATCTAACCGATTACGAAACTCTGGTGTAAATAACCGATTGATTGCTTCTATATCCTCACCATCACGATGTACCTTCCCAAATCCAATAGCTGACTTTGCCATATCTGAAGCACCAGCATTGGTTGTCATAATCAAAATAACATTGCGGAAATCAATTTTCTTACCATTATGATCTGTTAATCTACCATAATCCATTACCTGCAATAAAATATTAAATAACTCTGGATGTGCTTTCTCAATCTCATCTAGCAATAGGACTGCGTGAGGCTTCTGATCAACAGCATCTGTAAGAAGACCTCCTTGATCAAACCCTATATAACCTGGAGGAGCTCCGATTAAACGTGCTACCGTATGCCGTTCCATATATTCTGACATATCAAAACGCAATAATTCAATGCCTAAAGATGATGCAAGCTGTTTTGCAACTTCAGTTTTTCCTACACCTGTTGGTCCTGAAAATAAATAACTTCCTATTGGTTTATCCGGTTCGCGTAAACCTGCTCGCGCCAATTTTATGGATGAAACTAAGACGGAAATTGCCTGATCTTGCCCATAAACAACATGTTTGAGTTCTCTTTCAAGCTTACTCAATATCTTCTGATCATTCCGAGAAACTGTTTTTGGTGGAATTCTTGCAATTGTAGCAACAGTAGCCTCAATTTCTTTAACACCTATACTCTTCTTGCGTTGTTTTTGTGGCAAAAGCTTTTGCGCTGCGCCACTTTCATCAATAATATCAATTGCTTTGTCAGGTAACCTACGGTCAATTATATAACGTGAAGATAATTCTACGGATGCCTTCATCGCCTGATCTGTATATTTAATCTGATGAAAATCTTCAAAGTAAGGCTTCATCCCCTGCAAAATCTTAATCGCATCTGTAACAGAAGGTTCATTAATATCAATCTTCTGAAAACGACGCTCTAAAGCACGATCTTGTTCAAAGAATTTGCGATATTCTCTGTAAGTCGTCGAACCAATACATCGCATAGTTCCAGAAGATAATACAGGTTTTAAAAGATTTGCTGCATCCATATTTCCCCCTAATGTCGCTCCTGCTCCAATTAAGGTATGAATTTCATCAATAAATAAAATAGCATCTGGATACAGCTCAAACTCTTTAATAACTTGCTTTAAGCGTTCTTCAAAATCACCGCGATAACGTGTACCAGCAACAAGTCCCCCCATATCAAGAGAAAATATTGTTGCATTTGATAAAACTTCAGGCACTTGCCCATCAACAATGCGCTTTGCTAATCCCTCAATTATAGCGGTTTTCCCCACTCCAGGATCACCAACCAAAAGCGGATTGTTTTTTGACCTTCGACATAAAATCTGAATCATGCGTGAAATTTCTATTTCACGGCCAATTAATAAATCAATTTTTCCATTAAGTGCTTTACAATTGAGGTCAACACAATAATTCGTTAAAGCACTTGTTCCTCTTTCACCATTATCCGAAATCTGCTGATCTAATTGCTCTTCAAGTCCTTCAAGTAACATGGATAACCCATCATCACGTGTGATACCATGCGAAATAAAACGTACAGCATCATAGCGTGTCATTCCCATTTCTTGAAGAAAATATGCTGCATGGCTTTCACGTTCAGAAAAAATTGCAACAAGAACATTTGCCCCCGACACTTCATCTTTTCCAGCTGATTGTGCATGAATCACCGCACGTTGGATAACACGCTGGAAAAAAGCTGTAGGCTTTGTATCCTCATCAGCTCTAATCTGTTCATCTAACTCTGAGCGAAGATAATTGGTTAAGCGCTCTCGCAATTCCTCTACATCTACCTGGCAAGCCTGAATAACGGAATTTGCATCGGCATCATCTAATAGCGCAAGTAGAAGATGCTCTAATGTTGCGTATTCATGCCGTGCTTGAGTAGCAATTGTTAATGCACGATGCAAAACCTCTTCAAGACTAGGTGTAAAAGATGGCATAATTCCTCACTTCCATTCCATTACACATTGTAACGGATGTTCATTTTGACGTGCACATTCCCTCACTTGTAATATTTTCATTTCAGCCACTTCATAAGTATAAGTTCCACATTCTCCTATCCCACTGTGATGAACATTTAACATTATTCGCGTTGCCTCTTCGAAACTTTTTTTAAAAAAGTTCTTCAAAACGAAAACAACAAAATCCATAGGTGTGTAATCATCATTAAGCAAAAAAACTCGACATAATTTAGGTTTTTCGAGTTTTGCTCTAGCCTTAGGTATTATAACCGCACCATGCCTAACTTCGTCCCAATTCTTGCCCTTTTCATTATGCATAATATGAGCTATAGAGTTTATTATGAGGATCTGTCCCATTATCGTTTTCCATGCAGCACATTTTTTATTAATTTTAAATTCTTTCATGACTATTGCAATACCTGTATGTATTAGAAAAAGATTCCCTCTATGGTTAGACTTCAATCACTCACTCATAAAATAACTTCTGTAAACAAATTAGTAATACCATTCGTCTAAACTGCATCAACAAATTACAGAAAAGGAAGCTTTATAGAAGTTTTTCAGGATAAATGGAGAAATAGGATACTGCAAGTGTATATTAATTATCAAAAAATTATGCGCTACTGTAAAACAATAGCAATTTCTTTTGTTGTGTTAGCTTTTTCTTACTGTTGGGCATCAGCTACACCTCAAGGAGCCTATCCTGATAAGTATGCGGCTATTGTTATAGATGCTACTACGGGAAAAACTCTATTTCAAGCCAATGCAACACTGAAACGTTATCCTGCTTCTTTAACAAAGATGATGACATTGTACTTACTCTTTGAAGCTATGCAGATGCGTCGTGTGACACCAAATACACCAATTCCTGTTTCACATTATGCAGCAATGCGTCCACCGACAAAAATTGGGTTTAAAGCAGGCCAAACAATTTCTGCAGAATCAGCAGCTAAAGCACTCATTACAAGATCCGCAAATGATGTTGCTGCTGCCATTGCAGAATATCTTGGAGGTAGTGAAAAAAAATTCGCTCAAATGATGACAGTAAAAGCTCGTAAACTTGGCATGAAACATACACATTTCGCAAATGCTTCAGGACTTCCGGATGTGCACAATTATTCTACAGCACGAGATATAGCAACTTTGTCATTAGCTTTACGTAAACATTTTCCAAAACAATATAAATTGTTCAAAACAAAAAGTTTTAATTTCCGTGGACATAAAATTAACAGCCACAATAAACTCGTTAAAATAATGAAAGGTGTCGATGGAATTAAAACAGGATACACACAAATGTCAGGTTCTAATTTAGCAACTTCAATGCGTCTTGATGGGCGCTCTGTTGTCGCTGTTGTTATGGGAGGTAAATCATCTACTGCACGTGACGAGCATATGGCTAGCCTATTGAATCAATATTTGCCCAAAGCAAGCCAAATGAAAAGTGGTAAACATTTAATGGCTTCTGTACGCTATCACTTACCGACTGGCGCCAATACTCCTATACCGACTATTAAAGCTGATTCAAGTAATTTTGATGATGAAATTTCGACTATGTTGACAGCATTTGCAGAACAACCTAAAAACTCCAATATCGCAATAACGGCTGTAAATAAGGTAATTATACCAATACCAAACCCTCAAAAAACTATACCGGTTGAGACTCATAAAATTGTAACAGCCTCTTTGTCCACAAATGCCGGATGGGCTATCCAAATTGGTTCTCTTCCTAGTGAAGAACAAGCAAAAACTTTACTTTTAAAAGCAAAAAATATAGCTTTTTCTACTTTAAAGCACGCATCTTCACACATGCAACTGTTTGAAAAAAATGGGCAGCGTTATTACCGAGCGCGCTTTACAGGGTTTCAATCAAAAAAAGCTGCATTTGATGCTTGCTCTACATTAAAGAAAGCAAATTTTAACTGCTATACTGTAGCCTACTAAAAATTTTTGAATTCTGCGTTAAGGATAGTATTATGACAGATAATGCTTTTGCTTCATTCCATAAAAAAGAAATTTTATTGAAGCAATCATCCCTCCTTTCATTGCGTTCTCTTCACGATGCTGCCGCAAAACTTACTGGTTTAAAATATAATTCGACTGCATTAGATACACAATCTCTTGTTAACCTTCTCATTTGCCAAACAATACGCAACCGTCGTCTCATAATGCCTCCTGTACGCATTCATTTACGCGTTGCTAGCCAAACTGGTAATGTGCCTATTAAAATCCGTTTAGGAGCAACAAATATTTAATTCTACAGACCATCTCTAAAAAATTATTTTATTATTAACCATTATCTACAGCCTTAGAAAACCCTTTGATAAACATACTTTTTTCTTAAATTATGGAATTGTACTGATAGCTTTTCCAACTATCCAATACCTCCAAGTTTTCAATAAAACCATTATTAAGGACATAAAAAAACACCCAATATTTTTCCACTTTTGGATTTAATATAAAAATTATCCTTGATATCTTTTTGGAAAAAATGAATAGCTTCATTGGATGAAAGCTTACCATTTTAGGGATTATTGTAAAAGTTCAATAAAGAAACTCCCTCTTAATAACGGTTCCCCCTACAACATAAACGCTGTAAAAAATAACCTAACTCCTCTTACTTTTATTTCTTTCAACAGACAAAGCAAATTGGAAAATACAAATACTATCGATGAAAAAACGTAAAAGAAATTATCAGATTAAATATCATGATAACGATTTCCATAAGATTTTAATTTATAATTTATTTTTTGCATATTGAATAAGAGTTTTTCGTAAAATTCTCTTATTTTCCTTCTTATATTCAATCAGTCAAAATCGTTCGCTTGCTCATCACGAGCAAGATTGGCATTAAACTATTAAAAAAAGAAATCAAAATATCTCTTATGAATCATTTCAAGTACTCTAGAATCTTTTGTAACATTGAAAGTTGAAAAAAAAGGATGATAGTGCTAGTTTTCTCCCTCTATAAATAAAGATGCTAATACTCTATAGGTTTTATACCATTCATGGAAAACTTACATTATACTATTCATATGTAAGATACTGATTTATAAAGATAGTTCATTATTTTGCATGTTAGATAAAAATCTCGAATATCGTAAGATTCTCTCATTTGAAATTTGTTTATGTTGAATCAATCCAAACCGTTCTCTTGCATATTACGAGCGAGATTAGTGTGTGGCGTGAGACCGCACCAAAAAAACTCAAAATGCCTATAATGAACCGTTTCAAATGCCAAGGGCTTTGGTCCCCATACAAGGGGGGCTGGTAAAGTGTATAATCGTGCCAGCATACTCTTTTTATTAAGCATAAAGATGGGGACAGCTCAATGGATTTACCGTTATACCATTCACAAACGCCGTCGCGAAATGAGTTTGGGAGCGTTGAGAGATATTTTTTTAAAAAACTCATGAATGAGTAACACGATAATGTTCCATCGTGTGCATTCTATTCTTATGAGAATTTTGATAAATATTTTTAAATGTATCCGTTATTATTTATTTTAGTTTTTTTGACGGTACAGAATTTATAAATAAAAAAGATATTTCCAATATATCTCTTAATTATTGTAAATTAACATTTCTTTTCAAGGTATTTTTTACCATACTAGGTATCAAAAGATCTTCACTTCTAAAAATTAAAATCTTTAAAACTCTCTCTCCTCATCATAATTATTCAGATTTAAAACAAATTTTCCTTGGATACTCAGGCACAATCTTCCATTACTTCAAAGATATGGCTATGGAAACTTTTAAAAGTCACAAAATCCAGCTAAAAATAATGGCAGATTGATCACTAATTTTACTTTACGCTTTTTTGTTTTTTCCAAATAAGCTTTATCAGGAAATAGGATCCCTCTCCAAAAAGTCCAGTTATGGATTGAAAAATGTTTCAGCTCCTAACAAGATATTGTATTGACTGCAAGACCACCTTTACTTGTCTCTTTATAGCGTTCACTCATATCATGACCAGTCTGGCGCATTGTTTCTATACAAGCATCAAGAGAAACAAAATGATCTCCATTACCATATAATGCAAGAGAAGAAGCCGTTACCGCCTTAACAGCTCCCATTGCATTACGCTCAATACAAGGAACTTGTACAAGACCTGCAACAGGATCACATGTCATTCCCAAATGATGTTCAAGCGCAATTTCTGCCGCATTTTCAATTTGAGCTGGCGTTCCACCTAACGCTGCGGTCAACCCTGCTGCGGCCATTGAAGATGCCGTTCCAACTTCACCTTGACACCCAACTTCTGCACCAGAAATAGAGGCATTATGTTTGATAACACCGCCTATAGCTGCTGCCGTTAATAGAAAATTATGTATTCCCTCTCGATCTGAATCATCATTAAATTGAAGATAATAACGCAAAACTGCTGGGACAACACCAGCTGCCCCATTTGTTGGGGCTGTAACAACACGACCACCTGCTGCATTTTCCTCATTGACTGCTATGGCATATACCGAAAGCCAATCATTTGCCCAAAGTGGATAATTGCGATTTATCTTTTGATTTTCCAAAAGCGTTTCATGCAGCTTTTTAGCACGCCTTAGAACACGCAATCCACCAGGCAACTCACCTTCTTGTGAAAGACCTCTATCAATGCAATTTGTCATCGCTGAAAAAATTTCATCAAGCCCTGTATCAAGAGAAGAACGCTCTATCTTTGTTTCTTCATTTAAGCGCTTCATTTCAGCAATTGAAAGTCCTGATTTTTCTGCCATTGATAACATTGCACCAGCAGAATCAAATGGATATGGCACCTCAAATGTTTCTGGTTGTATATTATCATTCATATGGCTTAATTCATCCTCAGTCACAACAAAGCCACCACCGATAGAATAATAAATCTGCCGCAACAGAACATTCCCATCAGTATTAAGTCCTTCAAAGGCTAGTCCGTTTGTATGTCCAGGGAGAATTTTCTTTCGTTCAAAAATAAGATCACGCTGCACATCAAACTGATAAGCGGGATGGCCTTCTGGTTGCACTTTTTTTTCACGTATAACTTTTTCTAACAAAATCCCCATGCTATCAGGATCAACAGTAGAAGCTTTTTCTCCTAAAAGTCCTAATATGATAGCCCTATCTGTTGCATGACCAATACCCGTGAAAGCTAAAGAACCATAAAGATAAACACGTATACGAGAAACTTGAATATCAGACGACTGAGAAAAATCTCCTATCTTTTGCAAAAACATATTAGCAGCTGTCATCGGTCCCATCGTATGTGAGCTAGAAGGACCAATCCCAATTTTAAAAAGTTCAAAAACAGATAGAAACACGTATCACCTCAAAACTATAGTACAGCTTGAGCATATATGCTTTTTCATAACGTTTGTCCCGTTTAAAATCAAATTGCGAGATAAACTAAAAAAATGACAGCAATAAACACGAATGTCGCTCGTCTTGCTACCACCCAACACTTTCTCTCTATAGTGTTTTCCATTAGACTCACCTTCAAAAAACGGACAATGCCCCTAGAGCCACCGCTCTTAATGTTTCAAACGTAGTAAAATAAGTGTTAATATGCAATATTAAAATTCAATAAGGATGCGAAATTCTTATCGGAAATATTTTGCATAATGCACCAAGTTCTTCAAAACGTATGCTTAATTATATAAAATATTTTATGGGTATGTTTCAATGAAACGTACAAAGTTTTCTAACGATTCTCGTTCTGTCTCAAAATTGTTTTCTGGAGCACTCATATCGCGATAACCAAGTGCCATACCACAGATAATATGGCGATCAGAAGGAATAGATAAAAGCGTACGAATCTCTTTATGATAATCAGCAAAAGCAGCTTGAGGGCAGGTATCTAATCCAAATCCACGTGCAGCTAACATAATGGTCTGCATAAACATACCCAAATCAAGCCAACTCCCCATTTCCATGTCGTGATCCATTGTAAATAAGAGTCCTACAGGTGCATCAAAAAATAAAAAATTTCGCGCCTTTTGATGAAGTATTTTTTCTTCATCACCTTTTTGAATTCCAAGACTCTGATAAAGATCCAAACCAACTTTTCGACGCCTTGAAATATAAGGCTCACGCCACTGACGTGGATAATAACTATATTCACGCTCTCCTTTTACACCTGAAAGCACAAGTTGTGAAAGCTCTTGCCCTACTTTCTGTAATACACTTCCTGTAAGCACAATCACTTGCCATGGCTGAATATTTGTTCCAGATGGTGCACGTGCTGCAAGTTTTAAGATTTCTTTGATTGTTTCCAACCTAACTGGCTGATCCGTAAAAGCACGAATTGACTTTCGTGATAAAATAGATTGAAAAACACTCATAGGAGAAACTGCCATTGTTTTTTACTTTCTTTATGAAAAATAATTTTTTTACTTATCAAGGACAATATACTGCGAAAATACCTTCGCAGCTTTTTTCGAACACTCTATTTCTTTAAATGACTTACACATTTCATGTAGTGTTAAAGATTCCCCTTAGAGATAGTGTAACCTATCTCTTTTAATAAAAAGAAAATTGTCTAAAAGCAGATGAAATAAATTTTATAATCAATGATTAACCCCCAACTCCGCTAAGCTCTCAAAAAAACTCTCCTCAATTCGTTCTAAATCCTGTAGAAGATCATCAATATCATTCTGCATCTGCTTTAAATCAGCTCGTTTTTTATGAATTCCTGCAATTAATTTCTTAAGCTTCTTCTCATCATCAGGTAGTTTTCCAACCATTGTCAACATATCAGATATTTCAGACAACGAAAATTTAACTCTTTTAGCACGCAGTATTTGTTTTAACTTATGATGATCCGTTTGTGTATAAAGCCGTGTATTTCCACGCCGAAAAGGAATAAGAAGTCCCTCTTCTTCATAATAACGCAAAGTCCGAGCTGTTATTGAAAACTCACGTGTTAATTTTCCAATTGAATAATATTCGTACATTTTTTCATTCTGTCTTCATAGATCACATTGTGATAAGAAATATGTCTATTTTTTATAATACTTAGTGAGCACCCTAATCTCTACTTCCCTGCATTCTAATTTAGAAGAAGATACATTCTTGTCATACAAGTATTGTATAGTAGAGAATCAATTATTTTTTAGATTACAGAAAAGACTATCGATCTTTCATTATAAGTCCTTTAAAATCTTTATAGAAGATATCAATCAACAATTTTCCTAAAATTCAAAATCAATCATTATTTAATTTGTAGAGAATCAACTCTTTTCCTTGAATATGACTTTTGAGTTTCACATAATTACAAAACAATAAGCTACTAAAGATGTTTAAAATAACTATTGCCTTATAATTTTTGATATTTTTCAGGAAAATATGCAACTTCTGCATTTCGAAATAAAAAAACGTCTGAATAGAAAGTTCAGACGTTTTTTTATTATGTGATGTTATATTTAAATTATTCAGCAACTGCTTGGGTTGTCATATTTGTCAACATAGCCTTAGCCACTTCGTTATTACTAGACTTACGCTGCTCATCTACAATCAAATCATCACGAACTGCAGCAATACGACGGATTTGAGAAATCGTACCCCCCGTACCTGCTGGAATAAGACGACCGACAATAACGTTCTCTTTAAGTCCTTGCAAAGTATCAATTTTACCAGAAACTGCTGCTTCAGTAAGAACACGTGTTGTTTCCTGAAACGATGCCGCCGAAATGAAAGAAGGCGTTTGAAGAGAAGCTTTTGTAATTCCAAGAAGAATGGGATTACCAGAGGCAGGTTTCTTCCCTTCTGCAATCAAATTATCATTGATTTCATCAAGTTCAATACGATCAACATTATCACCTGGAATATAACCAGAATCTCCAGATTCAGTAATTTCAACTTTTTGCAACATTTGACGAACAATCACTTCAATGTGCTTGTCATTAATAAGAACTCCCTGCAAACGATAAACCTCCTGAATCTCATTAACAAGATAAGATGCCAAAGCTTCAACCCCCTTAATCGCCAAGATATCATGAGGTGCTGGATTACCATCAAGGATATAATCTCCCTTTTCAATTTGATCACCTTCTTGGAAGTGAAACAACTTACCTTTTGGAATCAAATATTCTACTGCCTCAAGAGTTTCATCATTTGGTTCAATAATGATACGACGTTTATTCTTATAACCACGGCCGAATCGAATCGTACCACTTACTTCAGCAATAATCGCATGATCCTTTGGACGACGCGCTTCAAAAAGCTCAGCCACACGTGGTAAACCACCCGTAATATCTTTCGTCTTGGCACTTTCCATTGGCAAACGAGCAATAACATCACCAGCCTTAACATGAGCACCAAGCTCAACAGAAAGAATAGTTTCCACTGACATCATATAACGCGCTTCACCTCCCTTATACAATTTAGCAATGGATTCACCTTCTTTATCTGCATGGATAATAATGGCTGGTTTAAGATCCGCACCACGTGGATTAGCGCGCCAATCAATCACCAAACGCTTCGTAATACCCGTAGATTCATCAGCTGTTTCAGTGACAGATAAACCATCAATCATATCTTCAAAACCCACATAGCCTTCAACTTCCGTTAAAATTGGACGTGTGTAAGGATCCCATTCTGCTATACGTTGGCCACGTTTAACCATATCACCATCATCAACAAAAATATGGGCACCATAGCTAACACGATGTACAACGCGCTCTTTTCCTAACTCATCCTTGATAAGGATAGCCATATTACGCCCCATCACCACCAAATGTCCTTCAGAGTTACGAACCACATTACGATTACGAATCTCCACCTTACCTTCATAAGATGCCTCTAAATAAGATGAATCAACAACCTGCGCAGTTCCTCCTAAGTGGAAAGTACGCATAGTAAGCTGTGTTCCCGGTTCACCAATGGATTGAGCAGCAATAACACCAACGGCTTCTCCCTGATTAACAGGTGTTCCACGCGCCAAATCACGACCATAGCATTTTGCACAAACACCAAGACGTGTTTCACATGTTAAAGCAGAACGAATTTGAACAGATTGAATTCCAGCTTCTTCAATCTTCGCGACATCAGCTTCCTCAATCATCGCTCCACCTTCAAGGATAACCTCTCCAGAGACAGGATGTAGAATATCAACAAGCGCTGTACGACCAAGAATCCTTTGCCCAAGGGAGGCAACAATTTGTCCTGCATCAACAATTGGCTGCATGGTAAGCCCTTTTGCGGTACCACAATCAACTGCTGAAATAATAGCATCCTGTGCAACATCAACAAGACGCCGTGTTAAATAACCAGAGTTCGCCGTCTTTAACGCAGTGTCAGCAAGTCCTTTGCGTGCACCATGCGTGGAATTGAAGTATTCATTAACAGTTAGACCTTCTTTAAAATTTGAAATAATGGGGGTTTCAATAATTTCACCCGATGGTTTTGCCATTAATCCACGCATACCGGCCAATTGTCTCATCTGGTTAGCAGAACCACGTGCCCCAGAATGCGACATCATATAGATCGAATTCATCGGCCGTTGACGACCTGTTTTAGGATCAAAATCGACGGCTTGAATACGTTTCATCATTTCATCTGCAACGCGATCTGTACATTTACCCCAAGCATCTACAACCTTATTGTATTTTTCACCTTGTGTAATCAAACCATCATTATATTGCTGTTCATACTCCTTAGCCAAAGCTTCTGTCTCTGCAACTAAACGCGGCTTACTATCAGGAATAACCATATCATCCTTACCGAATGAAATTCCTGCACGACAAGCATAAGAAAAGCCAAGCTGCATAATACGGTCGCAAAAAATAACCGTCTCTTTTTGTCCACAGTGCCGATAAACATGATCAATCATTTTAGAAATATTCTTTTTCGTCATTTCTTGATTGACAATATCAAATGAGATATCCGAATTTCTTGGCAAAAGCTCACCGATAATCAAACGACCAGGTGTCGTATCATAAAGTTTAGAAACTTCTTTTCCATCCTTCCCCATATTCTTAACACGGCCTTTAATCTTCGTATGAAGCGTTACAACCTTATTTTCCAAGGCATAATGAAGCTCACCTATGTCAGAAAAAGCCATTCCTTCACCTGGTTCTTTTTCAGAAACAATTGAAAGATAATAAAGACCAAGGACCATATCCTGTGAGGGAACAATAATTGGGGCACCATTGGCCGGATGAAGAATATTATTGGTCGACATCATCAAAACACGAGCTTCAAGCTGTGCTTCAAGAGAAAGCGGAACGTGAACCGCCATCTGATCTCCATCAAAATCCGCATTAAAAGCAGTACACACCAGTGGATGAAGTTGAATAGCTTTGCCTTCAATTAAGATAGGTTCAAAAGCCTGAATCCCCAAACGGTGCAATGTTGGCGCACGGTTGAGTAAAACAGGGTGTTCACGAATAACCTCATCCAAGATATCCCAAACTTCTGGATGTTCTTTTTCAACAAGCTTCTTTGCCTGCTTTACCGTTGATGAATAGCCTTTTGCATCAAGCCGCGCATAAATAAAAGGCTTAAACAATTCAAGAGCCATTTTTTTGGGAAGACCACATTGATGCAATTTTAATTCAGGACCCGTCACGATAACAGAACGCCCCGAGTAATCAACACGCTTCCCAAGTAAGTTCTGACGAAAACGTCCTTGCTTACCCTTCAACATATCTGATAGGGACTTGAGAGGACGTTTATTGGCTCCAGTAATCACACGCCCACGCCGTCCATTATCAAACAATGCATCAACAGCTTCTTGTACCATACGCTTTTCATTGCGCACGATAATTCCAGGAGCACGCAATTCAATCAGCCGTTTCAATCGGTTATTACGATTAATAACCCGCCGATAAAGATCATTCAGATCTGATGTCGCAAAACGCCCACCATCAAGCGGAACCAATGGACGCAAATCCGGTGGAATAACCGGAATTGTTTTCATAATCATCCACTCTGGTTTATTTCCAGATTCAAGAAAATTTTCAACGATTTTAAGTCGTTTAATCAGTTTTTTCTGCTTTAACTCTGAAGTTGTTTCAGCTAATTCGAGACGCAAATCATTGGCGATTTTATTTAACTCCATACCAGCTAAAAGCTCGTAAATAGCTTCAGCGCCAATCATAGCTGTAAACTGATCTTCTCCAAACTCATCAATAGCAAGCATATATTCTTCTTCAGAAAGAAGCTGATGGAGCTTAAGAGATGTCAATCCTGGTTCGGTTACAATATAATTCTCAAAATAAAGAACCCGCTCAATATCTTTTAAAGTTAAATCTAAAAGTGTAGAAATACGACCTGGTAATGATTTAAGAAACCATATATGCGCAACAGGTGCCGCAAGTTCAATATGCCCCATACGCTCACGACGTACGCGCGAAAGAGTAACCTCTACACCGCATTTTTCACAAATAATGCCCTTATACTTCATGCGTTTATATTTGCCACATAGACATTCATAGTCTTTAATAGGGCCAAATATACGTGCACAAAAAAGACCATCACGCTCTGGTTTAAAAGTCCTATAATTAATAGTCTCAGGCTTCTTAATCTCACCATACGACCAGGACAAAATTTTCTCAGGACTCGCAATAGAAATGCGAATAGAGTCAAATGTCTGCGCTGGCGCTTGAGGATTGAAAAGATTCATGACCTCGTGGTTCATGCTGTTCTCCTTCAAAGATTCTTAGAACCTGTTGTAATATCTCATTTTTTTATAACAGATCTTCTTTAAAATACATTTACTTTTAAAAATGACCTGTATAACCTTAATAAGGTTATTGAAACTCTTAAAGCAATCAGAGCGCAGTCTTTTTCTACTGCGCTCCTTGAATTATTATTCTGCTGTATCAGACAATGCCCGCTGTGCAATAAATTCGCGCGCATCATCAAGCTCCACATTAAGAGCAAGTGAGCGCATTTCTTTTACCAACACATTAAAGCTTTCGGGTATACCCGCCTCAAATGTATCATCACCACGCACAATTGCCTCATAGACTTTCGTTCGACCAGCCACATCATCTGATTTTACTGTTAGCATCTCCTGCAAAGTATATGCAGCACCATAAGCTTCAAGTGCCCAAACCTCCATTTCACCAAAACGCTGACCACCAAACTGTGCCTTACCTCCTAATGGCTGCTGCGTAACAAGTGAATAGGGACCAATAGAACGTGCATGAATCTTATCATCAACAAGGTGATGCAATTTCAACATGTAAATATATCCTACCGTTACTGGACGATCAAAAGGCTCTCCAGTACGACCATCATAAAGCGTAACCTGCCCTGAACTATCTAAGCCTGCGTCCTCCAGCATCATGTTAATATCAGACTCATGTGCTCCATCAAAAACAGGCGTTGCAATTGAAACCCCTTTCTTCATCTGTAATGCCAATTTGTAAAGGCTTTCATTATCATACTGACGGACTGGTTCATTTTGATTATCATCAGGCATAAGATTTTCAATACGCTGACGCAACGGCAATATATCCCCAGTCTCTTGATACAATTCTAACAAATCACCAATCTTCTTGCCCATCCCCGCACATGCCCAACCAAGATGCGTCTCAAGAATTTGTCCAACATTCATACGACTAGGCACACCAAGCGGATTCAAGACGATATCAGCATGAGTCCCATCTTCAAGAAATGGCATATCTTCTACGGGAAGAATACGTGAAACAACACCCTTATTCCCGTGACGTCCTGCCATCTTATCACCTGGTTGGATTTTGCGCTTCACAGCCACAAAAACCTTCACCATTTTCATGACACCAGGAGGCATTTCATCACCTCTTTGGACCTTTTCAACTTTATCCATAAAGCGACGTTGTAATGCTTCTTTTGATTCATCATATTGCTTGCGCAAAGCTTCAATTTCATTTTGAAGCTTTTCATCCTCAACAGCAAATTGCCACCACTGGGATCGTGGATAATGCCCCATTACTGTACTATCAAGCTTTTTGCTGCCCGAAAAGCCTTTCGGACCTTCTACAGCAACTTTACCTGTCAACATATCAGTAAGGCGCGCATAAACATTGCGATCAAGAATAGACTGCTCATCATCACGGTCTTTTGCTAAACGCTCAATTTCTTCACGCTCAATTGCCATCGCACGTTCATCTTTTTCCACGCCATGGCGATTAAAAACGCGAACTTCAACAACAGTACCAAAAGTTCCAGGAGGCATACGCATAGAAGTATCACGAACATCGGATGCCTTTTCCCCAAAAATTGCACGCAGAAGCTTTTCTTCCGGCGTCATGGGACTTTCACCTTTTGGGGTAATCTTTCCAACTAAAATATCACCTGGTTGAACTTCAGCACCAATATAAATAATGCCAGCTTCATCAAGATTTCTTAACGCTTCTTCCGCAACATTAGGAATGTCGCGCGTAATTTCCTCAGGCCCAAGTTTTGTATCGCGTGCTGCAACTTCAAATTCCTCAATATGAATTGAAGTAAAAACATCATCAGCAACAATGCGCTCGGATAACAAAATAGAATCTTCATAATTGTATCCATTCCAAGGCATAAAGGCTACGAGAACATTCCGCCCAAGAGCTAAATCACCAAGATCCGTGGATGGACCATCTGCAATGATATCACCTTTCTCTACCCTATCACCGACATGTACAAGAGGACGCTGATTAATACAAGTGGACTGATTAGAACGCTGAAATTTCTGTAGGCGGTAAATATCAACGCCTGATTTTGAAGGATCTAAATCTTCTGTTGCACGGATAACAATACGGGTAGCATCGACTTGATCAACAACACCACTACGTTTTGCACTCACAGCAGCTCCTGAATCGCGCGCAACAATGGCTTCCATTCCCGTCCCAACAAATGGCGCTTCAGCACGTACAAGAGGAACTGCCTGACGCTGCATGTTCGATCCCATAAGCGCACGATTCGCATCATCATTTTCCAAAAAAGGAATAAGCGCTGCTGCAACTGAAACCAACTGTTTTGGTGAAACATCCATCAAATCAACATGATCACGCGGCGCCATTAAAACTTCACCAGCATGACGGCAAACAACAAACTCTTCTGTAAAACGACCTTCACTATCTAATGACGAATTAGCTTGAGCGACATAATGCTTTGCTTCTTCCATCGCTGAAAGATAAATAACTTCTTTTGTGACTTTTCCATCAACAATTTTTCGATATGGGCTTTCAATAAAGCCATATTTGTTAACTCGCGCAAATGTTGCTAAGGAGTTAATCAGACCAATATTGGGGCCTTCTGGTGTTTCAATGGGACAAATACGACCATAATGCGTAGGATGTACGTCACGGACTTCAAAACCCGCACGTTCACGAGTCAAACCACCTGGACCAAGAGCAGAAAGACGGCGCTTATGGGTAATCTCCGACAATGGATTAGTTTGATCCATAAACTGCGACAATTGCGAAGACCCAAAAAACTCACGAACTGCTGCTGCAGCAGGCTTTGCATTGATCAAATCCTGTGGCATAACTGTATCAATTTCAACCGATGACATACGCTCTTTTATCGCACGCTCCATACGAAGAAGACCAATGCGATATTGATTTTCCATTAACTCCCCAACGGAACGAACGCGACGGTTGCCAAGATTATCAATATCATCAATTTCGCCACGACCATCACGCAATTCAACCAACATCTTAACAACAGCGAGAATATCCTCTTGGCGTAAAATGCGAACTGTATCTGGACAATCAAGATCCATACGCAAATTCATCTTAACACGCCCAACGGCTGAAAGATCATAACGCTCTGGATCAAAAAACAATGAATGGAACATTGCTTCTGCTGTATCGATTGTTGGGGGCTCACCTGGACGCATCACTCGGTAAATATCAAATAACGCATCCTGCCGACTTTCATTTTTATCCACCTTTAAAGTATTGCGGATATAAGCGCCAATATTCATGTGATCAATATCAAGGATATTGATTTGATCAGCACTAACATCAAGCAAAACTTTTAATACTTTTTCGTCAATTTCATCACCAGCTTCAAGGTAAATTTCACCTGTTTCGTAATTGACGATATCTTCGGCTAGATAACAACCTAATAAATCATCTTCACTAACTTTAACCGCTTTAAGTCCTTTTTCTGCCAAAGACTTCGCAGTACGAACTGTTAATTTTTTACCAGCCTCCGCGACGACTTCACCACTATCTGCATCTATAAGGTCAGAAATGAGCTTCATTCCTTTAAAGCGATCAACAGAATAAGGAACTCGCCATCCTTCTCCATCACGCTCATAAGGCACTTTATCATAAAACGTCGATAAAATATCTGACGCATCCATACCCAGTGCCATCAAAAGACTAGTAACAGGAATCTTGCGCCGTCGATCAATACGTGCATAAATGATGTCCTTAGCATCAAACTCAATATCAAGCCAAGAACCACGATACGGAATAACACGAGCAGCAAAAAGAAGCTTTCCTGATGAATGGGACTTTCCTTTATCATGGTCAAAAAAGACACCAGGAGAACGATGCATCTGCGAAACAATAACACGTTCCGTACCATTAACAATAAAGGTACCATTCGTCGTCATTAAAGGCATATCACCCATATAAACGCCTTGCTCTTTAATGTCTTTGATATCTTTGGAGCCAGTATCCTCATCAACATCAAAAACAATCAAACGTAATATGACCTTTAATGGGGCAGCATAAGTTAAATCACGTTGACGGCACTCCTCAACATCAAATTTCGGTAAATCAAATTCATAACCAACAAACTCAAGCATAGCTGTACCGGAAAAATCTGAAATAGGAAAAACCGATTTAAAAACAGCTTGCAAACCTTCATCTGGTCGTCCACCTTTCGGTTCCTCAACCATGAGAAACTGATCGTATGACGCTTTTTGAACCTCAATAAGATTCGGCATTTCTGCTACTTCAGGAATCTTACCAAAAAATTTGCGTACGCGCTTACGACCATTGAATTGAGACATCATTGCGTGAGTCTGAGCCATCGTCGCTCCTTGATCTTTACTCTTCAAGGTAGACCAACCTTGAAAGCCTTATATCATTAACCTGCATATGCAGACCAGTTCACTTGATACTCAATAATGAGCATCTTTAACTTTCCCCATCAACATAAGCCATTTATCTTTTTGACTCTATGATGAAGGGACGGATAGTGCAAACCTATCCCATTATTGTTACGAAACCGTTGGGAAAAGTTTTTTTTACTCATTATTTTTCCTCTTTGTATTAAGAGAAAGAAAATCGGCGAACATAAATGCCCGCCGATAAAATTAAATTTACTTAAGTTCTACTTTAGCACCAGCAGCTTCAAGTTGAGATTTAATTTTTTCTGCTTCTTCTTTAGAAGCACCCTCTTTAATAGGCTTAGGTGCCCCTTCAACCAGATCTTTAGCTTCTTTAAGACCAAGTCCAGTAAGAGCACGAACTTCCTTAATAACATTAATTTTTTGCGCGCCACCTTCAACAAGAATAACATCAAATTCTGTTTTTTCTTCAGCAGCTGGAGCAGCAGCACCAGCAACAGCAGCGACAGCTACAGGAGCAGCAGCCGAAACTCCCCACTTCTCTTCAAGTAACTTAGAAAGCTCAGCGGCTTCCAAAAGGGTTAGATTAGAAAGGTCTTCTACGATCTTCTCTAGATCAGCCATTTTTAAATTCCTTCAATTAAAAGATTTGAACCATTATTAAATCTTATCCAAAAAAACAGAAAAGCATTAAAGCCCTTCCATAAACGTGAATACAAACAGCCTTAAGCCGCCTTATCCTTCTGGGCATATGCTCCAATGACACGTGCAACCTGACCAGCAGGAGCATTAACAACCTGTGCAATACGGGTCGCAGGGGTAGAAATCATACCCACAAGTTTTGCACGCAACTCGTTTAATGAAGGCAATGAAGCCAATGACTTCACAGCATCTACAGTTAAACTTGTTGCACCCATTGAACCGCCAAGGATGACAAATTTGTCATTGCTTTTCGCAAAATCAACAGCAACTTTCGGTGCTGTGATTGGATCTTCTGAATAAGCAATAAGTGTTTGTCCAGTAAACAAACCCACTATCGATTCAGATTCCGTGCCCTGAAGAGCGATTTTAGCAAGACGGTTTTTGGCGACTTTAACGGCACCGCCAGCTTCACCCATTTTCGAACGTAGATCATTCATCTGTGAAACTGTCAGACCGGAATAATGTGCAACAACAACAGAACCAGACTTTCGAAAAGCCTCGTTAAGCCATGTAACAAATTCGCGTTTCTCCGCTCTATTCACTGTCTCTCTCCATTTAACAGATTTGCTTAAAACAAACCTGTTGGTTACCTTTGATAACATAAAATACTTCATGTCACCGATGAGGATCCTGTCCCCTTTTTCACGCATAACGATCAAAGGCAACCTTGGCTCAAACCCTTTAAGTCTTTTAACTCTCAGTTTTTACCCCAGTCTCATGCAGGTTTTTTTTGATTAAGATACTTAAAAGCATCACCTACAATCTCGGACAGGATATTCCGGAATTTCTTCCGGTATAACCTAAGCCCTATAAAGCTTAGATAGCTAAATGCTGATCAAAACCAGCATTTTAAATACAATTTTGATATTCACATACCCCAAAATAAAATTATAAATCAGCTTACACTAGCTCTGAACGAACCGTTGCTGGATCAACTTTAACACCAATTCCCATAGTCGAAGAAACAGCAACGCGCTTAATATACTCACCTTTTGCACCTTGCGGTTTGGCTTTAATAACTGCACTTGCAAAGGCCTTTATATTTTCTACGATTTTTTCAACACCAAAAGAAGCCTTACCAATACCAGCATGCACAATACCAGCTTTTTCCACACGAAACTCAACAGCACCACCTTTAGAAGCTTTGACAGCACCGGCAACATCAAGTGTTACAGTACCAACTTTCGGATTCGGCATCAAACTCCGCGGACCAAGAATCTTACCAAGACGACCAACAAGAGGCATCATGTCTGGTGTTGCAATACAACGATCGAAGTCTATAGTCCCTCCATTAATGCTTTCAAACAAATCTTCAGCCCCTACAATATCAGCTCCTGCCGCCTTAGCTTCCTCAGCCTTATCCCCACGAGCAAAAACGGCAACACGAATATTTCTTCCTGTTCCATTAGGCAAATGAGCAACTCCTCGAACCATTTGATCAGCATGACGAGGATCAACACCCAAGTTCATTGAAATTTCGATTGTTTCATCAAACTTAGCAACCGCACGCTCCTTAACCATTGAAACGGCATCTTTTAAAGCGTAAAGTTCATTAAAATCAATATCTTTTCGGATATTTTTTATTCTTTTTGCTACTTTTGCCATAATATTAGCCCACCACTTCCAAGCCCATCGAGCGAGCAGAACCTTCAACCATACGCATTGCTGCCTCAATGTCATTCGCATTAAGATCTTTCATTTTTGATTCCGCAATCGAACGAATTTTATCGCGAGAAATGCTTCCTACAGACACTTTACCAGGCTCTTTTGAACCAGATTTCAGGTTTGCTTCCTTCTTTAAAAAGAATGATACAGGAGGCGTCTTGAGAGAAAATGTGAAAGACTTATCTTGGTAATACGTAATAACAACTGGAATCGGTGCTCCCTTTTCCATTTCTTGTGTAGCTGCATTAAACGCCTTACAAAATTCCATGATATTAATACCGCGTTGCCCAAGAGCTGGACCAATCGGTGGAGATGGAGTAGCAGCTCCTGCAGGAACCTGCAACTTAAGCTGACCTATACTTTTTTTTGCCATAACAATCTGCCTTTAATTTCACTGGTATACTGACAATTTATCTTGCCCATTACCCGCCGCAGTCACGTGGTTCGGATCATTAAGCCGACAAAAGCCATAAATCACCTCCCACTCCTTCCTTAAAGTAATTAAAACTACTCTAAGTTTAATCAGAGTTTTTCAACCTGACCAAATTCCAAATCAACAGGCGTAGGACGCCCAAAAATAAGCACTTCAACCTTAAGACGAGAGCGCTCTTCTTCAACCTCTTGAACAATTCCATTAAACGAAACAAAAGGACCATCAGCAACACGAACCTGCTCTCCAACCTCAAACAATACAGAAGACTTTGGAGACTCAACCCTTTCTTGAACTTGTTTGAGAATTTGCTCAACCTCTCGATCAGAAATGGGAACAGGACGCGCATCCGATCCTAAAAAACCTGTCACTTTAGGCGTATTCTTAATAAGATGATAAACTTCATCTGTTAACTCAGCACGAACAAGAACATAACCAGGAAAAAATTTCCGCTCAGCATCAACTTTACGTCCACGACGAACCTCTACAACACGCTCTGTTGGAACAAAAATCTTTTCAAAAAGATGATCAAGTCCTTTTTGCTTTGCTTCCTTATCAATAGCTTCCGCTACTTTCTTTTCAAAATTTGAATATGCCTGAACAATATACCAACGAGCTGCCACAGTCACACTTCCTTACATTCTCAACTAAAAAGATATTTCAGAAGATCAATAACCCGCCAAACACCAAAATTCATAACCTGATCCACAATAAAAAAGAAAGCTGAAGCCAACGCAGTTACCAACAAAACCATAACAGTAGAAATAACCGTCTCACGACGTGTAGGCCATTTCACTTTAATTGTTTCTGCATAAACCTGCTTCAAAAAGGTAATCGGATTGGTTTTAGATGCCATCGTCACACTATACTCTCTCTAGCCCTATTGTGTTTTATACAAAAAAATAAACAGAAAGAAATGCAAAAGCCAACTTTCAGACTTATGCAATTTCCTCACTTTTTATTCAATACCGTTTCATACACAAAAAAACAAGCCCTATATCAAAAAAAGCGAAAAAGGCAGCAAAATCCACTCCCTTATATGTAAAATTCTATTCCCCTTTGGCAGGGGCAGCAGGACTTGAACCCGCGACCTGCGGTTTTGGAGACCGCCGCTCTACCAACTGAGCTATACCCCTAACTCTCAAAACTAAAACACTTTTAACATCCCTTTAACAAGCATTATTTATTCAATGATCTTAGAGACGATACCGGCACCAACAGTACGACCACCTTCACGAATAGCAAAACGAAGCTTCTCTTCCATCGCTATCGG